>JBKQMP010000115.1:0-8289 GCA_052146665.1 Dissulfurispiraceae bacterium
CATGCAAAAGGCTGTAAACCACAAAAAATAATGTCAAAAAGATGGCCATCAAATTCTCCGTAACGCCTTTTTAAGAAGCTTTCTTCGATATCCACTTACGTCCCTGCTCGTCCATGGGCGATTATGACTCCAGCGCCTGCGAGATGTATGAACACAGAATTTGGGTTATCTTCCAGTTTCTTCATGGTCTTGCCGTTCTTTTCCACCTGTTATGGATGGTCTTAATAAACAGCAAGAAAAGGCAAATAAGTTAAGTGTATTATATCTAATAATGGAAGGATTGTTGAAAGGTTTACAATAAGCTATACTAAGACAATTGCGGAGAGGATGCATTGGTGTCCTCAATGCGGCCGTAAGATGGAAAGGGATGCGAATGCCGCCAGTAACGTCGAGCAGAGGGCCTTCGCCAAGATGCGTAGTA
The DNA here is from genome assembly GCA_052146665.1 of Dissulfurispiraceae bacterium. Classification (GTDB taxonomy): domain Bacteria; phylum Nitrospirota; class Thermodesulfovibrionia; order Thermodesulfovibrionales; family Dissulfurispiraceae; genus JBKQMP01. Next base: position 422 of record JBKQMP010000115.1, read on the forward strand.
ACACGGTAGGGCCGGTGCGGTCCGAACGGCAGGGGTGGATCCTGCAAACACCTGCGCAGGCAGGGGCCTCTGCGGCGCCAGCCTCATGCGGTAAGCCTTGTCGTTGAATCAGGAAGCCCCGACTGAAAGCAAAGCGTCAGTCGCGGGTAGTTCACCAAGATTGCCTGGACCATGACGGTGACAATGATAGTGCTGACACTGATGTTTGTTATATCCATATTTTTTTAAATAAGAAGCGGGAGAATTCAGTGGTCAAAACGATAGAATGGAAAGATGGTAAAGTCAGAATGCTCGACCAAAGCAGACTTCCTCTCGACGTCAGTTATATTGAATGTTCTGACTTTCAAATGGTTGCAGAGGGCATAAGAAAGCTCTGGATAAGGGGAGCCCCTGCCATAGGTATTGCCGCGGCAATGGGAATTGCCCTTGGAGGGCAGGGTATCAAGGCCCAGAGGTTCGAAGATTTTATGGAACGTCTTGAGCCAATTTTCGAAACGATACTCTTGACAAGACCAACTGCCGTGAATATATATTGGGCAGTGGAGAGAATAAAAAGACTCCTCTACCAACACAGAGAAGAATCTGTGGAGCAATTGAAACAGCTCCTCATTGATGAAGGGAAACAAATTCTTGAGGAAGACATTGAGATAAATAAAGCCATCGGCAAATGGGGAGCGCAGTTTATACGAGATGGGGATACCATTCTGACCCACTGTAACGCTGGAAGCCTTGCGACTGGCGGATACGGCACTGCGACAGCACCTATGCTAATAGCGAAGGCACAAGGGAAAAGAATACAGGTGATTGCAAATGAAACAAGGCCGGTATTGCAAGGGGCTCGACTCACTGCCTGGGAGCTAATGCAGGAGGATATCCCTGTAACGCTAATAACAGACAGCGCTGCCGGGGCGTTAATGAAACGAGGAATGATTGACCTCGCTATTGTCGGAACCGATAGGACAGCCAGCAATGGGGATGTTGCCAACAAGATAGGAACGTATACCGTCGCTATTCTATGTAGGGAGCATGCAATACCATTCTACGTTGCCGCGCCGCTAAGCAGCGTAGATTTCAGCATAAATTCTGGTGATCTCATACCCATTGAAGAACGAAATCCTGAGGAGGTAAGTACCTTCGGGGGACGCAGGGTTGCACCAAATGGGGTAAAAATAATAAACTTAGCATTTGATGTAACACCAGCGAAATATGTTTCCGGATTTTTCACGGAGAAAGGGGTATTCAAACCACGGGATCTGAAAAAACTTCAGGGAGAAGATTTGGATCTTGAATCAATACGCCTCACTACGCCAAATGATTAGCTTACTTTGCGATTGCTTCACCACCGAGTCGTGTACTCGCGTCACTTTATGACAGCGAAAGAAATTTTCGATCATTTTGCTGAAGAACTCAAAATTGTTGATCATCAACTGCTTGAGATCTTTAGTAGCAACGTATTCCTCATCCCAATGATAGGGAAGCACATTTTGGGAAGCGGCGGTAAAAGGATAAGGCCCCTATTCCTGTTGTTAAGCGCAGACCTCTGCGGCTATAAGGGAGCCAACAGGACTCTCTTGGCAGCGATCATAGAAGCTATCCATACAGCATCACTGCTGCATGATGATGTAATCGATGGCGCAGAGACTAGGAGGGGCAGGCCAGCCGCACACGCCCTCTGGGGCAATCAGATAGTCGTTCTTGTCGGGGACTATCTGTATTCAAATGCACTCAAATGTGCGGTGGCTCAGAAAAGTCAGAAAATAATGGAGGCGTTGTCAAATGCCACAACGCGCATGACGGAAGGAGAAATCCTTCAGTTATACAAAGTAGGAGACCCAGAGGTTACTGAAGATGAGTACTTCAAGATTATATCTGCAAAGACAGGCATCCTGATCTCGGCAGCGTGCAGGATTGGAGCCATTCTGGGAAATCAGCCTGAAGAAATAGAAGACGCTCTCTCACGATTTGGTCTGAAGACAGGCATTGCCTTTCAGCTGGCAGATGATGTGCTCGATTACGTGGCTAATCAGGAAGGTCTTGGTAAAAACCTGGGCAAAGACCTTGAAGAGGGCAAACTTACCATGCCTCTCATTAATCTCCTGAAAGTTGCGTCTGATAAAGAGAAAGACGAAGTGAGAAACATAATCAAGGAAACGTCAAAAGATTGGAAATCAGAAGGACACAGAGATGTCAGTGGGAGAGAAAAATTAAACCGAATTATTGAGTTATTTTCAAAGTATAACACAATTAATGAATCTCTCAATACCGCGTGGCGCCTTATCAACGAGGCAAAGGCGGAATTGACTTTTTTCCCCCCCTCCGTTGAAAAGGGAATTATCCTCAATATGGCTGAATATGCTATGCAAAGGGAGAAATAATATGCATCCTTATGTCGAACTGGCCCAACGGGCTATTCAAGAATATGTGCATCACAGGAAGGTCTTTTTACCGCAAAAGGAAGTGTCTCCAGAAATGCAGAGGCGAGCAGGCGTTTTTGTGTGTCTGAAGAAGCACGGGCAGCTTCGAGGTTGCATTGGCACATTCCTGCCGTGCACAGATAACATTCAGCTGGAAATAATCAAAAATGCAATATGTGCGGCAAGAGAAGATCCGCGGTTCAACCCTGTGCAGTTAGATGAACTCGAAGACATACAATATTCTGTAGATGTACTGTCCGAGCCCGAAAAGACCAATGACACTTCAGAACTTGATCCAAAAAAATATGGGATAATTGTTGTAAAAGATTACAACAAGGGGTTATTGCTGCCTGATCTTGAAGGTGTTAATACTGTGCAAGAGCAGTTGAGGATTGCAAAGATGAAAGGTGGGATAGATCCGGCAGATGATGATGTAGAAATATATAAGTTTACCGTTGAACGGTACAAGTGAAACATGGCTTCAGAATGAGCCGCATCGATTCAAAAGCGACGGTTAAGATAGGGTCATTAGGCTCGTTTAAAGACCCCGCTTTTCCCACCCCGTTTTTCAAGGAGCATTATATCTGAGATCACCATCCCCCTATCCACCGCCTTACACATATCATAAATAGTGAGAGCAGCAACAGAAGTCGCTAGGAGGGCCTCCATTTCCACCCCTGTTCGACCAATGATTTCAACCGTAGTTTTGATGACTATTTTATTGTTTTCTCTATCGATATCAAAATCGACTTGGACAGCGGTGATGCCCAATGGGTGGCACATGGGGATCAGATCTGCCGTTTTTTTTGCCGCCATGATCCCTGCAATTCTCGCCACACTGAGCACATCGCCTTTTGCCATCTTTCTTTCCGTTATTAGCTTAAGAGTTCCCTGTTTCATTGAGATAGAGCCTGTTGAAATTGCCTCTCTATGAGTAATGGACTTGTCAGAGACATTGACCATCCTGGCTTCTCCTTCTCTATTGAAATGCGAAAGGCCCGAAGTTAAACCCTTATTCTTATCGAACTTATCCATCATTTTGACACGGCATCCTCAGAAAGGCGACCAACTGGGACTGGCCGCCCTCAATCCCTTCGCTGTAATTCTCTTCTGTCCCTCACCATCGGTCCTCATAAGAAAAACGCCTTTTGTCCCGTCTCGGTCAGATATAAAGGCGATATATCTGCCATCAGGGGAGACACACGGCTCCTCGTTCCTGCCCTTATCAGTCAGCTGAGTTAAGCCTGAACCATCGAGCTTCATCACAAATATCTGATGGGTTCCTCCTACCATTGCCACATACGCAATCTTGTCTCCCGCGGGAAACCACGTTGGCGCAGTGTTGTAGGAACCCTGAAACGTTAATCTTCTTATGCCGAAACCGTCTTGATCGGCAAGATAAATCTGCGGGCTTCCGGATCTGTTTGAAACAAACAAGACATGTTTCCCATCAGGAGACACCACTGGTGAAACATCAATCCACGGGGATGTGATCAGCTTCCTTGTTTTCATGCTGACGCTGTCGCCCACATAGATATCTGAATTGCCTTCTCTCGATGAACTAAAGACGATTTCTCTGTTATTAGGGAGAAAATTGCCTGACAGATTCAACCCTCTTGAAGACACGATGCTTTTTTCCCTCATGGAGTTCAAATCGAGAATGAAAATACCCCATTCACGGCGCCTTTCGGCCGAATACAACAACTTGGACCCATCTGCCGCCCACCGGGGGGAGAGTAAAATGTCCCCCTTGATGCCAAGACCATGCGCACGATGACCGTCCCAGTCCGCAATATAGAGCTCTCTTCTACCATCTTTTTCACCGGCGAAAGCTATCTTTGTTCGAAACACTCCTTGCTGCCCGGTCAGGGTTTTATAAATGTCATTGGCAATGCTATGAGCGAGAGGTCGCAAGAGATCTTTAGAAGAGGTATATTCCTTTCTTATGACCTCTTTGCCATCAGACACGTCATATGCGGAAACAATCACTGAAGAAGGTGATTGCACTCTGCCCTTTACAACGAGCTCAACACCGACGCCTCTCCAGTTTGCCGCGTTGAAGGGTTGCTCGGCGCTCTCAATTTGACCCGCATTCTCAAGACATTGGAAAAGTCCTGTGAAATTCAGATCATCCTGTATGATGTCGGATATTTCATTACCGCCCTGAAAGCTCTGGATTGCGATGGGTAACTTCTTGACGCCCGGGGAGGAGACGTCAATATATACCTTTGCTTCAACCTCAGCAAATGCCGAACAAAAGATGGCGACCATTAACGCAATGAGAAGACAAATCCTCACAGTGCCCCCTTGCGTTGTGACTGTACTCTTGGGGACATGGCAATTTTTCATGGACGAAATCTCACCCCCACTTCCATTTCTTGCCGGGGCGGAGGCAAGGGACTCGACATTGCTATCGCTCTCAATACAGAGCGGTCAAAGAGAAGGTTATTTGAGCTCTTCTCTATCTTGTCTACGGTGACATGGCCGTCAACCGCTATCCTGATTGACACTATCGCCTCCAGATCTTTATCAATACTCTCAGGATATATCCACTGCTGTCTAATCTTGCTCACAACCAGTGAATAATAATCACCGCCACCCGACGCGTTTCCGCCGGTTCCTGATAGAGTGCTTTTTCCTTTAGGTGGAGATAAATCCTTTGAGGCGCTATTTCTTGACGTGTTAACATCCACGAGCTTTCGCAGGGTGGCCATTTTTTCTATTTTCTTCTTTGCTTTTAATGCCTCTATACGTTCATTCATGAGCTTGTCGTTTTCCAGTTTCTTATCTTCTTGGACTTTCTGTTTCGCAGCGATTAATGGAGAAGTTGTTTTGTCGGTCTTATGCGACGCCAATTCCTTTGCGGGAGCCTGACTAGCGCCACTAGGAGCGGACGCTTCAATATTGTCAGCGAGAGAAACAATGTAAGGCTTGGCTGACTCATAAATATTTGAATGTTTGATAATCAAAAACGCCACAACGATGCCCGATAAATGCAGAATAAGAGAAAATGTGACGGGCCCGTATAAGGTAGGCGATCTCATCTTAACGACATTTTAGGTTCCGTTATCATACCGAGCTTCTCGATCCCCGCGTCTTTTATGTCTCCCATTATCTCTACGACCAAGCCATAAGGGACATCTTTGTCTGCTTTAAGATAGACATTCGGATTGAGCTTGCTGATTGAGGAAAGTTTATTCAAAAGAGCGTCTTTTGATGTGAGGTTGTCATTCATAAAAATAGAGCCACCTTTTTTGATGACAATCATGATTCTCTCTTCCTGAGGTAACTCTTTGCCCTTTGCCTTTGGAAGATTAACATCGATCCCTTGCTGAAGCAGAGGCGCGGTCACCATGAAAATGATCAAAAGAACCAACATTACGTCAACAAGAGGGGTGACATTTATCTCTGATAAAACAGATCTATCTCTTGAGATTCTCATATTATCTAAGTATATAATCGACTAATTCTTCTGAAAAGTCTTCCATCTCGATGATCATGCGCTTTGCCCTGCTCAAATTATAATTGTACGCGATGACTCCCGGGATAGCCGCAACGAGGCCCATTGCGGTCGTAATCAATGCTTCTGCGATGCCAGGGGCAACTACCGCAAGTGATGCCGAACCTGCCGCGCCTATGCCTCTGAAGGCATTCATTATTCCCCAAACAGTCCCAAAAAGGCCGATGAAGGGAGTTGTCGAGCCCGTCGTAGCCAGAAAGTTGAGATACCGCTCAAGTTTGGCCGCCTCGAGGGCGGAGTACCTTCTGAGCATTCGCGCCAGTTCTTCCTTGTCGGAATATACTTTCTCAGAATAGACCGCCTTGAATAGACTGGCAAGAGGACTTACATCAAATTTCTTTGAAGAAGAGAATAATTCCTTCGGACTTTTCATAGTGTCATATATCCTCAAAAAATCATACGTCTCTTTGTCAGCTCTTGAAAAATAACGCCATTTATAGAATATAATTGTCCATGACACTACGGAAAACGAGAGCAGGATAATCAAGACAGCTTTGACAACGTATCCTGCCTGAAGTATTAGCTGAACCACTGAATTTTCCATAAACCTCTCCTTAAAATAACATTATTTTACCACATTGGATCATATTCATGCAGAAATCAGGGACAAGAAGTTAATAGGCCCTACTGCAAGAATCTGAAAACTCGGCCAGCGTCAACCACATTCAAAAAAAGGATGGCCTCAGCTCATCCAGATGCCTGACAGAGCAACCTTCATTCTGGATTGGATGCCGTGCTTTTCCAGGAATGTTATTGCCATTGCAATTGACTCTACAATAATGCCACGAAAGCTTACTCATAACCTTTTGAAAAAAAGTCTATATTCCTATGTCAGCCTTGATTTCGTCGCAGGTTAATCTCGGCATGGCTTCCCGTGCTTGTGCACGGCTATATGATGCCGGCGACGGGCCTCTGGCCTTTGCGCATGTGTGTGGATTTGACAATAGCACTGATTAGAATAAAAAGGCTGATCGGTCTCTTTTACTATCATTTATTTTTCACTGCCACAGTGGCTAGGAGATAGCCTCCAAAAGTCTTTATTAGGAATTGTTCCGAAAAAGGTCTGAACATTAATTTTAGTACGCTTTTTAGATATTTTGACACGTAAGATATAAAAAGCAGGTTTTCATCGAAACATATGGGGTATTCGTGAAGAACAGTAAAGCCCGCCGCTATACACTTATCCCTCAAACTCTTCACGGGAATCTCTGGCCCGTAAGGCCATATGCCCTTGCGTTCCGCAAATTTTTTTCCAATTCTGTAAAAAAGAGCCCGCTCATATGGATTAAAGACAATAAAGAAACCTCCTGGCTTGATTATCCTTGCGATGTTCCGAATCATTACTGACTGTGATTCTTCCCCAAAATGCTCCAGTACGCCGGCATTCCAGACAAGATCAAAAGTTTCCGTTTCAAACGGCGGATAAAAGATATCACCTTGAATAAAAGAGCCAGGCACGTCTCTTGAGAAAAAAGAAGCTCTGGCAACCTCAAGGGCATCTCTTGAAATGTCCATCAGATGAACATCTGCACCGAATGTCGCCACTTCCGCGGATATCACTCCACTTCCACAACCTGCCTCTAGAACCTTCGTATTCGATACTCCCCCACAATTCCTCAAGAGTTCAGCAAGGATGGTTTTTGACATATGATCAAGAAACCACTTTATTTTTTTATTCTGGATCCAGTATTGTTTCCAAGTATCTTTTACTACTACGGTGTCCATCTTGTAATCCTCAAGCATCAATTCTCTTGTATTATATCCCAAAGTTTCTGTGTTGTCGTCCTGAGTCTAGGTTCTTTAAACTCTCCCGATATGTCTATATAGAATATGAATAGAAGATGCCCCTGTAAGTTGTTGAAGTAGGAAGCGACCCCCAGTTAGAATTGATTGCGGATCAAAACCTAAAAGGAGGTCATTTCCTATGAAGAAAA
>JBKQMP010000116.1:0-16062 GCA_052146665.1 Dissulfurispiraceae bacterium
CAGAGGAAGGATAGCTGCCGAGGCCGGAAATGCTGTAACCGCATGCTCGCACAGATGCGGTGAGAGTTCTGGAAAGGTAGCTGTTTCCGTGGGAACCCCCTGGCTTTAGCTATGGGGTGGTTCAGAACATATTTGTCCTCTGCCGTTGCTATTCATGAGCAAAAGATCATTGTCCAGCTATTCTTCATTAACTTTTACTCATTTTCGGCAACGATGCAGACTTGGGAACTTTTGGAAAACATGTCGCTTCAACAGGGAAATGTCAGTATCTGTAAAGTCACTCAAGCCCTGCCTTTAAAGGGGACAACGCTGATCCTCGTCGTCGGAGGTCTGGACAAGAGGCATCCAGCCCACCAAATTGCCGAATGGACATACTGACAACCGTATAAGCTACCGTGATCTTCGATGTCTGGCTGTCCAGCGCACCCCTGGATTTTGCCCTGTTGTCCTGTGGAGATAAAAGGTGCTCAAGGAACTCTGTTTGATGAAGCATCACGACTCTGCCCCCGTTGACAAACAGCATACAGAATGATAGAGTAACACGTATATTAGAAAGGTAATACTATGCCCATTATAAGATTTGGCGTTTCACTTGACAATGTCTTATTGGAACGATTTGACAGCCTCATAGACAAGAAAGGTTACTCAAATAGGAGTGAAGCCATAAGAGACCTTATCAGGGATGCCCTTGTGACAGAGGAGTGGGAGACTGCCACAGCCGATACTGTTGGAACCATCACGATTGTTTACTCTCATAATAAGAGAGAGCTCACCGACACCCTCACCGATCTTCAGCACGATTACTACGATTCAATAATCTCATCTCTGCATATACATCTTGATGAGCATAATTGCCTTGAGGTGATAGTCGTAAGAGGCAGGGCAAACGATATCAAGATTATAGCCGACAGACTGATAGGCACAAAAGGGGTGAAACACGGAAAGCTCTCGGTAACTACAATAGGGAAGCATCTTAGGTAATATTCCTTAATCGTAGCAATAGCACGATGACAACGATAATGGCACCATAATTATGCGAGGAGTCATTGGGAAGTTGCGTAGAAGAATTTTCGCAGTCAGCACTTTCATTTGCTTGCTCACAATCTCGGCCCTCATCATATCCTTTGCAAGACAAACCAGTGCAGCTTTTCCGCGCGTCACGGGTTACGCGGGGACTCAGGGCCAAGGATATGTTCAGAGCAAGATACCAGGAGAATGTGGTCAAGACGAAGAAGCGACCATCACCACAAAGACGATCGATCTCTCAACAATGTGGACCCGTGGAATCATTGACACCCCTGATATCGTTCTCAGCAGCCAATTCGCAGCTTGGCACCGCAATGATTCCGGGGATGAATCAGGGATAACAGTGGGCGGCATTGGTGAGCTTTCGCTTGATGTTAAACGCATATTCTGCGGAAAAGGAGGCTTAAGCTGCGCTTTTGAGCCCAGCTTTACATTCGCGGCAGGGGATGATTCGAGAGGTCTCGGCGCGGCGGCAAATCCCGTCATCTGATCGAACACACCTCTGCATCCACACTTGTCGGGCTGCTCCGGTCGCTCAGGGAAAAGAGTGAGTTTAGCCTGGGTGTCATGGGCGGTATAAGTAATCCCAGCGCGGATACAAGGATCCGCGAGGGTATAAAATGGAGGTTTTAGTGCATATCCCCGATGGATACTTAAGTCCCCAGACATATGTGCCTTTTTATGGGGCAGCCTTTGTTTTCTGGGCCGTCGCACTCAGGAAATTGAAGAAAGAGCTATCTACTAAACATATCCCCTATCTTGCGATGGCAGCGGCCTTTTCCTTTCTGATCATGATGTTCAATATCCCTATCCCAGGCGGTACCACGGGACATGCAGTCGGGGCTGGAATTATCGCCCTCCTTTTGGGACCATGGACAGCGGTCATAGCCGTGTCTGTTAGCCTGATCGTTCAAGCAGTCGTTTTTGGAGATGGAGGGATAACCGCACTGGGGGCAAACTGTTTCAACATGGCCGTGGCGATGCCCTTTGTATCGTACTGGGTCTTTAACCTCATACGGGGAGCTTCTGCTTCCGGTAAAAGGCTGCTTGTCGCGGCCTTTCTTTCCGGGTACGTCGGGCTTTCTGCTGCGGCATTTCTTACCGGATGTGAATTCGGGATTCAGCCCCTCATCGCGAGCGGGCCCGACGGAAGAGCACTCTATGCGCCCTACCCGCTGTCAGTGGCCGTTCCGGCCATGGCATTAGAACATTTGCTCTTATTCAGCGTTGTTGAAGGTGTGATCACCGTTTTGCTATTCAGGTATTTTCTTAAACATGAGCCTAATTTGATCTACGCGCTGACAGCGAAGGAGCCTTGAGATGACAGGACATCAGAAGAAACTCTGGCTAGGTCTTATAGTTCTTGCGCTCCTCACGCCTCTCGGGGTAATCCTGCCTGCAAGATTCAAAGCTGGAGGTGCATGGGGTGAATGGGGACCGGCAGAACTTAAAAAGCTAATCGGCTATATGCCGGAAGGATTCAAGAAATTGGCTGATCTGTGGAAGGCCCCGGTGCCTGACTATAACTTCGGTGGTGAACAATCCTCCATGACCAGCCAAATAATATCATATATCGCTTCTGGCATAATCGGGATACTGGCAGTGGCCATCGTGATATATGTGATTTCGAGACTTATAGTTAAGAATGAAAAATAATATCCCAGAATTTCTCTTGAAAAGACCCTCCTCTGATCCCTTCGAACGAGGCACAGGGGGTATAAGAATGCCCTTCATCGAAAAAGGCCTATATCATTTGGCTGATGTGATCAAGACAGGATATGTACAATGGGAGACAGCCGCAAGGGATAATTTCTTTCAGAGAATCGATGCCAGGATAAAAGTTCTGTTTCTCCTGTTCTATGTAATTGTTATAAGTTTAAAAAAAGACTTGTGGCCGGAAATCTTGATTGCCTTTTTTTTCTTCGTTTTGACGGTATTGTCTCGCCTCGATATTCTAAATCTCTATAAGAGGGTTTTTTTCCTGGCTTTCATCTTTGGCTTTCTTATGGCCCTGCCTTCCGCTTTGAATGTCATCACAGGAGGCGACATCATAATACAGATAGTGCACCTTTCACGCCCTTACAGGTTCTGGATTTACCAGATCCCGGAGGTAATCGGCTTCACTAGGGAAGGACTCTATGGAGTCATGATGCTCACCTCAAGGGTCATGAACTCATTAACCCTCTCACTGTTTGTCCTAAATACAACGCCGTTCTCTGAAATAATAAGGGCTCTCAAGGTGCTAAAGGTGCCGGACAGCTTTCTTATGATTATCACACTTTCTTACAAGTATATTTTCATTTTCGCAAAAACAGCCCAAGATATGCACCTTGCGAAGAAAAGCAGATTGGTTAGACAAGTGAGTAATTCCGAGGCGAGAAACTGGATCGCCGGAAGAATGGCGTTCATGCTAAAGAAAACCAGGATACGGTGTGAAGAGGTTTTCAAGGCTATGCTTGGGAGGGGTTTTTCCGATAACATAAAACTACCCACAGTCAAGAGGCTGCGCACGGTGGATTGGTTTTCAGGCGCCGCCTTTTTACTCTTTGGCGTTTTATTTTTGTGGATGTGAGAGGGGAACGTGCAAGAGATCATATGTCTTGAAAAGGTATGCTACAGTTACTTCGATAAGATTCCTGCCATTTGCGATGTAAGTCTTGCTATAAAGGAAGGAGAGAGATTTGCCATCATCGGCTCCAATGGCAGCGGCAAATCAACGCTTCTGCAAATCATGGGCGGTCTGATACATCCTGGCAGTGGGAAGTTTTTTTTTAAAGGCCACGAAGTCTCGGAATCATCATTGAGAGCTAGCGCATTCCTAAAGTTCTTCAGGGAGAGGGTAGGATATATTTTCCAGGACTCTGATGTGCAGCTCTTCTGTCCTACCGTCCTTGACGAACTGATGTACGGCCCTCTGCAGTTGGGCCTGAGCGAGCAGGACGCCCTTGATAGGACATTTGAAGTAATGCAGATGCTTAAGATTGAGAATTTGAAGAGCCGCCCCTCCTATATGTTGTCAGGCGGAGAAAAGAAAAAGGTCGCTATTGGTTCAGTGCTGACCATGAATCCCGAGGTGCTCATTTTCGATGAACCGACCAACGGTCTTGACCCCAGGACGCAGGTTTTTCTCCTGGAGCTCATCGTGGCCCTGAATGGGGCTGGCAAGACCATCATCATTGCCACCCACGATCTTTCATTGGTCGGTGAACTTGAGACGACAGTGGCAGTGCTCTCTGAAGAACACCGAATCGAAAAAATAGGAGGACCTGATACGATATTGGCTGATGAAGAGTTATTGCTGAAGGTCAATCTTATCCATGAACATGTCCATTTCCATGGACAGTCAGCCCATTCTCATCTGCACTCTCATTTTCTTTTTCATCGGCATCAGTAGTGAATCATATTCCTGAGTCCTCCTGCCCCGTAGCATTTTTCGCCGCCATGAGGTGGCCCAGATGCCCAACGACGATACCCTGGCAGCCTAACTCCTCTTGGAAACGTACTTGAGACCTTTCAGCATGTTAAGTGAAGACAGGCGATGGTTTTGGTATGAGCGGACAACTCATTATATAGAGTTACGGCTTCCGCGGTCTTCATGACGCGAACATCTATCCCTTTTGACCTTAACGTAGCTGTGACCTCAGCCGGGACACTCATAGCCCCATAGAAGCCCGTACCAATGATAATTGCAGCCGGTTTTGCTTCAACGACATCGTGCAAATCATCCATGTGCAATTCATGCCCCTCCTTTCTCCACCAGGAGGGCATCACCCTATCGGGGTAGATGACCAAATCAAATGTGTAAGCTCTTCCCTCTATGATAATTGTTCCCCAGGAGTAGTGCTCAATCCTCATGATATCAGACACTAACCGCCTTTCTTAGGGCTTTTTTAAGACCATGACTGGTTAACACAAAAAGCCTCGCATGTCATAAAGATTTTCAGTAATTCTCCCTGCTTTCCTGCCTCGTTAATGCATCCACCATCGGAGCAGGCATTTAGCTTATATCTAAAAAAAGTCTCGTTTAGCTCATTTCTAATTTACCACAATCCGTAAGGGGTAATTATGAGCTCAACGCTGATTTTTTTTATGGTTTCATCCGGCAGTTTCTTTGGTGCTATTGTGACAGATGTGCAGAAAAATATAAACAATCTTCCACAACCGCAATCTTTTATGTATAGTTAAAAGGTGACTCATCGATCAAAATGCATACCCTCATCATTGAGTGCATTTGATCCTTTGGAGTGAAGAAAAAGTAGCTATAAATAAAGACTCGCGAAGAGTTGTTCAAGACGGAGACGCGGGGGGAATTTATTCTCATAATATCGGACGTGATCGATCATTGGTCTGAAAAAAAGGCTCCACTTTCCAGAAAAGACACCTGCGACTATCTCCGATTCAAAATGCGATCTCTCCCTCATCATAACTAATGAACTTGATTTCAACACTGACTAATCATTTCCCTTATATCGGCCAGTTTATTTTACTTATACTCGGCAGCATCGGCCTGCCAATCCCTGAGGATTCCATTCTTGTGTTATGCGGATTCCTAATTTCACATGACATAGTGGAACCTGTCCCGGCAATACTGACTGTTTATACTGGCTTGTTGATATCAGATTTTCTCCTATATGCCTTCGGAAAGAAATATGGGCGCGCCATTGTAGTTCACAAGAGATTCCGTAAGGTCCTATCAAGCCAGTGGCTCTCAAAACTCGAGGAGATGTTTGCTAAGAGAGGTGTCCTGATCGTTCTGTTTGGGAGACATCTGGCTGGGCTAAGGGCTCAAATATTCCTTGCGGCTGGTGTTCTAAGAATGTCGTCGGTTAAGTTTCTGATAACCGATGCCTTTTCCTCACTTTTTACTATGGCGTTGATGGTCGGGATAGGCTATGTTGGCGGCAAAAGCCTATTAATATTGAGAAAGAATATCACCAGAATTGAGCACGTTGTTATTGTGTTTATCAGGCAAACGCCGTAAAACTCCGTCCTTCAGGGCGGAGATATAAGGCGTGCCGTTGCTATACTTTGGTGAAACAGTTTCTTTAGAATAATACCAACGCTCTTTGACAATCGGTCTGCGGTTGTTGCCAGTCATGGTTGGCAACGTAAAATCGATACCAAAATAGTCAGGTGTTTTGTTGGAGTATTCTCCTGCGGCGAGCGAAAACCAAGCAATACCGCTGGATAGTTGACCTGACCCAAAGAAACTAAAACTCCATGTAGTAGGGGCGGGCAGCCCCGAATTGAAGCCTGTGGAGAGTGCGGCTCTCAAAGGGCCTCTGTGAAGCGGGAACCTACCAGAGACAGTATGCACGAGCTCAATGAGCCTGCTGCTGTTTCCCCAGGGAATCATCGGCCTTAAGGCCGGTGAGGATGTCAAGTTTAGAGTCAAGTAACCATCCCAGCTCGTTTCGGTAGCCATCAGCTCGACCACTGCGTATGGTTGGATCCATTCCGCTACAGTGATGCCGTTCCACATGAAGCCTCGAATAGTTCCGCTCACATCGGAAAGTTCCAGTATAGGATAGTCCTCTCCATCCTTCGAGGTTTTTTTCATCGAGGCGTCCAGGCAAAAATAAGCCGTTATCTTCATTCCCACCTTTAAATCCCTGATCTTTAGTTTAATACGTTTCATCGCAGCCTCCTCCATCGTTGATTAGCATTACTTGTTTATAGATTTTTCACTGCCGAAAATCAATAATAAGTTCGCCCTTTTTGATAATTTTTTCTGGTGTGAAAAGGTATTGGGATACTTGGTGGTTTTTTGCTCCGTTATTCAATCTCGCTCAGCCTTATAGCAGATATCAGTGTGAATGATAGAGAGCCACTCGTTTTAAGTGCATAACAGGTATTAGAATAAGTCGGACTCTGCCAACGTACTGCCACTCTTGTCAAATGTAAGATAGACCACACTACTAGCCAAAAATAGGGTCACCGAGACTTTACTTCATGGCCTCAGGGATTATTTAACCGCATTGGCAGCACTGCGTCCGAGGCAGAGAATGAAAAAAAATCGGGAAAGCTTCAGGAATGCCGAGGGTTAACCACAAGATTATCGTTTCCTTAATCGGTTCAGCGGAACAGGCGCATCGATCGGATAGATGGGATTGGCCAGTGTCCACTAGCCCAGACAAGGCTTTTCGGAAAACTCGATCCTGCTTACATACTTAATGTTCTTAATACCCCACATGGCAGGGTGCCCCAACCCTCATTCGTTATCCATGCTCCTTAAAAAGCGCCCTGCCTCCGAGGTCCTGAGGCCATAATGGCGCGATCCTTACAGATAACTTTTGGGTTCCAGGGGCCAACTGATCAAGCCTTTTACTGTAAAGATAAGGATACTTGAAGCGCATAGGGATGCATGGCTTCAGATTATGGAACGTTCGATGACCTGGCAGAGTATCGCACATATCGACAGATTTGTTGGTCTCGCAGTTCGCGGCATAGGGCAAACTGGATTCAGGTCATCTGATGGAAGTGCGAAAGACTATTGACACTACTAGTGGTGGATTTAGTCGAAGCGTTTTATCCTTATCCTGCCCGGCTCAAGGATCACTAAGTTGCCACGTATTTCGTGCTCGGAAAGGATAAGACAGGACTCTCGCAGGTTATCATTGACTGTGACATTGGACATTTCATTTGGGTCATGGACAATTATTATCCCGGCATGGCTGCCCAAAGGATAGCGCAATAGATTGCCGAACCCGATATCAGCGGTAACGATGACAGCGTGGTTTTCCTGAGCGAAGACAAATATCTCGTTATCGCTCTTGCCCCTCAGCCCGACCTCTCTTACGTCAAACGTCTCGAAACCAATGTTTTTCAAGATCTGTGTCGTAGATCTTGGCATATCCTCATCGACAAGGAATTTGAGCATCTCAGGCAGTCGCTCTCAGCTCTTCCTCAGCCAGATGCTTCGAAGCATAATCCAATACAGCAAGGATGTCATCTTTTTCGATGGCGTACTCCTGCATTACCTCCTCATAGGTCATGCCCGCCGCAAGCTTCCCCAAGACTAAATCGATCGGTACGCGGGTCCCTTCTATTACCGGTTTCCCGAACCGTCTATCCTTATCTGCCACAATTCTTGGTGCTAGACGCATTCTATACCTCCTGATCAGTATGCTCGTTATTATTTAAACATAATTGCCCTCAAATTACTCTAGGATTAGGCATAGTGAACAATGTCTTCTACGCCTACCTTGCCTTTTGCAAGGCCAAGACTCATTCCTGGAGTTTTCCCGTCTTTGCTGACCTCAATATGATTATAAAAGATCCTAAAGATACCGAGAAGGTTAATAATAACGACCGGGCTATAAGTGTTACACGACAAGATTATCGTTTCCTCAACCGGTTCTGCGGAACAGGCGCATCGACCGGATAGATGGGATTGGCCAGTGTCCACCATCCCGGGCGAGGCTTTTCAGAAAACTCGATCCTTGTCACATACTTGATGTTCTTATATCCCAGGCTGTAAGGCGCCACCAGCCTCACTGGCGATCCATGCTCATGGGAAAGCGGTTTACCATCCAGGTCAAGGGCTAAGAGACATTGCTTCTGCCCATCCAGCAGATCCTTAAGAGACATTGACTCGATGTAGTGCCCTTGCCCCTGAGGTCTCGAATTAGTCTCACCCAGGGAATGAAAGATGGCATATTGTGCGCCCGATGTGGGCTGTACTTTATTAAGAATTTCCTTGAATCGAAGACCTCCCCATTTGACATCGCTCACGGACCACCCCTCGACACAATGAAGATCCGACACTTGGCTAATCTGGGGCAAAGCCCTCAGGTCCTGATAGGAGAGCTTCGCAGGTTTTTTGACGAGTCCATCAACCAGCAGTTGGTAAGGCCCTTCGATCTTCTTGTTTGTTGAGCGCACCGAGCCCGTCTTTGCGTCAAAGCTGAAGTTCTCCCTTTCCACTGTCCTGACCGGGAATTCCTCTTCGAGGAAAAAAGCCCCGACCCATGAAGGGGTCCCCAGTAAAAAAGCGACCGCGCCAGATGCTTTCAGAAACAACCTTCGCCCAAAGTGCTTGCCGTCTTTTCTGAAATTTTTCATTTCTTGAAACACATGAGCCCACTTAAGCTCTTTCGGATAACTGAAACAGCATCTCCTTAGCACAATGTCGTATTACGTGAAAATGGGTTGACATTTTCTTGTCACTCAATATCAGCTCTGCCTCCCTCTGGTCGATTTCAGCCGTTCTGCCAGCCTGCCTGCATTGCGTCACCGCAAGACAAACTAAAATCTCAGAGTCGCCCTCAGCCTTTTTGGAAAGAGAAACAAATCGAAGGCGCCCTCTGCCGAGGTGACCAGTATGTCCGCCGACGTAATGGCATCCGTAGCACACCCCTCCTCAAGACAAACGGCAATGCCTATCTTTGCAACCTTGAGCATCCTCCTGTCATTATTTCCGTTTCCAATGGCAACGACAGCGTCAGGACCGAGCTGTCTCACATAATCCTCTTTCTGCACATCATGGGCTTGTCCTTCGAGGATCCTGATGTAACAATTGACGCCCTCGAGCTCTGCCCTTGCCTTGCCGAAGGTGTCAGCGGTAAGTATGTGCACTTTCAGAAACTCCGCAATCCTATTTAAGCGCTCCTTGAGCCCTGGTACCAGAGTCCCGTCCACTGACAGCGTCCCCGTGAAATCGGACACCACATGTTCCAATTTGACCGGTCCAAAACCCGGAATATCAAGCTCAAACACCGTTACCTCCCTTGTGGCCTAATTGTTGAAGATTGCCTTCAGTTGCGGAGCCAGATCCTCCGGCAGGTTAATGATCGCTTCTGAATGAAGCAGCTTCTGCAGGAAATAGTCATCGTTTCTGTAGTTGGGATAAACATTCTGCCTGGTAACCATCTTCAACAGGCAGCGCGAGCTCTTCTCATGCAGAGGGCTTTTCACCGAAAGGATCGAGTAGTTGAAACTTAGATGACCGAGGCCTTCGTAAAATGCGAGGACGCGGGAAATTCCACGGGCAAGATCTCCCAGGTCCTTTTCAGAAAGGGATACAAAATCGCTCTCCCTTTCGTGCACAGCAATGACCTCGTTGATGCCCGTCGGAGAAAACGCCGTCAGCCAGTGCCACCCGCCCTCCCGGGCCACGTAGCGCAATCCGATCCTGCTTTCCTCAGCGACCAGGTCAGTATGATAGCATGACTCATTTTCTTGGAAATAGTCCTGTCCGGCCTTCAGGAGTCGCTCGTGATATGAACAGGCAACGGGGCTGACCATCATCTGGAGGTGGGGATGCACGAATGTGGCGCCCGCGGGAAAAAGATAGTTGGCATTGACTGCAACAAACAGGGCAGATGGGTCCTGACCATACACCGCCTTCACAAATTTCCTGGCAGCCTCCAGACCGCAGCGTATCATCTCAGCGGTGAAACCTGAAAGCTCCAGAAAATGCGCCTTGCTCAGAACAATGACTGCATGGTACTTCGCAATCGGAAAAAGATTCGGGAATAACACCGCTTCACCTATCCTGATGCGCCCCTCCGGGACAAGGCCTGCGGGGAACCGCGGGGTGTTCCTTTCAATCGCGTCGCCACAAAAAAGACAGGTCTCAGCGGTCGTCTCAACCAGTTCTTTTATGAGCGCAGGATCATTGTCCTTAAAAAAAAATTTCACCTTTTCCTTCATGTAGCGATTATACATGCTGGTATCACCCAGGAGTGGGTCCTTGCGTATTTCCACCCTATGAAGGTCCTCCTTGAAATCCTTAAAGGGATTCAATATCGTGACCATGGATTCTTGGCTCTCAAATATTATTTTTCCCACAACTCTTCCTTTCTTCGGCATCTAAGGCAGCGTGAGGTCAAAGAACTTGCCAAATCTGATGAGTAACACTGTGAGGTATCTGTCTTTGCGACCATCCACGCGTAGCCTCATCGCGTTTTGACACCCGACACATTATACTTCGGCAAAGCCAAATAATCAAAAAAAGCGAAAGATACTCTTTCATATTGACAAAGCCGTTCGTCTCATTGCTTGCCTCTGAATAGTAAATATATTCCCATGGCGATGCAAAACAGGGTGACGAGCCCGGTCAGGATCAAAGGCAGGACCTGGTGGGAGAAATAGGGGTAGTGGCCGAAAAGATAGTGGTCATGCATCAACATATGGTTAAGAAGCACAAAGGAATAAAAAGAGAAAATAAGGGCTACGCAAAACAGGGCGACTGCGAGCAGTCTGTTTCTAGGGTTTTTCATCCTTAGCGACTCCCACCGAATTGTCGATGCGCGTTTCTATTTCCAAAGCCTTCCCCAGGATGAGCGCTTCGGCCACTTTGCTTCTGGCCAAATTCAGTATGCGGCCAAATGTCGCACGGGAGATCATCATCTTGGCCGCAGCCTCTTCATGATAAAGGCCTTGATAGTCTGCAAGCCTGATCGCCTCGAATTCGTCAAGGCTCAGAGACACTTCCTCGAGCTCTGTGAGCGGAATGCCCCTTGGCTTGAAATAGTGCGCATTTGGTTTGCATCTTATGTTTCTACATTTTTTTGGCCTCGCCATACTTAACTTTAAGCATATGCCCACTAAAAATCAACGGTTATCTTCGGGCGAATAATCTGACCGCAGGCAGCCCCATGTGATTTAGATAAAAAACCCTGATTGATTTGAGCGCAATGATTTTAATATTATCAAAAGAGGTCACCATGAATAAGAACCTTATCGATATCCAGGATGTTGACGTCTCGCTCAACGGGCAAAGGATACTCACTGACATATCCTGGCGGCTCCAGCCGGGCGAGCACTGGGCGCTTATCGGCGCGAATGGATCCGGGAAGTCGACGCTTCTGAAGTTGATAAAGGGTGACATATGGCCGGACCCCAAGAGTAACGGCAAGAGAGTGTACCATTTCAACAACAAGTCGCAGAACACTCCCCTGGGAATCAGGCAGCACATTGCCTTCGTTTCACCCGAAAGGCAGGACGCATACACCAGGTACAACTGGGACCTGAGCGGCCAGGAAGTGATTTACACCGGCTTTTTTGACAGCGTCTGGCTATACGATCAGCCGAAAAAGGCGGAAATCGAGTCTGTGGACAATATAATTAGGATGCTGAAACTGGAGCACCTGAGAGATAAGAGTCTCCTTCAAATGTCAGAGGGAGAGGCCAGAAAGATCCTCATCGCAAGGGCGCTGGTCGGCAATCCAAAAGTCATCATACTGGATGAGTGCTGCAGTGGGGTCGATGTCTATACGAGAAGAAAGATACTGGAGCTGATCGAAGAGATAGCGCATAAGGGCATACAGGTCCTTTTTGCCACCCACAGGGTGCAGGAGTTGATACCTCCGATCACGCACGTCCTTTTCCTGAAGGACGGCAGGATAACCCATCAGGGGAAAAGGGAGAAAGTCTTTACAGGGAAACATATATCAGAAGCACTGAACTATTCTTTTCTTAATGACGCCATCATACTTTCTTCCGCAAATCATGCCCCTCGGTTCACGGATCCGTCAGAGAACAATAAGGAATGCATGGTAAAAATCAGAAATGCAGACGTTTACTTACAGAATAAAAAGATACTTCACGGGATCAACTGGCAGATGACCCGTGGTGAGAACTGGGCCATTCTGGGAAGAAACGGTGCCGGCAAATCGACGCTCCTTAAGTTAATCACTGGCGACGTCCGTCCCGCCTTTGGCGGACAAGTTCACCGGTTCGGAACGGATAAAAGAGAGAGCATCTGGGAGACAAAGAAAAGAATTGGCTTCGTCTCATCAGAATTACAGGCTAATTACGCTTACAACGGCACCGGGGAGGAAGTTATCGAGTCGGGCTTCTCGTCGAGCATCGGCTTATACGCTGAGGTGACGGCGGAGCAAAAAAAGATTACCCGCCGGTGGATCCGATCCTTCAAACTTCAGCAGTTGATAAAGAAGCAGATGCAGCAGATGTCCTATGGTGAGTTAAGGAAGATACTTATTGCCAGGGCGATGGTCAACAGCCCCGATATACTTGTGCTTGACGAACCATGCAGCGGCCTCGATGCGGCCGCCAGGATGGACTTCTTGACTTTCATAGAGGGCCTGTCACAGCGGGGCACGGGGATCATCTTCGTCACGCACCGGACAGAAGATTTGATCCCTTCGATCACCCACATCGCATTGATGGATAACGGAGGGATCATCGCCCAGGGCGAGAGGGACAGCATACTCAAGGACGACAAATACTCGGCGTTGCTTACTTATTAAGAAAATAAATCG
The DNA here is from genome assembly GCA_052146665.1 of Dissulfurispiraceae bacterium. Classification (GTDB taxonomy): domain Bacteria; phylum Nitrospirota; class Thermodesulfovibrionia; order Thermodesulfovibrionales; family Dissulfurispiraceae; genus JBKQMP01. The sequence continues at coordinate 13,254 of JBKQMP010000116.1, forward strand.
GGTCTTTTAAAAAGTACATTATCTTTATCCATTTCTTTCTGCTAAACTTGTTCCACGCGACCCTTTTAGGTAAAGGGATAAGGGGAGGAAAGGGTGTTTGATGCACTAAACATGGTTTTTCCCATATCAGGCGTCAGGACTAATGTCCTAATCCCTCCCCTCGTTGCTATGGTCGTCTCCTTTTTTACGTCGATGGGCGGAGTGTCAGGCGCCTTTCTCCTGCTCCCCTTCCAGGTAAGCGTCTTGAACTACACAAGCCCTTCGGTGAGCGGGACGAACTTTATTTTCAATATTGTTGCGATCCCCAGCGGTGTATACCGCTACATCAAGGAAGGCCGCATGGCGTGGCCCCTTACGTGGGTCATCATAATCGGCACCCTTCCCGGTGTCTTCATCGGGTACTTTCTCAGAATCAAGTATCTTCCGGACCCGCGCTCATTCAAACTCTTTGTCGGCTGCGTGTTATTTTACATAGGCTGCAGACTTCTTTACGAGTTCACCGGAAAGGCCAGGGCAAAGGGTGCAGCCAACAAGGCCCTTGAGCAGAAATTCAAGGAGAGGTCTGAAGAGATTAAGAGAGAGCTGAAGTCTAAAGTCGCCTCCGGTTTGCCCGCAGATGCCCTAGTCAAATCGATCTCCGTATCGATGAGCAGAGTTGAATATGAGTTTTGGGGGGAGCGCTTTTCATACAGCACCATAGGAATGTTTATCCTCGCCTTCGTTGTCGGCGTTATAGGAGGCGCCTATGGCATAGGGGGGGGCGCGATCATCGCCCCGTTCTGCGTGGCGGTCTTCCAACTGCCAGTTTATACAATCGCCGGTGCTGCACTCATGGGAACCTTCATCACTTCCTTTGCCGGCGTCTTATTCTACAGCGTGATTCCAGCTGCCAACGGATTGTCCACATCGCCTGATTGGGCCCTTGGGTTTCTCTTCGGCATCGGCGGGACGGTCGGCATTTACCTGGGCGCCCGCTGTCAGAAGTTTGTCCCTCAACGTTACATCAAATTGATTCTCGGCCTGATCATTGTCCTGCTGGCGATCAAATATATCGCACAGAACTTCTAGTGTGTTCTGACCGGGGCCGTCATCTGGCCTCAGTAGTGTGCGCCGCCTACGACAAATCCATCCCGCCTGAAGGCACTCTAGAACTCCTGCTTTTCCTCAGGCGCCAGGATAGTGAATACGGCGACGTTTTTTTTCGTTGACTGTTCATCTGCGCGATGATATCGTACAGGTCGTCGTGCAGATTCTCTGGGATAGGTGTCTAAGACGGATTTTCTTAAGATCGCCGCTTTGAGATCATCTTATCGAGGATCTGGCTTCTATTTCCAGATAATATGGTGGGCGGCCCTAGTAAATGACAAAAGGCTCGTTGTCAAAGCTGCCGACATTCAGGCCGCTATAAGCCCTATCAACAGCGTCCGGCGTGTCTTCACCTTTTCTGCACTTGGTTCATGAGAGCCTCTATCTTTGTCTCAATCACCGGTGCGCTGAAATCAGTGTTCCCGATGAACCTCTCTGCGATGAAGCCATTCTTGTCTATAACAACAGTGTTGGGTAGCCCGATGATGGTGTAACGCCTCAACAATGCCCCTCCGGTTGTATCTAACATCAGAGGATATTTCACTTGCGTCTTGCTTAAAAGCCGCTTAACGGGCTCCAGCGACCTGTCTGCAGAAATACCAAGAACAACCAAATCATTTCCCTTGTATTTCTCATAGAGGGTGTTCAGAGATGGCATCTCCTCAACGCACTCCGGACACCAGCTTGCCCAGAAGTTCAGCACTATCACCTTCCCGCGATAATCGGAAAGCCGATGGAGCTGCCCATTTATGTCCTGCAACTCAAATTCGGCTGCCTTGTCCTGTCTCTGTGCCGCAGTCCCAACAGATGGAAGCACAGGCTGTAAGCCAGCCATTAGAATGATACACACGCCAAATAATATCAGCCGCCTCATATTCGAACACATGTTTTATAATAACACAAAACCGCCGGTCTCGATGAAACTTGGATACCATTTAACCAAGCTTCCGCTCGGTCCTAGTAACTTGGCACGTATCACGCTGCCTTCCGGCCGTCTCAGAGTTCGCTCTGAAATTCACACCATATCGAAAAAGGCTTTATACTGACTTACAAGTATTAATGACGCCAAACGCTCTAAAAGACACCTCTTTGATCAGAAAGCATCTGAATAACTTCTGGCCTTGACGATATCAGCCGTGATGTCTGCAGACAACGTCCGCTGATAACACACCGCTGACAATCACAATGTCTTCCTGCATCTCGCTGGGGGAGTCTTCAAAGTTTCTAAACCGCTTGCTACTAAATATGAGAAGAAGGTTCGTAATGGCAAGTTTGTGGCTTAGCGTGTTGAAATCGAATCGCACCCAGATTGGATTGTGTGACGCAGTATTGATGTTATGTATATCCATGGGATATACTATTGATATCTAATTGGAAGGAGGCATCTATGATTGTTAAGGCAGCACAATGGGGCAACAGTATTGGGGTCAGAATTCCTCGCGTTCTTGCCAAGAAAAAGGGAATTGACGTGGACACCCATGTCGAGGTCAATGAAACCGAGGATGGCGTTATTATCAAGCCTATACGAAAAAAAGAATATTCATTAGAAGAGCTTGTTAAGGGGATTACCCCACAGAATCGGCACACCGAGGTAGACTTTGGGGGCCCTGTTGGAAAGGAGCTTATCTGATGAGTTCTATTCCCACACGCGGAGATATAATCCTGCTTAGTTTAGACCCAACTCTAGGTCACAAACAGGCGGGTACCAGGCCGGCAGTTGTTC
>JBKQMP010000117.1:0-25618 GCA_052146665.1 Dissulfurispiraceae bacterium
ATGAAGGCTCATTCTGAAGGCCGGGGAAGCAAATATGTCCGGGGTCACCTGCCGTTTGAACTGCTCAAAGTCCTGCCTTGCAAGAACAAGCGTGAGGCGCTTAGCTTCGAATACCGCGTTAAAAGGATGAAACGGGATAAGAAGATGCAGACTCTGGGAATACAGTGTGGACCCACAACGATATTGCCACGGTATAAAGGCGTGGATAAGTCTGAGATCTCCAAGCTGAGGAACGCGAGAGTAGATAGAGCGCTGGCAAAGCGCCCATAAGTCGATTATTGCGGGAGGATCAAAATATGCCTGTTCCATTTAACAGATATCTCCCTATTCGCAGGAGCAGCACTAAGAAAGACTATCTCTTTTATTTTGAGAGAACAAGTGTATGACAAAGGAAAACTTATTTATGGCAGTGATGATTTTCTGAAAGATTGCGCATAAAGAGAACTGTGTTTCGGCGTTTAAAACTAAGCTAAAGGGGGTACTGAATGAACATAGCGATTTACGCGCGGGTTTCAACCCGAGACAAGCAGGAGGCCGATAATCAACTGTTGCAGCTCCGGGCATACTCCGATAAGCAAGGGTTCGATATACACCGGGAATATGTCGACTATGACAGCGGGGGGAATCCTAACCGTGCGCAGTTCAAGCAACTGTTCCTCGATGCCAGCCGGAAACAGTTTGAGATCGTCCTCTTTTGGGCGCTTGATCGTTTCACGAGGGAAGGAGCCAAAGAGACGATTAACTACTTGTCGCAGCTGGAAGCCATCGGCGTAGGCTTCATCAGCTATACCGAACCGTATCTGAATACCATTGGTGTATTTAAGGACGCGATCATAGCTATTTTGGCGACCTTAGCCAAACAAGAGAAGATAAGAATTAAGGAGAGGGTTCGGGCAGGTCTTCAGAAGGCTTTGAAGAAGGGGAAGAAGCTCGGTAGAAAAGGTTTGACACCGGTGGAGATAAGGCGGGTCATTGAGATTTATGATCAAGATATAGGGCAAAGTGTCCGAACCGTCGCCAGGCTTTCAAAAGTGTCTCCGGCCACCGCCGCACGGCTGTTGAGCGATTACAAGGCTGGACTGCTTGACAAAGAAGGGTTTCGCTACAAAGTACCCCTCGTGAGCGTAGAATGAATGAGGAAGAACTAGCGCGTCAAAGTCCAGCTAGCTTGCGCATAGCGGAGGCAGAGTATTTTTTGCAGGGATACGTTAAGCACTGTGGGCCTCCGATAGATTCGTATTTCGGCATGGTGTGCTGTTTTGACGCTTTTCTATTTGCGCTGGTGTCGGTTGAGGATATGCTAAAGCCAGATACTAGAAAGCGCCTGAATGAGGATAGCTTCTTTAAGTTCATAAAGGCATTGCGCAACATTACAGCCCACCACTCCATTCTCGCCGCCCCAATCCCTGGGAACAAATTCCAACGCCCATTTTCGAGGATTATACACACTTCTGTGGGTGGAGACCCTAATGACTCTTCACGCTTGGTATTTCGATTTGATATCCTTCGGAGCATATTCGACGCGATAGAGAGGGAACGCCTGCAGGAGGCTAAAACGCTCGGAATTGCCCGCGACTGCCTTTCGGCTCTAGAAGCCCGTGGGAGCGGTAAAGTATTTCTTGAGGATATTATGGAACAGGCGTTAGCAGCGGCTCGGGCCGTGCTGGCCGATGCCTAACAAGGCACTGCAGCCGACCAGCCGAGCTTCTGAACTCTTACTAAACAGTATCCTGTTCATCAAAGGAGGCTAGTATGAAACGATTATTATTGGTTGTCGTATTGGTTGTCGTATCTCTACCTTTAGTTGCCTATGGGGCTCATAAACCACCACCATCTATACCAATATTGGTAGTTACATCCTTCCCGAACGGTGCTCAGGTCTGGATCGATGGCGTCAACACCGAAAACATCACTCCAGCCACGATCTCGCTACCCGCCGGAACCACATCTATTGATGTCGTAGTTGAGGCCCCCGGAAATGGGTGGGTCCCATTTGAAAATTCAACATTCACAATCTCCCCTGGGACAAACAACCTATACGTGACTTTGAATCCTGTCCCTCCCTCTTGGGACCAGACGATACCAGGACAGCAACGGTTCATTGTCCTGGCAAACATGAACAATGAGGCTGTTTTGGATAAGGAGACCGGCCTTGTCTGGGAGCAGTCGCTCAGCACTACCGTTTCTACTTGGGAAGGCGCCCAATCCTATTGCAACAACTTGACGAAGGGTAATCGCTTGGGGTGGAGGCTTCCCACAATACAGGAGTTGGCGAGCCTTGTGGATCCATCAGTTACTATCGGACCTACGCTCCCCAGTGGCCATCCTTTCTCTACTATGCCGTGGTTCAACTACTGCTGGTCGGCTACGACCAACGCTCTCGATACCACCCTCGCGTGGATAGTGAACTTCATCGAGGGCACCACAGACAATGTGGCTGCTAAGAACAACGTCAACGGCGCCTACGTATGGTGTGTCCGAGGTGGCAAAGGGGTTGACCCACAATGATTGGTTCTTTGAGGGATTAAGCGAGGCGGCATTCTAAAAAACATGGCCATCAAAAGATTCACCAAGAAGCGCTTCAAAAAACTGCTTAGCCTAACAGTGAACCAAACCTATGAAACAATTTTTCACTTCTGGCATCGCGCCAGAAGGCAGGGCTTACAAATAGACTGCTCGATAAAGATGGGGTTCGCTACAAAGAACCTCTCATAAGCATAGAATGAATGCAATAATGGCCTACAAGGGCACAATCTGGCTTCCTCATAAGACGCAGGATCGATTTTCCTGGGGGAAGACGATGGTGAGGATGGGGGAGAGTGGAAATGCGTTTTCATATGCGGGTTAACTTAATTAATAATATTGTACACATAGGAGGAAGAATGTATGTCCTGCTCATTGCTGCTTAAAGACGTATTCGATCATTTGATGACAATGATGCCTATTGTGACGCCTGTTCTTGTTGCCTGGATACTTTGGTGGCAGTTGAAAATTAATAAAGACAAATTGCGCCTTGACCTTTACAATAGGCGGTTCGACATATATTCCAAGACCTTGGATTTCTACCAAGCCTTGCTACGCTTCGATCCATCCGTCGCAAAAGAGCAGTTTAATACGTTGCAGAAAGCTTTCATAAAGGCGTCCAGAGAATCGCAGTTTCTGTTCGATAAAGAATCTAATGTATTCGCTATCCTTGAACAAATACACTCAAAGTCCTTTAAAATACTTGGTGCCAAAGAACTGCTAAGAGAGCTGGCCGGTGTAGACCAAGATATGTTTTTGAAAATAGAGGAAGAGCGCATGGAAGCTTTGCGGTGGATCACAGAAGATACTATTCCCAGATTGGAGAAAGAAATGGCTCGTTATCTTAATTTTCATAGTGGCTTCATCAGAAGGCTAATCAGGATCGCTTTTCTCGGGGCAAAGCGATGTTGGATATGGGGGAAAGGGGCCAGCGTTATTCTAAAAGAAAAGGTTTATCCGAAGGGGTAATGAGAGAGCTTTTTAAAGGCTGTCTTCAATACTTTTTTAGGTTTCCGGATTTTATTATGATACAATGAAAATGCGGTGGAAAATATGGCAAAAAGGAAGAGCGAAAGTAAAAAGCTGTCGGGGAGGTTTCTTGAAGATCGCCGTCACGACCTGAAGGAATCTGTAGAGTACTTCTCCTCAAAGAACAAGCGGGAGCGGGAGCGGTGGGTTTGCATCGAGTTTCTCAAGAATATCGGTATCACTTTTGACGAAAGAGACGTTGTTTCTCCAGATGATGACCCGCCTGACGTTGTTTTTCGCGATGCTAGGTTTGAGATTAAAGACGTTCTTGACCCAGGTCGGCGCCGGCACGCGGAGTACAAAGTCGAGCTTCAGAAGGCGCTTGAGACCTCTGACCCTCAAGACCTCCTGCGGCAGTTCACTCCAAAAGACATCACACCGTTGCAGGTGGGAGAACGAATTCTGTCTGAGTTGAAACGGTTGAATGACCATTACGCTCCATCTGTGCGTGCAAACCTTGACTTATTATTCTATGTGAACCTAATAGAGCACTCTCTGAAGGTTGGTCCTATGCCTACGATGGCCACCTTTTCGCCCTTTGGATGGCGCTCAATTTCGGCCTTATCAGGATCAGGATGGGTGTCGCTCGTGTTCTTTGCGCCCGCGGGCGCACCATCCTTTTTGCATTCAGGGGTTGGCACGCTCATCCAACGTAGGTTTGCGCTTTCGATAAATGTGATGGGAGATAATTAAGTGACTCAGCAATTCCATGTGACCAAGGTATTACAGGATGCTGCATCAGTATTAGACACTAAAGAATTTAGAGATGCAATAAAAAAAGATCTTTCCTCGCTACCTTCTCCAAGTCCTGGAGAAAATTTTCTCTTCTTCTTCGAGAACATTCCTATCCCCTATAATCATCTACGTAACGCTCAATATAGTCTTGCCATAGACTCGTGGGAAAAAGTACTTAAGCTGATAAAAGAAATAGATGTTAAGCGTTTTAAAACAATGCATAAGGGAACTCCCTATTATTTTTGTGGTATAGCTGCATATATGATGGAGGATTATGAGAGAGCGGTTTTTTATTTCGATGCCGCCCTTGCTGAGGATGTCAAGAATTATAGTAGCTTTGGAGGGGAACTGAAAAAGGCACCCGCCGTATTATTTCTCACGCTGAATGACGGTGTGCCTGATCAGGCTGCAAAAGATCTTGTTAAAAAGACCAAGGAGCTGATGGGAAAGGGACTTGCAAAGTTTAGAAAAAAAAGTCTAGAACAGATGGATTTGGCTGAATTGGATAATTTATATTTATCACCATCGGTAACTCAAACAAGTGAATGGCGTTCATCTGTAACTGCCCTCTTTAGTTATGTGTTGGAAGGCCGTACTAGAAGAAAGGAATTTGCCTTGAAAAGTGCTCATGGCGGCACGCGGGAGCCTTTCTTCCTATATCTCTTTAAAGGATGTTTGATCTTCGAAACACTTTTGAAGCTCCCTCAAGGGAAGGCTTATCAGAAGAAGACGCTTGGATCTCTATTAAAAGAGCAAAACATTGCAAGTAGACTGGGTATAAGCCAGAGCTTCAAAAAGCAAGCCAGAGATAAGACCTTCGATGAGGTCGTTAATCTCTGTAAAAATTGGCGTGTGAGTGGAATACCGTTTAACGATCGAGTTGTATGGACTACCTACGGTATTCGCAATACGACTGGTCATAATTTGTCCTGGGATACACAAATGAGTGGAAGAGATTTCAACAACCTTGCAGATGATATACTGTTCGCCATATTTTTAGCTATTTTGAAGCTCTTATAAATCAGCGAAGTCGCTGTCTCAAAAACCTTCTGGAAAACCATCTTGGCGAAGCCTCAAAAATCAACCCTCTATGATATGCAAAAACCCTGTCTCATAATCAGGTGTTTTTGAGACAGTATCTACCCCGAGTTTATTGTAAAGTTTGCGAAATATGCGCCTTGACTAAAGACTGCCATGCCACTAAGGTAGCATGGACTTACGCATAACGTATGCCTCCTTAATATTAAAAACGAAGGATAAACACAGAGTTACAAACTGTTGAAGGTTCTCAATGAAATATAATAATAAATATAAAAACACCTTGACTTTATTTTTTTGAACACTATAATCACAGTAGTAGCTCTGTATGGGCTGCTTTGATCAGCGACGAGGCTGGATCGACAGAAAACTTAGGGAGTAAAAGGCTTGGGGGAAATAATTATCGTAAGGGATCCGTACATGTGGGAAACATCTAGGAGCGTAATGATTCAGGGTGAAATTGTGTATGACACAAGAGAGGCTTATGATGCCGCGATAATAGCCCTTAAGAAGGGGTACCAAGAGGATTTGCTGTCAGGGAGGTCTCCAGCCAAGATCTACAATTACGAGGCCGACCCCTCTACCCTGACTATAACCATTCCGTACAATTACCATTTATTTGATTATGATCCTACATTTCTAATTCGAGAAGCTGTCAAGGGAAGCAGCCAGCATAACGTCAGACTAGGGGCCACTGAATGGAAATATTGGCTGGAGCATTACATTAATGGCGATCATTTTTACGCGCAGGGGTTCAACGCAATTGCCATAATGCTTTGGGGCGAAGAGCTTACTGATGAAAGTTATGGAGAAATGTATCAGGAGGATAAGATTAATGCTGTATTTATGCCAATGGTCCATTGGGTCATAGGTGACTGGGTGAATCCTCGTGAGCTTTATGGGACGGACGAAGATTTGGCTCCCTATGAGGAAGTGCCAGAAGATCGGGAATCCGCGGAGCCCAGGCCAAAGAATGAGGATGCTGACCCCTACAATGAGCCATTTTAAGTTTATTGCGGATACTGATGATTCTCATATTCCAGCCATCTAAATTATACGCCCAGAATCGTCTCACTTTTTTTGAGAGTAGTCATAAACAAGTTGACTTTATGCTTTAAATCTCTATAATCATGTTTAGAACTATTTTAAATACATGGATGCACATACCTGGGGGATAAATGAACAATACGAATCTATCAGCATTCATCTGGTCAGTCGCAGACCTTCTTAGGGGGGACTACAAGCAATCCGATTACGGGAAGATTATTCTTCCCTTTACCCTTCTGAGGCGGCTTGATTGTGTTCTTGATGCCACTAAAGAAAGCGTGCTTAAAGAATACGAAAAGCGCAGAGACCTTGGCATTGCACTCGATGATTTCCTTGTACGGAAGGCGAAGCAGAGCTTTTATAACATATCACCAATGGACTTCAGTAAGTTTGCAGATGATCCATCCAACATTAGGAATAATATGGTGGCCTACATTGGCTCATTTTCCGAAAATGTCAGGGATATCTTTGAGCGGTATGATTTCCTTAAGCAGATAGAAACCCTTGACGAAGCCAACCTTCTCTATCTAATTGTTCAGAAGTTTGCCGCGGTGGATCTCCATCCTGATGTCGTATCAAATTCTGAGATGGGGCTGGTGTTTGAGGAGCTGATCCGCAAATTTGCTGAACTGTCGAATGAGACCGCAGGAGAACACTATACGCCCCGTGAAGTTATCCGCCTCATGGTTGATTTGCTCTTTATTGCTGATAACGAGGTACTCACCCATCCTGGGATTGTTAGGTCTATATATGACCCGACCGCAGGTACGGGCGGCATGCTTTCTGTAGCGGAGGAGTATCTCCGACATCTTAATCCTGACGCCAAGCTTATCGTCTTTGGGCAGGAGCTTAACCCCGAGTCTTATGCTATCTGCAAAGCAGATATGCTTATAAAAGGACAGGATGTGTCCAACATTGTTTTCGGCAACACCTTATCCAGTGACGGGCACTCCGGTAAGACGTTCGACTATGGGTTGGCAAATCCGCCATTTGGTGTTGAATGGAAGAAAGTTGAAGACGCAGTACGGGATGAATACAAAAATAAAGGACACCATGGCCGCTTCGGGGCCGGACTCCCACGTGTGTCAGATGGGAGTCTCCTTTTCCTAATGCACCTGCTTTCCAAAATGCGAACTCCCACTCAAGGCGGAGGCCGTATAGGTATTGTCCTTAACGGCTCCCCTTTGTTTACAGGTGGTGCTGGCTCTGGAGAGTCAGACATAAGAAAGTGGATCATCCAGAACGACTGGCTGGAACTTATTGTGGCTTTGCCTATTGATATGTTCTACAACACCGGTATTGCCACTTATATTTGGATATTAACAAACCATAAACACCAAGAACGCAAAGGTAAGATCCAACTTATTAATGCCATAGAGTTTTATCAGAAGATGCGGAAGAGCCTCGGAGCGAAGCGTAAAGAACTTGGAGATGCCGACATTGAACGCATTGTTAAGCTCTATGGTGATTTTGAAGAAAACGAATACTGCAAGATTTTAGACAATGATGACCTTGGCTATTCAACGATAACTGTCGAACGTCCTCTTAGGCTTAATTTTGCAGTTACGCCAGAATGCATGGCCAGACTTGATGAGTCGGCTCAATTGACTAAGCGGAAAGAAGACTTGGAATCAATTAAGAAGGCTCTGTCTTCAATAGGAGCGGACAAGACTTACAAGAACAGGGCTGCATTTCTTAAGGACCTCAAGAAAAACCTCTCTGATGCCGAGATTTCTCTTACGCCTCAACAAATGAAGGCGCTACTTGCTGCACTTTCCGAAAGGGACGAGACAGCGGACATCTGCACAGATAACAAGGGCAAGCCCGAGCCCGATCCTGAGCTTAGGGATACTGAGAATGTGCCGCTAAAGGATAACATCCAAGATTACTTCCAGAGGGAGGTTCTGCCACATGTGTCCGCTGCTTGGATCGACCATGACAAAACGAAAATAGGATATGAGATACCATTCACTCGATATTTCTACAAGTATGTGCAACCGAGGTCTCTTGAAAAAATTGATGCTGACCTGAAGGCCTGCACAGACCGGATTTTGGCAATGATCCGAGGGCTAACGACATGAGTTTTCCGCGATATGCAAACTACAAAGATTCCAGGGTGGAGTGGTTGGGCGAGGTGCCGGCGCATTGGCAAGTAACTCCGCTTTTCTGCGCGGCATCAAAGCGCGAAGATTCGAACGCAGGCATGGCAGAGGACAATCTACTATCTCTCAGCTATGGGCGCATTGTCCAAAAGGATATCAATTCAAGTGACGGACTGCTCCCAGAATCGTTTGAAACATATCAAATAGTGAGGCCAGGAGACGTAGTTTTCCGATTAACTGATCTTCAAAACGACAAACGCAGTCTTCGGACGGCCATTGTTGAAGAGACAGGAATAATCACTTCAGCCTATGTCGTAGTGGCCCCTGTCAGTATTTTGCCTCACTATCTGAACCACTTGCTTCGGTCTTACGACGTGATGAAGGTTTTCTATTCAATGGGCGGCGGTTTGAGGCAATCCATGAAATTTTCTGATCTTAGAAGACTCCCTATACTCTTTCCCCCCGACAAAGAACAGGCTGCTATCGCAAAGTATCTCGACCGTGAAACCGGCAAGATCGACGCACTCATCAATGAGCAGCACAACTTGATAAACTTGCTCAAGGAGAAGCGCCAGGCTCTTATTTCCCATGCCGTCACAAAGGGACTGAATCCCAATGCAAAGATGAAAGATTCCGGAGTAGAGTGGCTGGGAGAGGTGCCGGAGCATTGGGAAGTCAGGCGGCTTAAGAACAGCCTGCGGTTATTGACTGAGAAGACGGATCGCCGAGAGCGTCCAGTTGCTTTGGAAAATATCGAAAGTTGGTCGGGTCGTTTCATTGAAACCAATAGCGAGCTAGAAGGTGATGGAGTTGCCTTTGAGCGCGGCGACATTTTGTTTGGGAAGTTGCGCCCCTATCTTGCGAAGGTATACTTGGCTGAGGCTGCCGGAGAAGCCGTGGGCGATTTTCATGTTATGCGTCCAGCAATAGATATTGATGGCCTGTTTGCACAGTATCAAATTCTGAACCGGGATTTCATAGCCATCGTTGATGGCTCTACCTTTGGGGCAAAAATGCCTCGAGTTAGCTGGGATTTTCTTGGCAATATGCGTTTATCAACACCACGAAGCATACAAGAGCAGCAAGCCATTGCCACCTTTCTTGACCATGAAAGCGGTAAAATGGACGCTCTCATTGCCGAAGCTGAAACTGCCATAACATTTCTGCAAGAGCGCCGCACTGCACTGATTTCAGCCGCTGTCACCGGCAAAATAGACGTAAGGGAGCTTAAATAATGGACAAGCATACAGAGCGTACCTTTGAAACTGAAGTTTGTCAGCACCTTGAGGCAAATGGTTGGCTATACTCGAAGGACGATACAGGGTATGACCGTGAGTTGGCCATTTTCCCTGAAGATGTAATCGGCTGGCTTAAGGACACTCAGCCCACTGAATTTGCCAAACTTAGCGGTTGGCATAATGGAGATACAGAGAAAGTTCTCCTTGAGCGCTTGTGCAAAGTGATGGATACTCAGGGATCTCTATTCTTGCTCCGTCACGAGTTCAAAGACCATAACGCCCGCTTTCAGATGTGCCAGTTCAAGCCCGCTCACGGACTGAACAAAGAGACAGCCGACCGGTGTGCCAAAGTGCGGCTGCGGGTAATGAGGCAGGTTCACTACTCTGTATCGAATGAGAAAAGTCTTGATCTGGTCTTCTTTATAAACGGCATCCCTGTTGCCACTACCGAGATGAAAACGGACTTCACCCAGAATGTTCACGATGCCATCAAACAATACAAAACTGACCGGCTGCCGAAAGATGCTGTGACCAAGCGCACAGAGCCATTACTCTCCTTTAAGCAGAGGGCCCTGGTTCATTTCGCACTCTCCTCAGACGAAGTCTATATGACTACCAGGCTGGAGGGGGCTGCGACCAGGTTCTTGCCTTTCAACCTCGGTAACAATGGTGGAGCCGGCAACCCAGCTAATCTAAAGGAGGGTTATCGTACAAGCTATTTCTGGGAAAGGGTATTGAACCGCGCTGCATGGCTAAACATTTTTGCTAATTATGTTCACCTTGAAAAGAAAGAGTTCTTTGATAAGAACGGCAATAGGATATCCAAGGAGACTATCATATTCCCTCGATTTCATCAGTGGGAAGCCGTTACCTCTCTTGTTGGGACGGTCCGTTCCGAAGGAGCAGGGCATACCTACCTGATTTCCCATTCCGCAGGCTCTGGCAAGACCAACTCAATATCCTGGCTGTCTCACCAGCTTGCCAGTCTTCACGATGACAAGGACAACAAGATATTCGAGAGCATCATCGTCATTACCGACCGTACAGTCCTTGATGATCAGCTCCAGAACAGCATTTATCAAATAGAGCACAAGCACGGCGTTGTCTGCAGGATAACTTCCAAAGAAGGATCCAAATCCAGCCAGCTCGTTGATGCCCTAGTTGATAGCAAGCCGATTATCATAGTCACCCTTCAAACCTTCCCATTTGTACTGGAGGAGCTACGCAAAAGGGCGACTCTTAAAAAGAAACGCTTTGCCGTAGTTGTAGACGAGGCCCATTCTTCAACAACTGGATCTGATGCCAGAAAGCTGCGAGCGGTACTCACAGCAGAACAAATTAAAGAAGGGGTTGAGGTCTCTGCTGAGGATCTATTAAATGCCGAGATGGAGTCGCGTAAACAGCCTAAGAATGTCAGCTTTTTTGCCTTTACCGCCACTCCCAAAGCTAAAACGATAGAGTTGTTCGGTCGCTGTCCTGACCCAACTAAGGCGCGTGGGCCAGATAATATCCCTGCACCGTTCCATGTGTACTCAATGCAGCAGGCGATAGAGGAAGAGTTCATCCTCGATGTGCTCAAGAATTACACACCATACCGTCTTGCCTACAAACTCGCTCATAACGGGAAAGAATACGACGATAAGGAAGTGGAATCGAGCACCGGGATGAAACAGCTTGCGCGTTGGGTAAGGCTTCACCCTTACAACATCGGCCAGAAGGTTGAGATAATTGTTGAGCATTTCAGAAAAACTGTGGCCTGGAGGCTTAACAGGCAGGCCAAGGCCATGGTTGTCACAGGTTCCCGTAAGGAAGCAGTACGCTATAAAATTGCAATCGACGCTTACATCAAACGCAACGCGTATCAGGATATTGCTGCACTGGTTGCTTTTTCAGGCGACGTAACGGATCCTGAGAGCGGTTTGGATAAGTTCAATGAACACAACATGAACCCCGCCTTAGAGGGACGCAGGATTGCGGATGCCTTCGATACTTATCAATTCAATGTGCTCCTCGTTGCCGAGAAATTCCAGACTGGATTCGATCAACCAAAACTGGTCGCCATGTATGTAGACAAGAGGATAGCCGGTGTCAATGCAGTTCAGACGCTCTCCCGCCTGAATCGAATCTACCCGGGCAAGGATTATACCTTTGTCCTTGACTTTGTAAACGACGCGGAAGAAATAAGGGAGTCATTCGAGCCTTATTATAGAACAGCCCAGTTGTCAGGGGTCTCAGATCCTAACGTTATTCACGATCTTCAAGCGAAGCTAGATGCCACTGGCATTTACCTTACTCCCGAAATTGACACCTTCATTAAAGCTTATTTCAGTTATAGCAAGACTCAAAAGGATATGCAGGCAGCGGTCTCTCCGGCTGTGGACCGCTTCAGAGGCAGATTTAATGACGCAAAGCTGGCAAAGGACACTAAGGCTATAGATGCCCTCGAACTTTTCCGTAAGGACTTGGGGACTTTTATCAGGATATATGATTTTCTCTCTCAGATAGTCGATTACCAGGATACCGATCTCGAGTCCCATTACTGGTTCTTTAAGCACCTTCTGCCTTGGCTCGAAACTGGCCGCCTTGGAGACGAGATAGACCTCTCCAGCCTCAGTATGACCCATTATCGGATTACGCAACAAGACACAATGGATCTGCCGCTCGGCGCAGGCGAAGAGGAAACATCCCTTAAGCCGATTACAGAAACTGGCACCGGTGCTGCTCGGGAGAAGAAAAAAGAACGCTTGTCGCAGCTCATAGAAAAGCTGAACACTCTTTTTGAGGGACAGCTTTCAGATGCGGATAAGATAACCTATGTAGAGCACATTGTCGGCAAGATGATGGAAAATGAGACGCTTGCCAAGCAGGCTGAGCAAAATACTAAGGAACAGTTCGGCCTTGGCGATTTTAAGGGGGTTTTTACGGATACCATAATAGAGGGATTGGATAACTACAAGTCGATGGCATCACAGGTGCTCGGGAACGAACGAGTGAAGCAGGAATTCGCCGGGATAGTGCTCGATATGCTTTACGAAAGGTTTAAAGGAGGAGAATCTTTGGGTCAGGGAAGATCATGAACAATCAATGCTTCCGGTAAAAGTATCAGAATGGACAGATGTTTTAAGATATCATGATTTCAAACTTAAGTTACAGTTAAATTAACACATTCATCTTAACGGTGAAGTGTTTTACTCCTGAAGAGGTTTATTCAGTAACGTTTTGGTCAGCAAGTAAGTCTCAACATCTCTTGGTTTAGCCATCAGCAAATCAACGTTCGCTTGCCCAAATCGAGCCGTCAGCGATGTGATGATTCCTTTTTTGCACGGTGCTTCCGATTTTGCACGTTCACGGCACAGGGACGGAGAATAGAACCTGAAGCTTATTCTTAATTCGCCGCAACCATTCTGTTAATTCCACAAATACTTAGGGTTTTTCTAGACAAAAAGATGTCAATAACGCAAACTATACTTCATGAAGCGACAAACTATCGTTCACGGCAAAAGAGGATAAATGAAACACATCAAGCTACGTAACGTCGTATGGGAGTATGATCCATCTATTTTGCTTGGACCCCCTGGCGGATTTGGGACGGTTTTTCTTGGCCATAGTGAGAAAGGGGAAGAGGTAGCGGTAAAAAAATTAAATATTTCCGCCGCTTCAATTGGCCATCGTGAGCTTGCTATTGCGGAGGAACTTGCAGGTAGGAATTTATCACATGTTATCCCATTCTATGATTCTGGCATTGATGCAGATACTTCTGAGTATTTTGTCATAATGGCCAAAGCGCAAAGGTCGCTTCAGCAAGTTATTGAATCAGGTGCCATATCAGAGGCTGATGCCATAAAAGTATTAACCGATATTGCGCTAGGATTGCACGAGGTGGGGGGCATTGTTCATCGCGACCTGAAACCTGGTAACGTCCTATATCATCAAGATAAATGGAAACTTGCAGATTTCGGAATCGCAAGATTTGTTGAGGATTCAACTTCGATCAATACCTTAAAAGAGTGTCTCTCGCCGCTTTATGCATCACCTGAACAATGGCGGCTAGAACGTGCCACTAAGGCAACGGATGTATATGCTTTTGGCTGTATAGCCTTCGCGCTGCTTTCTGGACAGCCACCTTTCACTTCTGGTGATCTACGAAAGCGCCATCTCCATGAGGACCCCCAGAGGTTATCAGCTTCTTCCGGCATGCAGCAGTTGGTTTCTTTGTGTCTGAGAAAAAGCCAAAATGCGAGACCTTCAATTGATTCGATTATCAGACAATTAGCGTCGTTAAACTCTGCCACGGTATCTCACAGCGGAATTGCCGCTGCTGGGGCAGCTCTTGCCGTTGAAGCAGCTAAGAAAGAGTCCGAGCGCTCGCTCAAACACACAGAAGAAGAAGCAAGAACGGAACTGGCAAGGGATGCCATAAAATCGCTGGATTCTATTTTGAAGACTATGTTTGAGGCTATTGAGCATGATGCTCAGATGGCGAGGCGTATCTCGCAGCGTGGAATAGAACTTGGAAGCGGGAGGTTGCAAGTTGAAATACCTTTTCCACTGCTCTCGAAAGATGCTTTTTCTGAATCGAGGAAGAATATAATTTGTGGCGCCCTCATCTCAATTGAGCAGCAAAATTCTCGATACTATCGTGGCCGCTCGGCCAATCTATGGTTCGTGGAATTGTCGTCTGGAGAATTTCGGTGGTACGAGATACCATATATGACATGGGGTATAAGTTCGGACAACGATTTTTTTCCATATGGTATTTCACAGGAGAGCGAGATTCAAGATGCCGACTATGCAGCTGCGCCAATTACGCACTCGGTCTACGAGGCTGCTACACCCAGGCCAATAGATAGAGAACATGCCGATGAATTCATTGCAAGATGGGTGACTCGCTTAGCGGAAGCATCTAGAAATAGGCTTCAACCACCGAGATCACTGCCCGAGCAATGAAAGACAAGTTGTAACGACCTGCCGCAGTGACTAAAGCGTTGCGACATGAGCTGAAATTTTTACTCGTGAAGAGGTTTTTTCAATAACCCTTTGGTCCGCAAGTAAGTCTCAACATCTCTTTGCTTAGCCATCAACAAATCAACGTTCGCTTGTCTAAATCGAGCCGTCAGCGATGTGATGATTCCTTCTAATCTTTTCTCTCGATCAATATCCGGGGTCTGATATAAGAAGTAGAGGAGAATCCCGAATGTATAGTCTGGATATGCGACTTTCAGGTCAGAGAGGACAACAAGGTTACGAAGCACATTTCCCCATTCCACGGTCCCATTCTTTTTTTGTCGCATCCGAACAGTCTTAAGGTAAACATGATATGGGTTCCTAAATGAAGTGTCAAACAGGTAAGTGCCTCCAGTGGCGTCATAGGGGAAAGCAGCCTTATCTGGGGGTACTATTAGTTCTTTCAGAAACGGCTCTAAGATACTCAACTCTACTTTGGCCGATGGCTTCTTTTCCTGCTCTGGCTCTATACTGCCCAGATCGTCCACATATCTCTTGTACAAAGAATGAAATTTCGCCAAGATGTTATCAGTAACTCCACTCCTTATGTTCGAAAATCCTAGAAACCCCGCATTAGGGATTACCGCATCTACAAACGCCTTTTCGACTAAAATTGCGGCTTCATCTCCATGATGCTCTTGCTTGATTTCCTTTACTTCCTCATAAAGCCCGTTTATTAAATCCTCGGTTGCTTCTATAAAATACTTGTAATACCCATCTCTATCAATATTCTTGTATTTTGATTCTCTGTCATAAACCTTGCCGAAAATCCTCTGCTCATGAGCATCGTGAAAAATAATACCTCCATTTACGAATTCACCGCGAGCGAAGTCGGGTACATACCGAAGAATTACGTAATGGAACGAGTAAGGATATTTATCTCCGAGCATACCGGAACCTCTGATATGATTTTTTCTATACTGTCACGCCGTTTCTTCAGTAGCTTTCTAAGGAACTCCCTGGTAAACTCATCGTCCTTGTCTTTGTTCTTTATGCCTCTGAACCACTCCTCCGGCACGCTATCTACATAACGGTCAATGATCTCGTTAGGCATATCTTTTACCAATGGCACGATAGCAGCTTTATCAGCCATGTCGTTAAAGCAAAGTATATGGTGCTCTGATCCTTTAACTGCATCATCTAGTTTCTCAACCCTATCGAAGATAGGCCATATTGCAGAAGAGTGGTCGATCATAAGAATTTCTTTTTTAAATCGGTCAAACAGCAGATTAGGGTTCTCGATGAATCTGTCACTGTTGTATACATACTGGTCGAATCCAAATATTGCTGCCAGCATGAGCTTGTTATTCACCCGTCTTTTGTGATATTTTCTGAATGTCTCCGTCCATACGATAAATTCCGAGCCTATGCATAAATCCGCACTCTTTTCGAGGAGGCCTTTGACTTTTTGATCTCTGATTGAATTCCTGAATCTTGGTCCTACTATTATGAAACAGTATTCCGGGATGGGCAGCCGGAAGTATTTGGCGATTCGATAACAAATATACTCAGCCACTAGCATCTTTATCCCGCCACCTTCTTCTATGCTGTTCCCATGCTTAAGGACATACTGCTTGTCGTTGTTACACAAGACTAGTAACGCGGTGGTTGTGCTGTTAGGCATGCGGGCGATATAGTCTACGGCCTCGAGGGTGTTCAGGAGAGTCATGTGCAATTATATATGGAGAGAATTGCTCATGAAAAGGAAAATATCAGGCTTATAAGGAGGCGTTCTGAGCGATGAGACTTACACTAAGGTGTTTACTCCGCTCAATTCTGCCACTCAATCCAGTACATACCTGCCGATTATTCGAACCGGAGTTTCCAAAGGTTACAGCGAAAAAAGATTAAACACGAAAACGTTAACAATCACTTGACGGAGTTCGTCTTCAGCCGACGAGAGCACATATCGCCACTCGCCAGGCTCACGCTGACCAAGAGACTTCCTAAACTTTGGATGTGATGCCAGTACCTCTGGAATCTTTGTCAAGAGTTCGGTAAACTTAGCGTTCTGCTTATTGAACACCACGATAGCCGCCTTGCAGTCGCGCCAAGTCAGATACCCCAAAAGCTGGTCAATTGCAAAAGATAACTCCTTAGGCCCACGCCACACCTTGCACTCGGCAACAAATGCTGCACGGCTCCTGTCTTCAATCCTAATATCTGTCTTACCGCTACGACGGAATGTTTCTCCAGTGGCTTCGCCCTCGTAATAGGCATTGAGATGGGCAAGCATTATGTCTCTCAAGCCCTCTTCGTCATGCACTGCGAATGTCTTGGGAGTCGTTTCAAAAGTGCGCCCTTCGTGGCGAATGACAGATAGCATATGCTCGTAATCTTCGTCAGAGATTCCTGGCTCGGCTTGGAAACCGCTCTTAGGAAGTGGGGGTAGCGGCTTGACTAACTTTCGCTTTATCTGAATGGGTTCCAAAAGTGGCGCGTCTGTGCGACGTTTCAGTGGAATACCGAGAAGCTGAACGATCCCTTCCTGTTTTTCGAGTTCTTGTTTCCGGGCTACGATACTCTGCCGGATAAGTTTTGGTAAGCTGTTATTGAAGGCGGCGATCTGACTGGACTGACAGTTAACATAGAAGCGGATCAACTCAAGGTTCTGCTCAATGCTTTGTTTCAGAGACTCCCCAGAGTCATCAACTGGCTGTTCAAAATCCATATGCAGGTAACCTATCCCATCTTGTGTAGGTGAGGTGGCACGTCCCTTGGGATGCGCACTCTTGTAAGCGTTCGGTTGTTCCGTCCACAGCGAAGAGTCACCGGAGAATGGCAGAGAAACGGTTATATGTATGCCCGCAACATAGGTGGGACCACGGTGACGGAGGGGATTGCGGTCTGACCATTGGCTCACGTCGATTTTGGTTGCTCTTTGCTCCATTTCCTTGCGATCTTCGTATAAGACCAGCGGAAGGATTTCCAACTGTGACGCTATGGACTCAACTATGACACCTTCTGGGGTCGCAAGCAGCTGGTCTTTAGGAATTGAGTCCACCTTCCCGGGAACACTTGCTGACAGGGTTCGAAGTCTTGACTCAAGGGTTCCGGCACAGAATAAGCAGTTCTCTCTGTCCAGGCGCATTGTCTATGCTCTACTCAACTCGATCAGCTATGTATTGATTGACACCCAGCATCTGCGTATCGCATATTTTCCCCATCCGTTTTGGCATTTTTATGTAGACAGCGACGTATCCACGTGGTTGATAACCTATAATAACTTACCTTATTTTCATGTTTTTGAAAAGCATGGACTTCAAGGAAGTACATCACCGCATGCGTTTCGGAGCGAAATCAAGACTTTCCCATGTCGTGAACACAGGTTTGAGCTGGCAAAAGGTTGCACGCATCCCCTGAAAATAAATGAGCACGTATATTGATGTTTTTATTGGTTTAAGTTATAGTTTGGGTAAGGCATCGGGAATTCCCCGTGTAGGCATTATTTCGCTATTTCTGTTCATTATTTCGCATATCCACTAGGCTGACTCCTTGTTTATCGCGTCCAGCGGAAGCGCAACTTCAATGAGTTTTTTCTTCATATGCCCTGAATAAGCCCTCCGAGCTGCAAGACTAATGATGCAATTGACGATACATTGGACAGATTACCCAAGATGCCAGTTATAAACGATTTGTCCTTCTTATTCTTCGCAAGCTGGATTTTCAATGTCTCGATATCATGAAACAGGTCTTCCCTATCCTGAGCATTCAAAGATGCATCTGCTTTCAGAGTATCGGCGATTGCTGAGATAATGCCTTGAATGTCGTTATTGATAGTCACTGCCTGAGTGACGCCTTGTGAATATGTTGCTATGCTGCTGTGGGAAACATTGCCGTGGATGTTCGTGCTCTGGTCTATTTTTACGATGAAGGTCTCAGGGTTCTGTCTGTATTTTTGGATAATGCCGGTTTCGCCGCCACGCTCAACAAATAAGCAGCCTTCTCCTGAAATTGAAGCACTCACACCACCACCAATTTGATACGAAACTGGATATATAAGCCCTCTCGATTCTAATATATTCGCGGCCTTTGTGATTTTACCGATATCATGAACACCAATTTTTGTGGCGAAGTCATTGAGTTGGAACAGATGGGTGTGACCTTCAGATTCTGCTAAGTCATACAGCGATGTCAAAAAAAGTTCAGCCAGTTCACTTGTATTCATTATGCCTTTACGGCCTTTTCCTTTTTCCCAGTGTTCTTTGCCTGAGCCTTCTTCTGTTCCTCATATATGTTGATGAAGTTCACAGGATCGATATGAAAAGGCGGAAGACCGGCTCTCCGGGTCAAGTCAGCAAGAGACTCCCTTATGTAAGGGAAGATGATTGAGGCGCAATTGATATGCGCCACTTTCTCAAGCTCCTGTTTCTGCGGCAGTTTGTTGAAATTAAACAAACCCGCAGTGGCGATATTGAACGTAAAAGGCTGGGGTTTCTTGTCTGAGACAATGGAGACGACAACGTTGACCATCTTGTCTTTTTTCTCGAAGGTTACATTTATGCCATAGCCGATCTCAATAGGCTTGCCCTTCTCCGGCTTGAAATCAGGATTGAGCGCAAAATGGCTTTCGAGCTGTTTGATGGCAACAATCTTGAATTTAAGTTCCATATGCCACTCCTTCCACCTTGACTGAATACTCCTTAGTCTTGCTCTTGTATCTCATCAAGGCCTTGAACTCCTCGTAGTTGATCACCTTCTTCTCTCTATGCAGAGAGAGCTTCTTCACCTGGTTCTTCTGGATCACATTCATGGTGAACGGATAAGCATCCAGGATTCTCAGAAGATTATCCATTCCTTTGCTCTGGCAAACCTGGCCGGTTTCGTAACGGGCAAATCCTTTAAGACCTCCGCCAACGATTCCGGCCATTTCCTCCTGCGTGAGGTTAAGCTTGATCCGTATTCTCTTTATCTCCTCCCCGGTAAGCATGCCATCAACTTGGCGCTGGAAGTCTTTCAGGATGCGCCCGGACTCCTTCAGGGTTGCCTTGTCAACAATAGCCTCGCCGCACTCGTCACACTTGAAGGTGACGTAATTAGGGATGGCCGTGCTCATGCCTTTATATTCAAAGGTTTCGGTGCCTACTTCCTTCTTTAATGTGCCAACGCCACAAACAGGGCAGTTCTGGGCTTTCATGTTATTCATCTCCTCCTTCGTCTCTTTTCATCTGTATCAGTACCGTCTGTGTCTTATCGACGGACAATTGCAGTTTTATGTAAAGATTCTTTTCCTCGTCCTTGAACTTATATACATCCTGCCATATCTGACTGTTATGGTACGACGTCATCGACTTATAAAAATGCTGCGAACAGAGTTTGTTGATCACTTCCACAATATCGTCTTCATCCATGTATCCCAGGGCTGCTGCGCCTTTCTGGGCTGTTGCCGTTATGACTCTGGTTGCTTCGCCGCTAAAAAGCTTCTTGAGTTTCTTGAGGTCGTAGTGGGGCTTTCGCTTTTCCATTTGCACAATTTTAGCATAAATAACGGCATATTAGCCTTAACCATTTCTCTGAAGACAAGCTCTCCCATAACCAAAGGGTAGCAGAATTTGTATCATTATGATACGAAAATTAGCAGTTTGTCAAGTAGTGGGGTTTTGTTGGTATTGCCGGGCAGCAATCAGTAACTATTCAAACGGGATGTCTTCAGGAATCGCATTGAGCATTCTTAGAAATGCTGTCAACGCTTGTTGGACAAACAATTGATGCTCTTTGTGTGGGTCGATCAAGAGGTATATGACAAGGTGTCCGAATACAATGTCTCTTTTTCTCTCTATGAGCTCCTCAATAAGCGGATGTTCTATTTTTGGTATTCCCTTGTTCGAGGCATACAGTATGACGTTTCTCGCGTTCGCCTGTCGTTTGATATAATCAGTTATTTTCTTCACGTTCTTCACTGTCGCCAACTCATCTAATTCGTGGGAAAAATCATGAACCTTCCCGTCTATTGTTACTTCGAAATGCAATGGCAGATCAGGATAAGCATGCATAAGATCGCCTGTAGGACCTGGAACATTAATACGAGTCTTCAGTGTAGGCTTCTCAGCATTAGCATTAATTTCAATTGTCGGTTTGAATTGGTCCATGTGCCGAGCAAAGACACTTGAGATCGCCTGGAAGAATGGCAAAACTGCAGCCTTGTAAGTATGGTCACGGTACTTTAGTTTCTCGGCTCCTTTGTATTCCCTTCGTCTGAGAGAATGCATTATGGCGGTCGCTGCTTCTTCTTCGCCAGTGATAGCTCGGAAAGTAGCCATCTCTGGGTCAATATCTTTTATTTTCCAAGCTCGCTCAATATGGGCTATAGCATTTCGCGCACAATGTTTGCCCGGAGCTGGGGTATCAAGGATAAGTTCGGTTACTTTCTTCTGGAAACCGGATGCTTGAAACATTGGGAAGTGCTACCCCGGTTCCTCTGCCTTTGCCAGAAGTTCACCCAGGTCATAATTCACGCTTGTAACGCCGAAGTCGGGTTCACGTTTGAAAGGACGCCGGACATATCGAGGGAGGCTCTTGTGTCTGTCTACTTCTACAATTGCCAAGATAAAGTCATGAGGCTTGTTTAGAGCGGTCAATATTTCATTCTTGGTGATGGTGACTGTCTTTGCTCCGGTTACTCTGCCTTTTACCTCGATGAATCGGAGGCATCCCTGATTCGGGATTCGTGATTCAATGTCATAACCGCATTTCTGTGCGCTCACGTCACGAGGCTCATATCCAAGCTGACGCTCAAGTTCCATGATGGCGACCATTGCTACCTTTTCGATCCGCGCTGTCTCCCGTGCGAACGTATTGGGTTCTGCCTGCGGCTCACCTTTGAGACGAGAGAGCAACCCAACTGGAACAATGAGCGCGCCGCCCATGACAACAGGGGGCAGGGGAGAAAGCCTGCGCTCCTGTTCGAGTCCTTCTAGTCGTTTCTGGAGGCGGACTTCAAGCTCGTCTGCACGCTGCCGGGCCTTACCTGAATTGATACGGGCATTAACCCGGCCTGCAAGTTCCTGCGCTTTCAGTTCGTTGGCGCGGTGGTCCCAGTAATTTATTTCCTTGGTGAGCCTGTCTTTCACTGCAGCGACGGTCTTCATCACAAGCTCTTCTTTATTCCTCTTTACTTCCTCAAAATGACGCGGAACAAGCTGAGAGACCGCAAAAGAAAGGACCTTAGGCTCAAGGTCAGTGGTCAGCCAGTCTTGATCAAGCAAGGACTCGACCTGCTTGTGCTCTTCAGCGGTGAGAGGTCGGTAATCGAGGTAAGGCGCGTAACCAGCCATATGAGTCTGAGCGTCCTTGTCGATTTCGATAAAGTGCATTTGCCGCGAAACTATACGACGATTGCCGAACCGGTCAGTCCTAGCATCCTGTATTCCATGCTCAAGATAAAAGAGTGCTCGTATATTCTCTCCCTGATCAAGCGGATCAACGAGGACAGCACCGCGCTTGAGAAGGTCACGATACCGCTCCAATATCAGGTCAATTGTGGCATCAAGCAAGGGATGTCCCGGACAAATAAACGCGGCGAGCGGTTTCCCCGGTATGCCGATAAGATTCTTTTCAAAAGTGATCCTCTCATAGTGCGGCAAGACCGGCTCTTTTCTTCCAATGGACCGATCCCTGCTTCGGATAACGGAAGGGACGTGTGTGATTTCATATCGCCTGGTCTCCCGCTCGCGGATGCTTCCACCCAGGAGCTTGAATGCCTCGATGAAAAAGGCCTCTATAAAGTGGGGCTGCAAACGGCGGGCATCTGCCCTTTCCATATCCTCCCGAATCTGTCGTACTTGGGTTGAATCCATCGAATCACGGGCAAGGGCTCGCTCTTCGACGAGCTGACGCAGCCGCTCGTGGTCCATGGCGCTATCAACGACCTGATTGATCCGTTCTCTGACATCTGGCCTGTCACCGTAGCGGATCGCCTCGATCAAGAGGTCTCTGAGGGAACGGTTCTCAAAGGTAACCTTCCCTAATATGTCGAATACCTGTCCGCCTAATGCCCTTCTCTCTTTCTCAATTTTTTCGAAGAGGCGGGTGAAGACCTCCCCCTCCCTGGTCTCGGTGGCGACAAGATTCCATAGGTGACAGACCTCTGTCTGTCCTATCCTGTGGATACGTCCAAATCTCTGTTCCAGCCGGTTCGGGTTCCAGGGGAGGTCGTAATTCACCATAAGGTGTGCTCGCTGTAGGTTGATGCCTTCACCGGCTGCATCTGTGGCAACCAGTATCCGCACCTCTTTGTCCTGTGTGAACGATTCCTGCGCCTTCTTGCGCTCTTCTCGTCCCATGTTGCCCTGGATGTTGACAACAGACTCATGCCGTCCGAGAAGCACACGGGTGCGCTCTGTAAGATAGTTCAATGTATCCCGGTGCTCAGTAAAGATGATGAGCTTGCGGCGGTGCCCCCTTGAATCAAACATCTCTGCATTGTTCTGCAGGAGCTTTGAGAGTTCTTCCCATTTCCTATCTGTGCCTAATCTCTTGACGTTGAGCGCAAGAGCTTCCAGATTTTTGAGGGTGGCGATTTCCGCTTCAAGCTCTGCGATAGTCCGGGCAGCGGTTGCCTGATCAACAACCTCTTCTTCAGTATTCTCTATCTCCACATCAGGGGCATCTTCGATATCCTCAAGGTCATCAGTAGAAAGCGCAGGAACTTCGGTTATACGGGCTTCTGCACCATGTTTTAATAACTTCTCTTCTCCCAGACGGGCTTCGAGCCGTTCACGCCGCCTTCGCAAGGACTGAAAGATTGCCTCCGGCGACGAGGCGAGCCGGCGTTGCAAAATGGTTAAGGCAAAACCTATGGTGCCCTTGCGTCCTTCGCTTTCGAGTGCATCTGCTCTGTTGAACTCCTGCCGGACATAATCAGTAACCTGCCTGTACAGGTGAGCCTCTTCATCCGAAAGATTGTAGTTAACTGTATAGGCAAGGCGCTCAGGGAAAAGAGGGGTGCCATCAAACTTAAGCAGCTTCTCCTTTACAAGACGCCGCATGATGTCCGATGTATCCATAAGATGCACACCGTCACGGAACTTGCCTTCAAAGCGGTCGCCGTCAATTAACGCCATGAACAGTTGGAAGTCTTCTTCCTTCCCGTTGTGAGGCGTCGCTGTCATCAGCAAGAAGTGACGTGTGATCCGTGAGAGAAGCTGCCCTAATCTGTAGCGCTTCGTATATTTAACTTCCCCGCTGAAATAAGTCGCCGACATCTTATGGGCCTCGTCACACACAACGAGGTCCCAGTCTGTCTGCTCAAGCTTGGCCTGAATATCTTCATCCCTGCTCAACTTATCAAGGCGGCAGATCGCAAGAGGGTTTTCAATGAACCAGTTGCCAGTGCGTGCCGACTCAACCTTGTCATTCGTCATAATCTCGAAGGGAAGACCAAAACGGCGGTCGAGCTCATCCTGCCATTGTTCAACAAGATTGCCGGGGCAGACGATGAGGCATCTATGGATGTCCCCACGGATCAAGAGTTCTTTGATAAGGAGACCTGCCATGATGGTTTTTCCCGCGCCGGGGTCATCGGCAAGCAGAAAGCGCAGAGGCTGCCTTGTGAGCATTTCGCCGTAGACAGCGGTGATCTGATGGGGAAGCGGTTCTACAAGAGAAGTATGAACAGCAAGCAAAGGATCGAAAAGATAGGCAAGGCGGATTCTGTAGGCCTCGGATACGAGCCTTAAAAGGCTGCCGTCACCGTCGAAGCTCCACGGTCTTCCGACAGAAACGATCTCGATGGTGGGTTCACGGTCACGATAGAGCAGTTCCTGCCCGAGACGACCGGAAGCATTTTTATAGGTGAGTTCTACTACTGCTGAGCCATGCCATTTAACATCGACGACCGTAATGAGAGAATCCGGAAGAATCCCTTTAACCGAGGCCCCGCGAGTCAGATCCTCAAGCTTGGCCATCTTGTAAATCCCCGAAAGATCTATATTCTAAACAGTTACGATCCCTCACGGCATTAATTATCAGCTATATTCGTAGTGAAAGTAAATAGTATGGGGGGCTTTGGCTGAGTATTGCTGAAGCTTTCATTCCCTGCAAGGCGAAGGACAAGCATTGGCGGAGAGAAGGCGTGTGCTTGTGTCTTCGCAATGATTTTTGTTTGTAACCCACAGAATGATGAGGACGCTCAGCAGTATCGAGTACTGTGATTATGTGGAGTTGCCCATTATGTGAAGTATTTGCCCTAAAGCCTTCTTAAATAAGTATCCGGCAAATATTTACTCCACATAATAATGCTGCTGTATTCGATGTGCTCAGCTACTGGGGAACACTATCGCAGTCTCGCAAAAAAGTCGCTCCTCATACATTTCGCCACAGGACAACGATGCCCCTGTTCCAGTCAGCAGTTAACCTCACCGTCATCAAAAACTGACTTGCCCCCTCAATCTCGACACAACCCATGCATATGTGGAAATCAATCTGTAAAGCCCTTTTGTCTTGTGCGCCAGACGGCAAGATCAGAAATCTACAGCATTTGATCAAGCAAAACAATGAAATCATATGCTGGCTTGAATCATTGTAAGCCTCACCGTTATGTGGAGTCGATTGAGCGAGAATTATTGTGATTCATATACTTGCAACGTTTGCTTCACATAACGGGGAACTCCACATAATACCAGTTATGTGGAGCTGCACATAACTGTGAGGAGTCCTCATTCGCATTGTTATACATAGGTTTAATTAATAATCTGATCCTTCGAGTCATCCGCCTGCTTTAACTGGAACAAACTTCTATTTCTATGGCGACCTGAAAACGTAGCAACATTTCTGGTGGATTTTATTGTCCGCGACTCTTTTTGCTGTATCGCTTAAGACCAATGCATAACGACATTGATTACTGTGGTGGGCGAAAGGGGCTCTGTACCTCTTGCGCATCTGAGCAGATGCCGTAGTTACGCT
>JBKQMP010000118.1:0-9314 GCA_052146665.1 Dissulfurispiraceae bacterium
GCATTTGCAAGTTGTTGCAGCCTTTTTGGACACCTTTTTTATAATCACTTCCTTCACCTCCATTTTTAGGGTTGACTGAGGTTTTCACCCCGGTTTGGAAGAAATAAGGCTAAAAGACCGTAAATAAGTCTGCGGTGGGAAATGAAAGGGCGGCAAGGGGTTTCAGAAGTACCCGCGTTTTGCTGATGATTATTTGATGGGCTTTATCTTTAGAAGTAAAATATGAGATAATAAAAAATGTCTTTAAAATTCTTATTTTCTTTCATATTCGTGATTTTCCAGATGGTTTTCGTTCTGGTATCAGTTGGTCATGCCGTTCCTAGGGCGAGCGAAGACGAACAGATTTCCTCCAATGCAGATAGTGCCGATTTAGAGTATTTGCTGGGATATGAGTCAGAAATCAATGGTAAATGGGAAGAAGCTATACAGCATTATTCAAAAGCACTTGCCCTTGATCCCAACAGTCCCTATTTAGAGACTCAAATAAGCAGTATGCTCGTGAAGCTGAGGAGGATCCCGGAAGCGACATCGACATTAGAAAGAACCGTGGCCGTCCATCCCGATTACGTGCCCGCTCTCATGTCTCTGGGTGAATTGTATAATGCTCAGAAGAGACTTGAAGAGGCAATAAAAGTGTACGAGACGGTTCTGAAACTGGAACCTGATAACAAAGATGCATACCTTTTTTTAGGCGTTCTATATGCTTCGGTAGATCAAACTGAAAAAGGGTTGACCATTCTGGAAAGCCTTCTCAAGAAGGATCCTGACAATTTTATGGCCCTTTATTACCTTGGTTCCATCACTCTTGAAAAAAAGGATTATAAGAAGGCTGAAGAGTACTTCAAGAAGGTCCTGGAAGTGAATCCATCATTTGATGGAGCTTACCTAAGCCTTGGTTTTATAAAAGAGATCGACAATGACCCGAGCGCCGCTCAAGAATATTATAAGAAGGTTCTGCTTATGAATCCGCACAACCTCATTGCTCGGGAACGTCTTGCTCAATTGTATATTACTGATAAATCATATGACAAAGCTATAGGCGAGCTACAGGAGATCCTGAGGGAGATGCCCAGGAATATCGATATTCATCAAAGGCTTGGGTTGCTCTATCTGCAGGAGAAGGACTACAACAGGGCTATTTCTGAATTTCGGGTAGTGCTTGAGTCACGGCCTGATGACACGACCTCACGATATTATCTATCACTGAGTCTCCAGGAGCTGAACAGAGACGATGAGGCTATAGAAGAGCTGAAGAAGATTGTAGGGGCCGATCCGAAAGATATCAACGCTTTTTTGAACTTGGCCTCAATCTACTTAAAACAAAACCGTTATCCCGATGCAGTTAAGATATTTGAAGAGATTTTGAGTTTCGAGAACGGGAAACCAGACATTTATGCCTACCTTAGCGACGCTTATATGCAGATGAAAGAGTATCAAAAGGCAGAAGACATATTAATAAAGGCGTCGAAACTCTTTCAGGATAATGACGATATAAACTTTCATCTTGCTGTGTTATACGAAAAGATGGGTCGTTTTGATGATATGGTAGCTTATCTGAAGCGCACGATTGAACTTAATCCCAAAAATGCTGATGCCTTAAACTATCTCGGATATAGTTATGCCGACAAGGGCATTAATCTCCAAGAGGCTCTGGTCCTTATCCGTCGGGCACTTGAATTGAAACCCGAAAGCGGGTATATCATCGACAGTCTTGGGTGGGTGTATTTCAAGCTCGGAAGGCTTGAAGAGGCTCTCAAGACGTTACAACAAGCCCATGATCTGTTAAAGGAAGATCCATCGCTGCTTGAACATCTTGGCGATGTGTATGAAGCGATGGGCAATCTCAAAGGCGCCCTCGATGCCTGGAACGGGGCATTAAAATTCAGCGATAAGGAAGAGGGTTTAAAAGAGCGCGTAGAGGGAAAAATTAAGAAAATAAACTTAAGAATACAGAATACAAAATAGCCGGATTCCACTGTATTTTCGATTGCATGTTCACCTTAAAAGCCCCCGCCAAAATTAACTGGTCCCTCTTTGTTCTTAACAGAAGGGCAGACGGATACCATAATATCCTTTCTTTAATTCATTGCATAGGGCTTTATGATAGACTTACCTTTGACGATTCTGATAGCATCGACGTGATCACTGATGCTGACATTCAGACTGAAGAGAACTTAGTGTTTAAGGCAGCTGTCATGCTCAGGAAACATGCGGGCGAAAGCAAAGGGGCCCGCATTGTCCTTCAAAAGGAAATACCTGTGCAAGCCGGTCTCGGAGGCGGCAGCAGCGATGCCGCCTGCACATTAAAAGGGCTCAACCAACTCTGGGACCTTCGTCTTGACACGGCTCAGTTACAGCGGTTAGGGAGTGAGCTTGGCTCAGACGTCCCGTTTTTTTTTCAATGTCCACTAGCTCTGGTCGAGGGTAAGGGGGAGCACCTGACTTCCTTAGATATAGGAGTTTCTTACACTCTGCTCCTCATCAAACCTCCCTTTTCCATATCTACAGCCTGGGCTTACAGAAAACTCATGTCGCGACGAGCTGAGGGCGGAGTGACTCGTGATGGGATGGAATTGACAAAAATGACGGATAAGATTGATAATATTAACTTAATATGTAGTATGCTCAGGGCAGGAGATATCTCTTCTCTTAAGTTAGCAATGCAAAATGACTTTGAATCCATTGCGAAGGAGACATATCCCTTGATTGGAAGAATAAAGGGAGAACTGTTGAAGGCTGGTGCGAATCTCTCTCTCATGACCGGATCTGGTTCGGCTGTCTTTGGTCTGTTCAGCAATAAAGACAAGGCAGCGGAGGCGGCGACACATTTTTCAGATTACTGGAACAGAGTGGTTGACACATTGCATACAGTGAATCATGTGCCGTGAAATGAAAGAGACGCCTTTTTGTCGTCGATTCGTCCGTAAATAGTCACTACGATATGGGGTGTCGACAAGCGGCAAGTCAGCAGATTTTGGATCTGCCATTCCCAGGTTCGAATCCTGGCACCCCAGTCAGTACTACTCCGCATAAATAATGACGCAAACAGTGCGCAACAGACTGTGCTCGGTGTCTTCTCTTAAAGAATGGAGAAAACGCAGTACATCTTCACGGGGGAACGAATATGTCTAATGGAATAAAACTGATTACGGGCAATGCACATAGGGATCTCGCTTCAAGAGTAAGTGAGCATATTGGGATACCACTAACCGATACCACAGTAACTGCTTTTAGCGATGGAGAACTGTTGGTGCAGATCAATGAGAATGTCAGGGGACACGATGTCTTTGTCATACAGCCTACCTGCACACCCGTAAACCATAATATCATGGAATTGCTGCTGCTGATTGATGCTTTAAAAAGGGCGTCTGCAAAGAGAATTACTGCCGTAATGCCTTATTATGGCTATGCCCGTCAGGACAGGAAGGTGCAGCCAAGGGTACCCATCTCCTCAAAGTTGATCGCTGACCTGCTCACAGCAGCGGGAACTAACAGGGTGCTCACCATTGACCTTCATGCAGGTCAGATACAGGGATTTTTTAATATCCCTGTTGATCACCTTTATGCGACAACGGTCTTAGTCGATCATATGAAGAAATGCAGTTTTTCTGATCTTGTTATTGTGTCGCCTGATGCAGGGGGTGTGGAAAGGGCCAGGGAATTTGCAAAGAGGCTCGATGCATCCCTTGCCATTATTGACAAGAGGCGGGAATCTGCGAACATATCAAGAGTGATGAATGTGATAGGTGACGTCAAAGGGAGGGATGCGATCATTCTGGACGATATGATTGACACAGCTGGAACAACGGCTCAGGCTGCGGAAGCTTTGAAACAAAATGGCGCCCGTGCAGTATATGCCGCATGCAGTCACGCAGTGTTATCGGGACCCGCCATAGGAAGGATCAACGATTCCGTTCTCGAGAAAGTAATAACAACTGACACGATACCCCTGGATGATAAAATTAAGCTATGTAAAAAAATACAGGCACTGAGCATTGCGCCTATTTTGGCTGAGGCGATTAAAAGAATTCATGAGGAAACATCGGTCAGTTCACTGTTTAGCTGATTTTGTCGGCAATACTTTATCTCGATAATAGGTGGTTTAAGAATATAAATTGTGGAGGAGGTTATATGGAAAGAGTGGCTCTGAACATTCAGGAAAGAGGGAAAAAGGGTAAGGGGGGCGCGAGGTCTTTAAGAAGGGATGGTTTCATCCCGGCGGTTCTTTACAGGGCAGGTGAGTCCATGCCTATTCAGCTTGTGGCAAAAGAGCTGTCACAATTCATCAGCAGAACCGCTGGAGAACAGGTCATCGTTAATCTCAAGTTGGCAGATGAAATAAAGCAGGCCATTGTTAAGGATTATCAGGTTGATCCCATAATAGGAAATTTACTGCATGTGGATTTCCAGGAAATATTGGCAACGGAAGAGACGCGAGTAATGGTTCATGTGGTTGCCAGTGGTGAACCCATTGGAGTCAAGAGGGATAAGGGTGTTCTTCAATATGGGATTAGGGATATTGAGATAGAATGTTTGCCTGACAAGATTCCGGGCCATATAGAGGTAGACGTATCCCATCTGGGCCTTAACCAATCCATTCATGTAAATGACCTCAGGCTCGGGGAAGGGATTCGTATCCTTACTGACTCTGATGAATTGCTGGCGACTGTAACCGCGATAAAGGAAGAAGTTGTAGCAGCTCCTGAGGTGGTAGCTGAGACTGTGGAGCCGGAAATCATAAAGAAGGGGAAAAAGACGACGGAAGAAGAAAGTTAACGGAGGTCACCTCGTTGCAACTCGTGAGCTGATCCATGTGGATTATTACTGGCTTGGGCAACCCGGGTATCAAGTACGGCAAAACTCGTCATAATGTCGGGTTCAGGGTGATTGAGCAGCTTTCTGTGGAATACGGTATCCCCTGGCGTGAAAGGGATGCTTATAGCTCGGCGAAAGGCTTAATTGAAGAGCGCGAAGCTATTCTGTTGAAGCCCCTTGCTTTCATGAACAGAAGCGGATTGGCTGTTAAGAATATTCTAAAAAAATACTATGCGAGCGCCGAGAATCTAATAGTCATCCATGATGATCTTGATATTGCAACGGGGTTAATACGCATCAGAAGAAATGGGTCTTCAGGTGGACATAAAGGCATTGAGTCAATAATTCAGGAGATCGGCACCAGAGATTTTATACATATAAAGATTGGAATTGGAAGAGATAAGGAAATACTTCCAGAAAAATATGTGCTGAGCAATTTCAAGTCCTTTGAAAAGGACGTAATAACAGAGGCTATAACAAAGTCTGTTCATGCCGTTGTTCTGATCATAACAAAGGGCATCGATAAGACCATGAATGAGTATAATGTTAAGCCAAAACCTCTTGATCCCGCGTGAGCATTTGCGTGAAAAAGGGGTTGCCCGGAGATGGTTCATGAGGGATTGCCGCTCAATGATGCTTCACGAGAAAACTATATCTCTTGTTGCGTTGACGAAAGGTATGGCCCTTAAAATAATGGCGCGCGGCAAGAAATCGCACGAGTCATGCAAATTCTGGAACTCTTTTGCCAGGAGCTTTCCTGAGCGAATCACATAGAATGGATATCCTTTTCGCAGCGGTACCCGAGAAAGAAGTGAGAACGGATGCCCTGATTATTCCCCTGTTCGAAGATTTCTTCCCTGATCTCTATATGGAATTGGATAACAGCGTTGGGGGGTTGATCCGGAAAACACTGAATTCCGGAGAATTTAAGGGAAGGCACATGCAGGCGACTCTATTGCATGTGCTGGCCATAAAGGCGGAAAGGATACTGCTGATAGGACTTGGAAAGCAATCTGAAATATCTCCTGAGAGGCTGAGACAGGCAGGGGGAAAGACTCTTTCCTTACTCAGGGATGTTGGGTTGCGACACATCGCCCTCTCGGCGGGACCGCTTAATTCTCTATCCTTGGATTATCATGTTTCCCAAAAGCCACTATTTTATTTTATTGAGGGTGGGCTGTTGGGTCTTTATCGGTTTGAAAGGTTTAAAAGCAAAGAAGATATCCAAGAATTAGTATCGCTCACTATACTCGACGATGGGGAGAGCTTTCCACTAAACTGGCTACAAGTGACCACTTCTGCAACGCTTTTTGCGAGAGATCTTGTGAACACCCCTGCTAATGAAAAGACCCCAACAAGGCTTAGCGTAATTGCGGGCTCTTTGTCAGGAGACAACATGGAGGTCAGGGTGCTCGATGAGACGGATTTAGAAAAGGAGGCCATGGGATCATTCCTTTCTGTATCGAGAGGCTCTGAAGAGCCGCCGAAATTTATCCTCATCCACTACAAAGGAGCGGAAGGGGCACCTCTGGTTCTCATCGGCAAGGCCATCACCTTTGACAGCGGCGGCATTTCAATCAAGCCTGCGGAAGGCATGGAAAAGATGAAATATGATATGGCAGGTGGTGCCTCTGTCATCGCGACACTGAAGGCTGTTGCGGAATTGGGCATGGCTTTGCATATTATCGGTATAGTGCCAGCCACAGAGAATCTTCCGAGCGGAAGCGCATCAAAACCCGGTGATGTGGTAACGAGTGTGACGGGTAAGACCATTGAAATAATAAGTACGGATGCAGAGGGTCGACTTGTGCTTGCAGATGCTATTGGATATGCATTAAAATATTATGACGTCACGGCGATAATCGATATTGCGACGCTCACTGGGGCATGCTCCGTTGCCTTTGGTAGTGAAGTGATTGCCATGATGGGCAATAATAAGGATTTAATGGGAAAACTTAAGAAAGCGTCAACTGAGACCTATGAACGCGTCTGGGAGATGCCTCTATTCGATGAATACAAGGAATATTTGGGGAGTGACGTCGCTGACATAAAGAACACTGGCGGCAAGAGAGGGTCACTGATGAGTTCAGGTTATTTCCTCAAGGAGTTTGTTGGAGACACACCATGGGTGCACCTCGATATAGCTGGTACCGCTTGGCTTGAAAAAGCTAAGCCCTATATTCCTAAGGGCGCTACTGGTGTCGGGGTTAGATTAATACTCAATTTTTTGAAGGAGCTGTAATTATGCTAAGTATCATGCTTTTAATTGGGGTTATTCTTGTCCCGTCTCTTGCTTTTGCATGGGGTCCATTGACGCATAGTTATCTGGCTAATGAGATTTTTTCTTACGCGCCTCTGATTCCCGCCGGTATCCTGCCGCTTCTGAAAAAGTACAAGCAGGACTTCCTTTACGGAAATTTGATGGCGGACATGATACTGGGAAAAAAATATCTTCCTGACGATAAGAGTTCCCACAACTGGGACGTCGCTCTGAAACTGTATAAGCATGCGCAAACGGGTCCTGAGAAGGCATTTGTGTATGGTTATTTGACTCATCTCGCTGCCGATACGGTTGCCCATGAGACGCTGACCGAGCACAGGTGGAATATGAGGCATACCTGGGTAGAACTGAAGGCAGACAGCATTATCGACAAAACCTATTGGGTGCAATCCGTGTCCATCAGTAAGACGGTCCAGAGGAGGAATGACCAATTTCTCGAAGGTGCGCTCGATAGCTTTATCTTCTCCTTCAAGACTAATAAGAGAATATACAAGGGAATAGTGCTTTTATCGTTTCTTAATAAGAAGAGGAAAAGGGGCTTGGACAAAGCATTTATTCAGGAACTGCACGATGAATCAATAGCCAGAATGGTGGATATATTACGAAATAGAAAGAAGTCTCCGGTGCTGGATAGAAACCCTCTTTAAGCATGTTTGACAAAACCTACCTTTTGCCCTCCGAGGCTCTGAAAATTATGTTGGATTCCTTGTCAGAGATCACATGTTCTGCTGAGGTGTTGACGATAGACAATTGCTATGGACGTATAATCGCATCTGATATTGTCTCTTCGGAAGACCTTCCTTTGTTTTCTCGTTCTACTGTCGATGGCTTTGCAGTGAGCTCAGGAGATACCTTTGGTGCGAAAGAAAACGCCCCTGCGTATCTAATGATGAATCAGGAAGTATTTATGGGAGCGGCACCAGCCTTTGTGCTTCGTAAAGGAGAGGCCGCCCGAATACCAACGGGTGGAATGCTTCCTACGGGAAGTGATGCGGTAGTTATGATCGAACATGCACAGATCGCTTCAAGCGACATGATAGAGGTACTCAGATCTCTTGCCCCTGGTGAAAATGTCATCACTAGAGGAGAGGATATTACAAAGGGTGAAAAGGTCCTCACTAAAGGACGCAAACTAAGGCCACAAGACATAGGGGCACTTGCGGGTATCGGGATAACCGAAGTGATGGTTTATGGTAAACCGGTAGTTGCAATTATTTCTACAGGCGATGAGATTGTTCCGCCGACGAAACCCTTAGACCTTGGCCAGATAAGAGACATCAATTCATATACTTTGTCGGGTCTAATATTTCAACATGGTGGCATCCCGGTTAAGAAAGGAATTGTCAGTGACTCCTACGGAGCGATAGCCGATGCAGTCAAGGATTCCTTGTCGGATTCAGACATTGTCTTGATAAGCGGTGGGACTTCCGCAGGCATAAAGGATATGACTTCGATGATAATCAATGATATCGGCCGGCCAGGTGTCCTGTTTCATGGTGTGTCTTTAAAGCCGGGAAAGCCCATGATAGGAGGGATGATCAACGGAAAACCAATCCTCGGCCTTCCTGGACATCCTGCTGCCATAGTCGTATGTTTTGACCTTTTTATACGGCCCCTCATAGAGAAAATAGGTGGTCTCGCTACGGATAAATATTTCCTTAAGACTGTCAAAGCGAAGATGGCCAAGAACATTGCATCTGCGGCCGGGAGGGAAGACCATATCCGCGTGCATATTGAAGACAGAGGTGGCGAATGTGTTGCTACTCCGGTTTTGGGCAAATCAGGTCTGATAACAACCCTTGTCAGGGCAGATGGACTGGTGACCATCCCATATAATAAGCTTGGGTTAGATTCTGGTGAAGAGGTCACCGTCGAGCTATTTTGAAGGAACAGTCAACCGAGGCCTCAAACTGCGGTTTTACCAATATCTCATGGCCAAAGAACCGCGAAAATGCCAACAGAATCCTTGTCGATCAATTCGGCAACTTCTAGGCCGAAGTTCCCCCTAAAATTAGTGGCAACAGTAAGCTAACCGATTGAATACAGACAAGGAAGGGCTGATTTGCGTCTGGAAAGTGTACCCATGTAATTATAATATTTATATTGACAATAGATCAGTACTATGCTAATATAGTAGTCATGTACATCGATGTCGTGCCAAACAGAAACTCATCTCCGGCTGTACTGCTGAGGGAATCCTATCGTGAGGGCAAAAGAA
>JBKQMP010000119.1:0-29991 GCA_052146665.1 Dissulfurispiraceae bacterium
ACTTGAAACCCTTGCGTATCAGCATGCTATTAGTATCCTCTTAATATACTACCTACAAAAAGATATTTAACTTTACGCCTTATATCCCCGCCCTGAAGGACGGGGTCTTACGGCGCTTCCTGATAAAAGCTCCTGAACTAATGCAAGGGAGTCTCCCAGATGCCACATTGCCTTGTCATTTCTTTATACATTCCCATTAGGCACTCCGTTATACTTAGCCCCAAACCCGACCAAAAGGGTTTATTCTCCTTACCCTTCCTTCCAAACAGTGCTTCTTTCCAATGCAGAGCCAAGCTTGCTTCACAAATATTTTTTAATAATAACACTTCCTCATCCCTAACACACTCCTTCATCCTTGAGTGGCGCAGCGCAGAGGCCTTGCGCCCTGATTCCCGAAACTCAGAGGAACACGGGCACGCCAAAACCAGCGTCTTTTTGTCAATGTGCGCAGCAACAACCAAGTTGTAAAAAAAAGCGTCTAGTTCGCCCCTAGCGCCTTGGCTGTTTTGTTCACGTCTTTGGGCTCGACCCAGAAGATGGCTGCATAGCGGCCTGCGCCAGCCGATACGGCATCCATAGCAATAACATTAATCTCTTTCTTCGCCAGTGTCTCGATGATGTCTGCCAAGGCACCCTTCCTGTCATCCCCCTGAACCAAAAACCCGAATTTTTGGGGGGATGTGCTAAGCTTTGCTACCTTGACAGCCTTCTTGAAAACTGCCACATCCTCGGGAATAAAATCGAGCTGCGCCTTTCTACCGTTTGGGAACCCTGAGAACGCTAACAGATTCACGCCCGCATCCGCCAATGTCTTTAATACCCGAGCCCCCTCGCCCGGCCTGTTCGGTACATCCATCGCAAAGTATGCCACCTTCCTCACATTGTTCGCCATATCCCGCACCTCCTTTTGAGATATTATAGCAGGATTAGAAGATACATACTCTGGGAGGGAGGAACTGGTGTCCATGTACTTTACATGAAGTCAGTCATCATTACCGTGAACTCTTTTAACCGCGGGGTCGAAGTCCTATACCGCTTTTATGTTATCGGGAGAGTTGAATTTTGGGGAATTTACCCTGTCCGAGACACGAATAAGCTCCATCTCCTCTGAAGGAAATGGCATCAAAAGGCCTCTCAGACGCTCGACATCATTCACTTTTGGTTCCAGCCAAAGGTCTTCTCTGTCTCGTGGAATTACCACTGGCATCCTGTCATGGATAGTGGACACAAGTTCGTTGGACTCAGTTGTCAGTATAGTACAGGTGCATATTGCTTCCCCTTCTGGGGATATCCATACATTATATAAGCCGGCAAAACCGAAAGGCTTGCCGGATTTTAACCGTATATAGACCGGGACTTTCCTGTTCTTATCCTTTTGCCATTCATAAAAGCCGTTAGCGATCACAAGGCATCTCTGGTTTCTGAACGCAGTCTTGAAACTTGGCTTTTCAGCCACAGTCTCAGATCTGGCGTTGATCATCTTAGAGCCTATGGAAAAGTCTTTTGACCAAGTAGGTACAAATCCCCAGTGGCACTTCACCAGCTGTTTGATGCCCAACTTATTAATAATAATTACATCCTGAGTAGGCGCCACATTGTAACTTGGCGGGAACTCGTACAAAGGTTGCTTCACGCCGAAATAGTCAGCGATATCCTTGAGGGAACTGCTTCTTACAAAACGCCCGCACATTATTTAAGTTACCATAAAAATAAATTTATCTTGACAGTGAACTATCGTTCACCTTATAATTAAACCATGAGAAGCGAGTTACAAAAAGATAAGCTACGGAGTAGAATCCAGGCCATATCCGGCTTTTATCATCAAAAAGGCAGGATGCCGAGTTTTTCGGAAGTTGCAGAGATAACCGGACTCCGCTCAAAGAATGCTGTCTACAAGCTCATCAATCACCTTGAGAGACTGCGTGTCCTTAAAAGAGACTCTAAAGGCAGATTAATAGCCCAATCAATAGCTTTCAAGGTCAAAATACTCGGCACCGTGGAAGCCGGCTTTCCAAGCTCTGCCGAAGAGGAACTTGCAGACAGTCTTTCTCTCGATGATCTCCTTATACAAAACCCCTCGGCAACCTTTCTGCTTAAAGTATCAGGAGATTCAATGTCAGGGGCTGGCATTCTCCCTGGTGACATGGTACTCGTTGACAAGGGAGAGGTTCCAAAAAGTGGGGACATCGTTATTGCCGAAGTTGATGGAGAATGGACCATGAAGTACCTGAAAAAACGCGCTGAAAGCGTGCTCCTCTTGCCTGCAAATCCCAATTATCAGCCAATCAGGCCAAAGAAGGAACTCAAAATTGCTGGAGTAGTAACCGCTGTGGTAAGAAAATACCGATAGCCCTTTTTGAACGAACACCATGGAAAGCCAACCATTAACTATAAGCTCATGGCCACAAGCAATCCTTCATCTTGATGCCGACGCCTTTTTTGCGTCCTGCGAACAAGCTATCCACCCTGAACTTCGACAAAGGCCGGTCATAACCGGCAAAGAGCGCGGTATCGTAGCTGCTGCCAGCTATGAAGCAAAGGCGCAAGGAGTAAAGAGAGGCATGAGCCTTTATGAAGTCAAGAAGGTATGCCCAGATGCAGTCATCCTGCCATCTGATTATGAGACATACAGCCTTTTTTCTGTCCGTATGTTTGAGATTCTCAGACGTTTTTCTCCTGATGTAGAGGAGTACTCAATCGACGAAGCCTTTGTGGACCTGACAGGCCTGAGAAGAAGTTTCCATGGATCTTATGGGATGATTGCCCGCAAAATGCAGGCGACAATAGAGGCAGAACTGGGGATCACTGTATCTGTGGGTGTGAGCCTCTCAAAAGTTCTTGCAAAAATAGGCTCAAAACATAATAAGCCTCATGGGCTCACCCTTATACCTGGAACGGATATCCATATCTATCTCAATAATCTCCCGGTTGAAAAGATCTGGGGGATTGGACCTAATACGGCAGCATTTCTCAGAAAGTTCGATATCATAACCGCACTTCAGTTTGCTAAAAAAGACGAAGGCTTTATTAGCAACCATCTATCCAAGCCGTATCTTGAGATATGGCATGAACTTAATGGAAGATCCGTCTATGCCGTTACTGCTGTATCGAAAAGTAGCTATCAGTCCATAAGTAAGACCAAAACCTTCACTCCTCCTTCGGGTGACAAGGCGTTTGTCTTTGCCCAGATATCAAAAAATCTGGAGAATGCATGCATTAAGGCTCGCCGCCACAAACTTGCGGCATTAAGGCTCGTCATCTTCTTAAGAACACACGAATACAGAGATTTAGGCGTAGCAATGAAACTAAGCCATCCCAGTGCTTATCCTGCTGATCTTTTTGAGAAATTGCGGGAAGGCTTTAGCCACATTTTCCATCCCCTTTGCTTCTACCGTCAGACCGGTGTTGTCTTATCAGAGCTTGTGCCTGACAGCAAAATCCAGTATACCCTCTTTGATGACATCTCGAAAATTGAAAAGATGGTGAGAATTTACGATACAATTGACAGGTTGTCAGATAAATTCGGGAAGTATACAGTCCACCATGCAGCAAGCCTTCTAACAAAACTTCAGACACAGCATGAGGGGGAAAGAGGGGACATCCCAAAGAGGGTGACGAACCTGGTTATAGGCGAAAACAAAAGGCAGCGGCTAGGATTACCCATGTTACATATAAAAGTCTGAAGGAACTTCATTAACGCACTATTCACGCGTGATTCAACATTGTTGACTACAAACCTCTGTTGTAAGCGACTGCCTGGCCGTCCATACCGCCCCACTCTCTTGGCTCTTCCCTAGCTGTAGTGATCCACGCGACCAGACGCATGCGAATAGGACATTGCAGTGCCCAATCAAGCGCCTGTCCACGTTTTAGCCTAATACCGCATCCTTACCCTATAACTAAGCGTCACCTGATCATCCTTCGGCACGAGGACATTGAACTCCGCATAAAATGCCTCTTTCTTGCTGTATTCGTGTGATGAGCTAAGAATATTCCACTCACCAGGAATAGGCTCTAGCACTTTTACTGTCACGTCTTCGGGTTTATGATTTCGAATGGAGATTTCATAAGCCGCCTCATAAGTATCATAGGCGACCTTCTTCCAGTCCGTTTGCTTTCTTGTTGTCACGACGTCAAAGGCGTCACCCAGTTTTATTCTAATTTTTTCATTTGCGGGCGTGTGATCAATGCTATCCTCACCAATAAACTGGAGGCCCCCCTCATTGTCGCGCTTCGTCGTTCTTGCGATGCCCTTGGGCAATGGCATGCCGAGATTATTCTCTTTCCTGTTTTCTATCTCAATATAGACGCCGACTTTCTGCTTGACCGGGTCTCCCATTTGGTTATAATAGTATCTCTCGCCTCGACAAATAAATCGCTTTTCGACAGGAATATCGCTCACATCTAAAAAACTTATCTGTTTTGTCTGTCTGTCTTTAATCGTAGTAGGTCGCTGCAGTGTATACATGTGATATTCAAAAAAGGTTTCTTCTTTGAACTGCGGTGCCTCGGCTTTTGCCCTCCCTGCCATCATCGGCGCAACGTACTCGTTACCTTCTTTCACCCTATTTATATCCCCAGCAACAAGCTTCACCTTGGCATTCTTATACGCAGTGCCACTATTGTTCTCAATGCTGACCCACCCAGAGATGTCCGCCCTGGTATCTTTATCATTAAGGGTTATAACATAGTCCGCCTTCCAGTTAATGTTCTCGGTCAGGTATGTTGCCTCGATGACCTGTGCATCCGCATAACTGTTCTTCAACAGCCACACTAGTGTTGGTCTTGACACCATGTCCGCAGGGATTTCGGGGAGGATAATCCTGCCCGGGTGACCAAAGGTTATCTCACCCCCTATTTTGTATATAGGGACATCATTATTCGCAAGGAGCATCGCAGATGTGGTCTCCTCCCGTTCCGTGAAAGGGTTTTTATAATAGAGTTTCAGTTCCTTCCCAACGTATTTGTCAAGAAGTTTTTTAGTGTTGATTAGATCATAT
The DNA here is from genome assembly GCA_052146665.1 of Dissulfurispiraceae bacterium. Taxonomy (GTDB): domain Bacteria; phylum Nitrospirota; class Thermodesulfovibrionia; order Thermodesulfovibrionales; family Dissulfurispiraceae; genus JBKQMP01. Next base: position 5,001 of record JBKQMP010000119.1, read on the forward strand.
TCGTAATTTTGCTCGAGCACAAAAAAGTCATTCGCAGAGGTAATTGACTTAATCTGGACACTTGTCGGGATTATACTGGAGGCGACATCCATAAATTTTAGCTCCTCTATCCCCTTTGTAATCACTAATCTTCTGCGATCCTTCACGAGGCCTATATTTGCGTTATAGATTGTTACCGCTACATCGACCTGGTCATTCAGAGTGGTGGATAGGACTGGAAGAGATGACGTCTCCTCAGCATATCCAAAACAGCAAACAAAACAGACTAACAGGACTGGAGCCAGTATAAAAGACGTGATTTTAGATTGCATAAAAACCTCCTGGAACCGTCATTTCTGAATACATCTATGTCAGTGCCTTAATTAAACATAAGAGTAGCATCAGGCCTACTTGATGTCAATTAAATAGTCTGCTGCCCCAGTCGACTCCGAAGAGGGCTTGGAGCTTTTTTCTGTGAGAAGATGGTCTAAGCTGGTACAGTGGATCCCTCATCGAGTTTCATCAGCTTGCTTGGCATACACAAATAATCCGTCGCCACTGGCAGGGGATACGACGCAAGTATGATGACTCGCGGATTTGACAGCATTGCGAGCCTTAAGAACCTTCTTTAGGCGGCAGGACTTGGGGCACCAGAGCGATGTTGACCCGCCGAGAAGCGTTTGGTGACCTGTCTAACGTCAGCGGACTGTCCTCAAAGAAAAGACTGCTCTACGGAGGATTTCTTTGAGATCGGGATCATTTACCGGCGTAATATACCCGGCAAGGGTGTACAGATACCCGTCCAATTCAAACACAGCTATAAGGGAAAACCAGGTTTCGTCTTTCTCTTGATATGATGCTTCAGAAACATAGGCATCACTGGTGCCGATGACTTTTCTATATATTCTTCTTGACGATACCTCGGATGACTGAAGTACACTCTCGATAGTATCTTCAAAACGTTGATCTGTCAAAGGATTGTCATCTTTCTGCTTGCTGAAGACCAAGGCAATGACATCGCTGCTGGGATACGTTCCAACAACTGCGTATAATACATCCTTTTTCTGAGTTCTTTTCCAGCTCCGCGGATGGTCGATGGAAAAATTATTAATCTCGTCCTTGTAAGTAATCCAGTCCTCCTTAGCATTGTCATTTTTGTCAACATTTTGCGGTAATGTCGTCTCAGCGAGGGTGAGAATGCTAACGCCCTCGTGACCCAATCCCATCGTGGGGGTATCACGCAAGATCTTGCTCCCCGCCTCAACAGCAAAGCCACTTGCAGCGCAGAGAAACGTAGATAGAGATATAACTAGGCCCAAAAAATAAGCAGCCCATTTGGTCAAGCTCTTTGTGTTGATCATCTTTGTCACACCTCCACTGCCACTGACATGACCCATGACCTAAAAAATCCCCCTGATGGGTCTCCTCTTCCTTCAAGGGCATTTCGAGTACGAATGCGTTATCAATGCCCATCGAATCCTAAGCCTCTATCGGTGAATTTTATAGCATAGCACCACAATTTTCAAGCACATAGAAATGGTATTGTCAAGGCATCGAAATGGTATAATAGAAAAAAGGCGTTAAAAAAATTTTTACGCGGCTATCAACTTGGTTGCAGCCAGAGAGATCAGAGGATGAGCACGGAAGACGTCAAACTGGGAGAAGAAACCGAACTCGAAACTCGGAAAGAGGCAAAGAGGCCTTTTCTTTTTAAAGTCCTACTCCTAAATGACGATTATACGACGATGGATTTTGTTGTTAATATCCTGGAGACAGTCTTTCACAAATCTTCAGCTGAGGCGACACAAATCATGATCCATGTTCACAAGAAAGGAACGGGGCTCTGCGGCCTTTATCCACGTGAGATTGCCGAAACCAAGGTGGCCACGGTACATGATGCGGCTGAGCAACATGGATTCCCCCTCAAGTGCATAATGGAAAGAGAATGATAAGCAGGGATTTAGGTCTGACATTAGAGGCAACAATCAGAGACGCAAAGAAACGGAAGCATGAGTATCTGACTGTTGAGCATATCTTGTATGCTCTCATTCATGATGAATGGGGTATCGAGATTATCACCAGTTGCGGTGGAAAAATCCTGAGGATAAAGGAATTAATTGAACAGTTCTTTGAGGAAAACATCTCGAAACCGCCGCTCAATGACACTTTCTCGCCGCAGCCGACTCTCGCTTTTCAACGAGTGATACAAAGAGCGTTGACCCATGTCCAATCCGCTGGTAAGGAGGAGGCAGACGCGGGCGATTTTCTGGCAGCCCTTTTCTTGGAGGGTGATTCACATGCTGTACATTTTCTTGAATCCGAAGGGATTACTCGACTTGACGTGTTAAATTATATTTCGCACGGAGTCTCTGAGATTGCAGATGATCAGAGGACTCAAAAGGATAAGGACGTGGGGAGCCCTTCGCCTGAAAGGGAAAAAGCGGGAAACAGGGACCCTCTCAAATTATTCACGGTTAACTTAGTTGAGAAGGCTGCTAAAGGAGATATTGATCCATTGGTCGGCCGTGAAGCTGAACTCTCAAGGACGATCCAAGTCCTTAGCAGGAGAAGAAAGCACAACATCATCTTGGTGGGTGAACCCGGTGTCGGTAAAACGGCTATCGTCGAAGGCCTGGCTTTGAAGATACATCAGGGAAATGTGCCTGAACCTTTGAAGGGAGTGCAGATTTTTTTACTGGACATGGCCGGTGTACTGGCGGGAACAAAATATCGTGGTGACTTTGAAGCCCGTCTGAAGGCGACACTTAAGAGCCTCGAAAAAATATCTGGTGCGGTCCTTTTCATTGATGAAATACACACCATCGTTGGCGCCGGTGCAACCAGCGGGGGGTCACTTGACGCCTCGAATATTTTAAAGCCTGTTCTGACGTCTGGAAGGTTACGATGCATCGGAGCAAGCACTTATGAGGAGTACAAACAGTATTTCGAAAAAGACAGGGCACTTTCAAGGCGTTTTCAGAAGATAGAGATCCAGGAACCGGGGATTGAAGAGACGATCTCCATACTGAAGGGATTAAAGACGTATTATGAAGAATTTCACGACGTGAGGTTCACTGACAGCGCATTGAAGACGGCGGCTGAACTGTCTGCGAAGTATATAAATGACAGATATCTTCCCGATAAGGCTATCGATGTGATTGATGAAGCAGGGGCCTCACTCAGACTTTCACAATCACAGCGTCGTAAAAAAACCGTCGGTTCTCACGAAATTGAGGAGATTGTGGCGAGGATGGCAAAGATACCCTCACGCAATATTTCAACCTCAGATACTGACAAACTGAGGGGATTGGAAGGTGAATTGAAGCAAGTGGTGTTTGGTCAAAACGAAGCCATCAGCTTATTAGTTTCTTCGATCAAGAGGTCCCGCGCAGGATTGGGATCACCTGAGAAGCCCATAGGATCCTTTCTCTTCATGGGCCCTACAGGCGTCGGGAAAACAGAGGTTTCGCGGCAACTGGCTGCAACCCTTGGGGTAAAATTCATCCGCTTCGACATGAGTGAATACATGGAGAAACATGCTGTGGCCCGTCTGATAGGCGCACCTCCCGGATACGTTGGCTTTGATCAAGGAGGTTTGTTGACTGATACGATCAGGAAAAATCCTTATAGTGTGCTTTTACTAGACGAAATAGAGAAGGCTCATCCTGACATCTTCAGCGTCCTGCTCCAGGTTATGGACTACGCCACCTTGACAGATAACAACGGCAAAAAAGCGGATTTCCGGAATGTAATCCTCATTATGACATCCAATGCTGGCACGCAAGAAATGGAAAGAAGTGTTATCGGCTTTGGTGACAGGGCCAGTGATACCATGTCTAAAGGAAAAGATGCGATCATCAAACTGTTCAGTCCAGAATTCAGAAACCGGCTTGATGCCACCATTGTCTTTAATGCGCTTACCCCCGAGATAATGGTTAAGATAGTCGACAAGCTCATAGCTGATCTGGCGCAGCAACTGAGAAGAAAAAAAGTGCGGATTCTCGTTACCGACGAAGCAAGAAAATGGCTTGCGGCAAGAGGCTATGAACCGAACTTTGGGGCGAGGCCTCTTGGAAGACTGCTTCAAATCGAAATCAAGGACGTCCTGTCAGAGGATATCCTTTTTGGTCAGTTAAAGGGAGGCGGAAAAGCTCTTATCAATGTCTCAGAAGATCGTCTCGCTTTCATTTATACGTAAGACTCGATAATTGTTTGATCTTTTATGCCTGTTTTCTTGCTATCGGACAACAATGCTTTCCCTCCTCCAGAATATGCGGAAGGCGATGGCCTGCTCGCCGTCGGTGGAGACCTCAGTGAAAAGCGCCTTCTGCTTGCATATTCAATGGGTATTTTCCCGTGGTATGCAGAGGGCCTGCCCATTCTCTGGTGGTCTCCAGACCCCAGGCTCGTACTGATACCCCAAGAGCTGAAGGTTACCAAAAGCTTACGACAGATCATAAAAAGAGGCCTTTTGAAAGTGACCATGGACACAGCCTTTAATGAAGTGATATACCGTTGTGCTTGTATTCGTCGAAAGGATGACGAAGGCACGTGGATAACCGATCAGATGATAGGGGCCTATTCACACCTTCATGATGCGGGATATGCGCATTCGGTCGAAAGTTGGCATGAAGGTGAATTGGTAGGTGGCCTCTATGGCGTCGCGTTGGGAGGGGCCTTTTTCGGCGAGTCGATGTTTACATTAAAGAGCAATGCCTCAAAAGTTGCCTTTGCTGAACTCGTTCATCAATTACTGCGATGGGATTTCAAGATCATTGACTGCCAAGTGACAACTAAACACCTCATGAATTTTGGCGCTAAAGAGATTGCACGCCGTGAGTTCATGGCAATTCTGAGAAATGCATTAGAGATGAAAACGAAGCGCGGCAAATGGATGCAGAGCCCTTGAGACTGCCTTGCCTTACCGGCAATAAGTGCCCGCGATAGTGCCTGTTCGTCGTTCTGAGGTTCTTCATGGCATAATATTAATAAAATGAGACGTGTTCGTCCCTGGAATACTGAAAAAGAGGGGAATAATGAATATTGTAATTACTGGAGCCACAGGCTTTATAGGGGGCAATCTCACCAAGTCTTTTGCAGACCGGAACTGGAAAGTTATTCCGATTAACCGGGAAGATCTTAGACTCGGCAGTGGGTCACTTGCAGAAAAGATTGAGGGTTCGGACGCTGTCATCAACCTTGCCGGAGCGCCGGTGGGGACAAAATGGACCGAGCAGTATAAGAAAATTCTTTATGATAGTCGGATAGAGACTACCAAGCGCGTTGTGAACGCTTTAAAAAAGATTAGGCAACAACCAAATTTATTCATCTCCACATCTGCCATCGGAATTTACAGCTCTAAGGGATCGCACACCGAAGAGAGTAAAGACTATGCGGATAATTTTTTAGGCAGATTGGCCCTTGATTGGGAGCATGCGGCAATGGAAGCAAACGAGTTCGGAATCAGAACGGTCATTTTTCGTTGCGGTATAGTCATTGGTCGCAACGGCGGGGCTTTACAGAAAATGCTCTTGCCCTTCAGGTTGGGACTCGGGGGAATAATCGGAGATGGAAAGCAGTCATTTTCATGGATCCACATTGAAGATCTTGTGAACGCTTATTTGACCGCAATAGAGGACAAACGTTTCCAGGGTATATACAATCTCACCGCGCCGAATCCGACTACTAATAAGGGGCTGACCAAGGCCCTCGGTCATGCCGTCCACAGGCCGACCTTTCTCCATATCCCGTCTTATGCGCTGAAACTTCAATTTGGTGAAGGTGCCAGCATGCTCTTGGAAGGCCAGCGCGTTCTGCCCGAAAGGTTGTTAAAGCACGGGTTTAAGTTCAGATTCAGCGGAATTCAAGAAGCAGTTGATGAATCAGTGAAATAGACTCTGGTTCTTAATAAACTTCGCGTAGAGCTCTGCAATTTCGTTCAAGGCTGCTAGATAGTCCCTCAAGACGGGATTCTCCGTCTGTTTTTCATTCAATTCCTCATAACATAATCTGCCCTGAACGCTGAGAAAGCGGTGGCTTTCCTCCATGGAAAAACCTGCCTCATCAAGGACTGCAAACAGTTGGGGTACAGGGATGTGAACTTCAAGAATCCCGTCGCCTTTACGAAACTCTTCATATGCCCGCTGCCCCTCAAGTGTTCTTAATATGCTCCGCATAATCGGTCTTTGTCCTTGCAGGCCCCTCTGATACCCATAAAAAGCATTTCTAATCAGTGGGTCAGTAAATCGCCCCTCTTTCCATAACGTGAAATCTGTTTCCTGAGGCGACATGAACCCCCTGCAATTTGCGAATTTGCTCTGTTTCTGGTCCATGAAAATGATATCCTGGACGTCTTCGGGATAGAGGGCACAAAAAGGCACGATTTGACACTGCCTGGGTTTTCGTTTCTCCTTATGCAGCATGCATAAATTGTCACTGCCCAATGCTCGACAGCGTTTTCCATGACGGTTTCCTGCTATGAAATCACCGACCATATAAAAGCGATCACTCTTGAATCCTACAGTACGCAGAAAATCCCTGTGCTTGACACTCATAGGTAAGTATTTCCTAAAGCCGATCGTAATCGGCAAGATATCATAACAATTCTTGATCTCATCGATAGTGATTAACGTAGCACCTCCACAGCACCACTCTGCGCAGTCCGTGCTACAGCCGAAAGTGCACACCCGCATCCTGTCAGGATTCAGAAAAGTGAAGTTTTCGCCATCGTGATGAAGCTCTCTCCCACAACAGTCCCTGTATTTTTTCCTGCTGCCGCAATGACAGAACCTGCTTGTTTCATTCTTCATAAGCTTCGTCCTCTCGATTATTGACTGTCTATCAATATATTATATAGAAATATGTTCGTGAATGCCTTGACTAGCAATGCAACGATGAATGTAAAGACGTCAACGATTCTTTTTTAAACTCCCAAGGTTATAAACTATCTCTGCGCCCACCAGGAAGATGCATGAAGAGTAGAATACCCACAGTAAAAAAATTATAAAAACGGTGAGCGGGCCATAAATCGTCCCGAGTCGGGCAACCTTGGCAACATAAAAAGTGAAGACATGCTTCGCCATCTCAAAAAAGACTGCGGTAAAAAGTCCTCCGATCAACGCATGGGCAACTCTCACCCTCTTCTTTGGGAGGAGCATATATTGAGTAGCTACAGTCAAAAAGACAATAAACAAAGGTACAATCATACCTAATAAAAATGCGGTTATCCTGCCGATTCTGAGGCCAGGGAAGATGTCCTGCAGAGTCTTAAGCGACGCAATTGCTGATGTCGTGATAAAGGATATCGTGAAAAATGCAATTATAGAGGTCACGATTAGCAGAGAGCGTATCAGGGAGATTACGACTGACCTTTTGACCTTAATTTTAAAGATACTATTGACTGCCTTCTCTATGGAAGAGAAAAGCTGATAGGACAGCAATCCGTAGACAATCAGAGAAGGCTTCGCAAGGCCCCTGTAAGTTATTATGTACTCAAGTTCTTTTGTTATTTTTGATGTAACCTGGGGGAAGAAACTTACCATCTTCGAAAGGAAGAAGTCATAGAACGCCCTATGTTGGCCAAAAAGAGAGCCAAAAACTGTCACAATGAAAAGACAGAACGGGACTAGTGCCATCATGAAAAAATATGAGATCGAACCCGCAAACATCAGGCCATCATCCCTAAAGAAGTCAACAAAACTTTTTAATACAATTTTTATTAATCTGATGATTGCCATTCTTTTTAGCTCAAAACCTTTGCCAACGGTTCGGGATTAAATCACCCAATCTGTATTGACCGAGGACAGCCCATGCTTTTAGATTTGCGCGTAGACCCCTGCCTCATCGAGTCATGATGCAACAAAATGATTACATCATAATATATATTAACTGCAGAAGGAAATATTACACATGAGTGCCGCCGCAATAACGTCGCCCATCAGAAGTGCCTGTGCGTACAGATCAAAAGGGCGCTTGATCAGGAATGCTCCAACGCATGCATGCCCGCCTGTGGAGCCCTTACAAAGACGCTGAAATGACTTTTTTCGCAAACATGTATAATAATCTATCAAGGTGCACTGAGTTTTTGGTTAAGGACTCACCCTATGGCAGGATGATATCATGAAAATATTGTTACCCACGGACGGCTCATCATCTTCTGAAACGGCAGCCAGATTTCTAAAAAGACTCAATTTGTCCGATAGCGATGAGATCACCATTCTTCACGTTATAAGCGACGATCCTTTCCAGGACAGAGAGGATTACTATAACATCAAGATTAAAGCGATCAGTCAACTGATCGCTCCTAAAATACTCAACTCAGCTATGAATATTTTGCAATCTATTCCGTCAAAAATAAATAAAGTATTGATGCATGGGTATCCCGACAAATGTATCGTTGATAAGGCAGTTAATTTGAATGCTGACATGATAGTAATGGGCCCGAAAAGATTGAAGGGCATTAAATCCCGCATAGTGGGAAGCGTGACAAAATCTGTATCCATCATCTCTCCGAAACCCATACTCGTTATTAAACCAGCTCAAGGGGAACCGTCAAACAAAATTAGAATTCTTTTTGCCACAGATGGCTCTGATCACGCCAGGAGGGCGGCAGAGATCTTAACATTAATGCCATTTCATGACAATACAGAAATTACCGTCATTCACGTAGTCGCGCCGGCTTTTTACGATGTTCCTGATGAATTTATGGCCAAGATAGGTAAGCATTTCAGGGAAGATTTAAATAAACATGGAAACACAGCGTTACTGGAATCTGAAAATATCATCGCACAAACCATGCAGTATTTAAGTACCAAATTCTCGGCTTTAGACAGCCTAACGAAAATTGGTGACCCCACAGATGAGATCTTGCAAGCCGCAAATGAATTGAAGGCAGACTTGATCGTAGTGGGCAGCAAAGGCATGGGAGGCCTAAGAGGTGCTGTAGGCAGCTTATCGCGATACATCCTCAGCATGGCTGAATGCTCTGTGCTCATCGGCAAGACAGATCGTTTATAAAAAAATAATTGACGCTCCAATAATGGGCAATCTAGCGGTAAGGACAACGATACGATCAACAGGCCAACTCGTGCCAATTTTTTTATAATGAACACCGTCTGTCTTGAGACATTAAGGATAAGCGCTATCGACCAATCGGAGAGAAACATTTTTTAACGGTGCAATCCTCCTTCCTCAGATGTCGGCCCCTTGTCCCCATTTATCCGCAAATACAATCTCGTTCAGTTCCTTCCTAGGCGGTCCTGCCTTGATATCTTCCTTCGGGTACCCCAGAGGGAAAAGTCCCACGATCTTGATTGCGGGAGGAATATCGAGAAGCCGGTGAATCTTTTCTTCATCAAAAACCCCCACAAAAACAGTGCCCAATCCCAATGCTTTAGCAGAGAGCATAAGTGTCTGGCTTGCGATACCAACGTCGGTCATATAGTAGTGCTGCCCCCATATAGTGCCAGACTTTGTCGGATCAGCACATAGCACAATTACAACCGGGGCCTCAGCAATACCTTTTTTTGCAGGATTGACTTTATAACCGAGAGGTCTAAAAAATGACTCGACATACGTGAGTTCGCTTATCGCCTGCCTTGTTTGTCTGTCTCTTACTATAATCAACCTCCAACATTGAAAATTTGCCCATGAGGGAGACATGCGAACCGCATCAAGAACTGTCTTAAGCGCTTCATCATCAACAGGTTGATCGAGAAACCTCCGGATGCTCCTTCTCGTTTTGACTGCCTCAAAAAGATCCATTATTGCCTCCTCTGACTGCTCTTAGCTTGCCAGGCGCCGATGCAATGCCTCTCCACCCGGAAAATGTTCGATATCGTCAAGTCCAAATATTAAGATGCTTAGACCTTTTAACTCAATCAGGCTGTTTGTACTATTTGAGCTTGAAGTCCGCGCGGCTGTCTTTTAGATTTTCCTTCTTCTCCGGCTGAATCGACTTCGCCTCAAGAATGAACACTCGCTCAGGCTCGATCTGTTTAGACTTTAGGATGTAGTCCCTTACCGTGAGCGCCCTCTGCGATGCCAGCAGCTTGAGGTCGGCTTCTTTCACTTCGATATGTGTAAGAATAAGCTTCTCCATCTCTGGTGCCGGAAGATCCTTGGCAATACCGATGAAGTTGCGGGGCTTCGGGAACTTTTCCTCCTTGTAGGCCCTCTTCAGGTATTCAGGATATTCCTGGCTAGTGACCGTCACGGCTTCAAGGGATGGTACCTCCATTCCCTTTTTGGTGAGGTCTTTAATCTTTTGTGCTTTCACCTTACGCATCAGAAGATAATGTTTGAGTCCTTCGGGGTCGTTCTCCTGGTCAACATACCCTTCGATATCCATCTTGAGGCCGGGTCGGTCGTTTAACGCCTTGGTGAGAATATCAAGTTTCTTTACAGTGTCAGCAGTAAGATCTGCTGAGCCGTAATCGAATTCTGCATAACCAAGCTGCTCTCCGCCACCGAAGAGGGCACCCAAAAGGGCAAAAGGCGACGTGGCCGCCTTGATGAGAATGTTAACGATAATCTTGAGTATGATGCTGCCAACGCTGAACTTCGGATTGTCTAACTCTCCGCTTACCGGTATGTCAAGTTTGATTTGGCCGTTGCGGTCTTTTAAAAGAGCAACAGCCAGTTTCACCGGCAGTTTGGTGGCGTCGGGGCTCTCTACCCGCTCCCCGAACGTCAACCGGTCGAGAAAAACATCGTTCTTTGCATCGAGCTTGTTTTTGACGATCTGGTATTGGACCTGGACGGAGAGCATCCCTTCTTGGATTGTGTAGCCAGCGTAACGGCCAGAATAAGGGCTCACCGAGGTGAGGTCCATGTCTTTGAAGTCAGCCTTGAGATCGACATAGAGATTGTCCCTCAGCGGGTTGATCTTGCCGATGATCTCCAGAGGCGCATAACGGTCATACTTTCCCCGCAGTTCGACATCGCCAAATTTGTCTGCTTCTGATGATAACCCTGATATACGACCTCCCACTTCGAGCAGATTTGCACTGAAAGTGGGCTTGATGCTGTGGTCGATGAAGTCAATCGTACCGCCCTGGAGAGTGATCTTGTCGATACTGATATTCCTTTGTTCAGGCTTCTTCTGCGCAGTCTGTTGAGTACCGGCAGAGGGCTCAACGGCTATCTGCTCTGGTGGTCCTTGTGTGGCAGGTTGCTGTTGCGGTTGGGGGGTAATGAACACCTCCTGTAGATTGAGCGTCCGGTCAGCGCTGACGACGATGCGTGAATAGAAATTAGTAAGGGCCGCCTCATCGATATGAACAAAAAGAGGAGCATATCGGACATCCATTTCTCCGAGGTAGAGCGTGTCCCAATTGAGCAGGTCTTCAGCGTTCACCGGATCTGCAGTGGCGAAGTGGTTCACCCAGACTTTCCCTTTGTATGATGCCTTGAGGTTTTCCTTAGAAGCCATCGAGGCGGTGACCCTCCCCTCCGCATTGACGTCTCCAGCGGTGATCAACACATTGACCTTATCCTTTACATAAGCCTGCAAGGGCACGATAGGCAGGTTCTTTAGATTTACGTACAGCGCCGCCTTGAGCGGTTCGATGAAAACGTTTCCTGACACCTTCACTATCCCTTTTTTCTCGACACGACATGAAAAAAATACCTTTCCTTTAGTATTCTTTGCTGTAGAGAGGTCCTCCGCCTTCAACGCAATCCCGTCCAGATCAACGCTGAAGGGCTCGTTCGTGGTCAGGTCTTCAACCTTGGCAGTATAATGTTCTGCATTCAGGGAACGAACGGTTATCGCCCAGGGGAGAGGCTTCTTGATTTCAACTTTGGCCTTGAGTGGCCCGGGGGCTGGGACTTCGCCAGGAGGCGTGAGGTTTGCCAGGTTCAAAGAACCGGCTTTGTCCCGGCGGATGTTGATAAGCCCTTTGTCAGTGGACACAGACCCAATGTCAACCTTCCGTTGCGTAAGATCCATAGCCGCATCCTTAAGCGAGAAAGCAGGTACCCGCAGGAAATCGGCTTTCTCACCTCTTAAAGCAGCGCGAAAATTCTTAATGGACACTTCAAGGGAGGAGAGCTGCATCGCCGGCTTGTCGTCGCCTGCACGATATCTGATCCCGGTCATCAAATCAAGTGTTCCGTCAGCAACATCAAAGCGCACTTGTTTTGATAAATAGGGCATATACTTCTTAAGCGCAACAGATGACAATGACACTCTCCCGTCGAAAAAAGACGGATTCAGCCCAAAATCACCGTCAACCTTCACTATCTCTCCGGATTCTGTAATGAAGGCGGAGGACAACGAAGTCGGTTTGTCCTTCTCGGCGCTGAAGTGGGTGACACGCACCTCTATCTGGCTCAGGTTTGTGGCAAAGGGCTTCTCAGTGCTGGCATCCGAAAACGAGATGACGCCCTTCCTGACCTCAATATTGTTGGCCTCCACGGACACCTTCGGTTCAGGGGACGCAGAGCCCCCAGCCTTCTCGACTGGAGCCGCTTGTTCAGGAAGCAGACTCAGCAGCGTTAACGTTCCCCTGTGATCACGGGAGAGGCTGAGAGTCGGCGATTGTAAGATGATATTCGAAAAGAGAAAGCGTTTATTAAGAGGTTCAGCCGACGCAATCGAAACTGCCAACGAATCACACCTCGCCACAGGTGCATTCTTGAGATCAACGATTTCGAGCTTTTTGAACAGCAGCTCACCCGACATCGACAGTGTCGGACGTCGGTCACTGTACTGTCGATAAACGACGGCGATTCCGACATCGAGAAGTCCAGAACGTACGTTTGTCCTCAGCTTGAAGGGCAGATAGGCCATGTAGAAGGGAAGATCGACGTTTTTGAAGTTGACGTTCAGCGATGTCTCATGCGACTCTGCAAATGGCTTTGTGTCACCCTTTAAGACAACATCGGTCCCGTTGACCGTAGCTTTGAGCGAAGGTTCCACAAAGGTGTTCACATAAGATTTCAGATCCGAGATAAAAGGAACAGAAATTGAGAGATTGCGGACAGTATGTTCCCTCCCTTCAGGTGCGTCCACAAAGTCAATGCTTCCATTAGTTATCCGGATATTAGTCAGGGAAAACTGGAAGAGCCTCGGAGGCTGCTTCGCTGTTTCAGTAGGGTTGGTCATGCGTTCTATGATATCGGTAAAGTTGTAAGTATTCGCGGCCGTCCGAACGATATGGAGATACGGTTTGTCGATCTCAAGCTCTTTTAAGACAAGCCTCAACGTGACAAGCGAGATAATCCTTAAATTCATATCGACGTTGCCAAAAGAAACAAAGGTTTTGATCTTGTCAGGCTCCTTTATGAGGACCCCGCTGATTTTGATGGATAGAGTATAGGGATTGACTCTAACCGATTCTATGCTAACTTCGCGACCAAGTCTTATGCTCAGCCTCTCAAGAGCCACTTGTTTGAGGTAGGGCGGCAAGATGAAAAAGCCGGTAATTGAAAAAATGATGAAACAGACAAGGGCGATTATTCCAATCGTCCTTGCGCGTCGACTCCTGATGTACCGCAATATCAGGAAAGATAGGGGGACTTTTCCCCCGGGCTGGATGTCTTTTGTAACAGCCATGCTGCACCCCACTGTTTCAGATGTTTATATTATAAAAGGGAATGAGATTCAGTGCAATGTCATTGCGTATCGATTTCTGCCTGATGCAGCGGGTGACAGCGTAGCGCTGCCCCCGGCACGCTGCCATAGAGCAGCATGATTATTAAGACGACCACTCAAATTTGTTGAAGAAGAGCATTTTTTGTGCTTCTTTTGGCGAGTCAGTTTGGAAAGCCCAACAATGTCTGATATTTAAGTAAGAGTCACCATTAAGTCCAGAAGCAATGTAATTCTCAGATAACGGACGCCAACAGCCATTGCATGTGGCAGACATGCTATATTCTAAAAAAGCGATTTTCGTGACGTTCTTTAGCTCGTTTGCCACCTCAAATAAGAACCGAGTTCCCAAAAAAGGTATACCGCTATCGTACATGTGGTCATATTGATTGTCGTGGCTGGTGTTTGCGATGATGTTTCTTAGATGACTTCAACTTCTCGGACAGTCTATAACTGTGTGGAACAAAGATCGCTTAAGTTATACTTAATTAAGATGAAAGCGGCATGGCACGGTTAAAACTAAAGTTCTTTTAAAAGCCGGTTAATCGATCTCAACATCGTTAGAAAAAACTATGAAGTAGGACTGGATCAATAAAACATTTGCCCTTTCACAAAACTGTTCATGAGCGGAAGGAGGTGAAAAAATGAAAGCCATTAAATTGTTGCTGTTGTTATCGTCCGTGGTTCTGCTGAGTTTCTCGTTCGCTGTCGCAGCAGGTGACATTGAAAAGGGAAAGATCCTTTTCAATGATCCCAATTTCGCCGGCGCTGTGTCGGGAAAGTCATGTAGTTCATGTCATCCTGAAGGTAAGGGCTTGGACAAGGCCGCCGACAAGAAAGTGTTCACCATTATGGGGAAGAAACAGAAGAGCTTGGAGGAGGCTGTGAACTTCTGTATTGAAGGTGCGATAAAAGGAAAGCCAATAGATCCCACGTCGGAGCAGATGCAGAATATTGTCTCATACATCAAGTCCCTTCGAGTCAAGTCTCCAGGAAACAAGAACTAAAGAAAATCGCTCTTAAGAGGGGAAAGAAAAAAACCTTTCCCCTCTTAAGTCATGACTATTTTTTCTTATGTGTTGCGCAAAACTTTGACTTTCCTACGGCTGTTTTCTTGCACTGCGTTCCCTGCTTTGTCTTTGCACAGCATACGACTTTCTTTTCAGTTGCCATAGAGACCTCCTTGACGAGTAGGTTTACTTGTACAAAGTATATACCAAAAACAATTCAACTTCCAGTCAAAAAAATTGCACTCTTATTCATTGAATGCCGCGATCTTGACCCGATCAGGATTTTGAGAGTTAAAGTCCTTGAGGACTGGCCTGCGGACCACACTGCTCAAGGGCCGTAGCGTTCTAAGAGAAGTGCCTACTGACAAGCAGTCAGAGCCAGAGGCAGCTTTGAAACATAAGAATAATGTCTTCAAACTTTAGGTGGTGAGCTAAAACAATTCCGTAATCAGTGTTCCGCTGCCGGCTTCTGTAGTGCCTTAATCTCCCCTGTTTCCTCTATCATTACGGGATAGCCCTCAAGAACTTTCGGAATTGTCCGCACTACATCTGATGTTTTTCTAGTTACATATATTTTTATGCAGGGTCTACCAGAACATAAGCTCTCAGCTGTTCCCACCACGCCGGGCAGAGACAACAATTCTGGGTTATTTTCCCGCAAGACAACTTCAATCGTCTTTTGAGGCACTACTTCTTCTCCGTAAAGACCGCGCCCTTCGTTGATTGCACAGGTCATTAGACTCACGACAACAACGCTGCCGAGCACGGTCACATTCAATTTCCGCTTCCTCAACATGCCCGCCTTTACGATGTCCTGTCCCTTCTTGGCATTATCCGATTCTTGATAATCATGGAAGGGGAAAATGTTCAGGATGACGTATCGCCCATCCCCGGCATTTACCGTCGATGAAAAAAGTGCAGAAACTATAGTCTATCACTTGCCATCTATAGTCACACCGAGACTGCTGAGCACTGTGTCAATTGGATTGGCAATCGTCGTACTTGAACTTCCTGCAAATAACAAAGCAACAGGGTACGCATTGCTGTCGTTAGTCACTATCAGTGATCCAGAATCACCGGCCTGTGAAAACTCTCTACCGCCGATGACAATCTGGTCGCTAAAAGTAGCGATGAGAGAGCAGGATGAGTTGTAACAGACATTTACCGTGGCATGAATCCCCTTGATGGCGCCAGTCGTCAGCCTGGTCGTACGTCCGTACTTCTTGACATGCTGGCCAACATATGGGCTCTGAGTTGTTGCCTGAGTGTACGTGAGAGAATTGGGTGTTCCATATCCGTCGGCCGGTGTGGAATTGCCAAGTTGCCTCAGGCTAGTGGAGGAACCAGGCACACTTGCTATCGCTGCATCTACTGTATTGTTACCGCCAAAGTTAATTGTTACAAAACTTGATAACGTGCCGAGGACATTGTTACTACTGTAAGCACAACCAGTATCATAAAGACCTGGCTGGAGGACAAAACTGCCATTTGGTGCAGTATTTTCAAGGGCATACACGTGGTTGCAGCTCAGGGCGTAGAGATTTTTTTTGTTATCTATGACCCTCGCACCAATGGTCCCAGCGGAACACTCTCCCGCATTGCCGGTTGAAACGCCAATTGGTACCGGACTGGCGAACCAACCTGTGGTAACGGTTTTTCCACTGTTTTTCCTCAGGGCAAAGATTTTCCCCGTAATTTTCACGGCAACAGGTATGCCTTCCAGGGTCGCCGGAATTGTTCCTGCCCTCATCCTTTTTTTCGTAAAGACTACGATAGCTGGACTCCCGTCTCTAGAAAGTCCGGTAGCCGCCCCCACAACGTCCGGTATTGCCATCAGTGCGCTGACATGACGATCCTGAGTGTCCATCACCCTTTTAATGTCCGGGTTATCGGCGTTGAGGAGGTCCGTTGCCTCAGCAGGAACAATCGTTTCTTCGGTAATCTTCGCTTCCACGGGCCCCACTCCCTGTATTCCAATGCCCCCCACATGGACAAAAGATAACACACACAGGACTGCAAAAAGACGAACTGCATAGTTAAAGCATCGACCGAAAGCTTTTTTTTCCATTTGACCCCCCTTTTGAAAATGATTCATGAGTAGATGCCGATGAGAAAAAATGAGCTCTTAAGAGAAGTCCATCATTATAAAAGCCCACTCTTTCTCTTCATTCGAAAAATATAGCGTTTGCCGCCCTCTCCTAATATTAATGATGGGACTTTAGCACTTCAATCATCATATTAATATTACCATTGTCAGCTCGATTGTCAACCACAAAAGATAGACTGTCGTTTCAAAATCATAATGTCATCGCCGACACATTTGACGGTTGATAACCGCACGATTGTTATTCTCTCCTTTTTTTCGATCGTTCCAGACTTATAAAGATGGCCATTTTGCCACAATGGAACTCTCACGGTCGACCGCACTTAAAAATCACTCCTTTGCCTAGCCTCCTTATGACCAGACTTCTCACAGTAGCAGTAATTATTCTTGGCCCTCATCTACGAATTGTCAGGCTCATGTAGTTAAACCGCGTCAATGGGTTTCCCGATCAACTGTCAACCTGCTGCCAAAGATAGTCATGATGCCCTCTGGCCGCACCTAACGACTCTGCCCGGTCAGACACACTCTGCAACGGAATATTTTAACAAAGTTAAAGCAATATAGGAGATGATCTCTTAAGCGGTTTTGAATCACTCTATACTGTAAGTTCAGCGAGTAATTCCATGGCAGCCAGGCTCACCGTCCTCGGCACTCTCTTTAAAAACTTACCTCTAGGACTGTGTTGTTCACTCGGGATAATGTTTCTCAACCCTTACCGATCTTCACCACCTGGCTGCTAAGGTATTCAAAGAGGTACAGCAGACGTTCGATTGCGCTTCAGCACCTCATGCCCAAAGGGCTTCTCCCACCCACTTCGCATCTTGTTTCGACCAAGCGGGCTTACCGGGAAGGTCTATGTTATTACGTAAAAGAGCAGCTAACTTTTTTTGCTAATAAATTTCTGAGATGACAAAAAAATTTTCTTGACAAAAGATTTTTGTGGATATTATAATCTATCAAATAGATAGGATATATAGGATAAGTAGGAATTAAGACTGTGAAACTTTCCAAAAGAACGCGATACGGCATTAGGATGATGGTTGCATTGGCCAGAAATTACAATAAAGGTCCTATTTCTTTGCGGGAAATTGCAAAAAAAGAGAATATCTCTGAAAAATACCTTGAGCAAATAATTATTCAACTTAAAGTGGCAGGGCCCATAATAGCTGTGCGTGGGCCGAAAGGCGGCTACATGCTTTCTCTTCCTCCTTCAAAAATAACTCTTAAGTCACTCTTCAACATTTTTGAAGGCACTTCCGGAATTGTGGAATGTGTTAGTGATCCTTCTCTTTGCGAGAGGTCTAGCTTCTGTGCAAGCCACAAAATCTGGATGGCTTTAGAAGAAAAGCTGTGCGAGACACTCGATTCAATAACGTTGCAGGATGCTATCAATGGCGAAGCGGTTCAGCCAGAGTGTTTGGAATCGGCAATAATTGGATCTGGTAAATCTTATTAACAAGTTATAGTGAGGGATGTCTTTAGAGGAGGTGATCTGTTAAGGATACTTTTAGCAGTTTAAGAACCATCGCTGGCTGATCAAATTGAAGATTATGCCAGATCGCAGGTTGAGAGATTCAAGAAACGTAATACTACAATCACAGGAGGAAGAAAATGAGAAGATTTACAAGCGTTTTAGTAGTATTAGTGTTTGCGGTAGTCGCTGGCTTCATCGCCTTCGCCGGCACTCCGAATTACAGTCTGGCTGCGCAGAACTTGGGCGCAGATGATTGTTACTCAGGACCAAACCCAACGATTGATGCGAAGGTAGTTGACGTTGCAAAAAAACCCACCTTTAATGGCATCGCCTACATCGCGGGTCATGGTGGCCATATTGCCATCATCGATATGAGGACCATGAAATCGCCGACGGACGTTGAAAAAGACAGGATCGTACTTACAGAGGCCGGTTCTGAAATGGAAGGAAAGATCGCTGGCATGAGCTTCGAAGAAATCAAGAAGGCGGGCGGAACCCACGGTCAGGCATTAGTTACTGAAAAGGGCAAGAAGGTCCTCGTTGCCGGCACATTGAGCGGTAACGTTTACAAGATCGACCTCGCTACAGGAAAAAAGCAGGGTCCTTTCCAAGTGGGAGAGAAATTTTGTGGTGCTGTCGTGGGACCCGACGGAAAAATCTATTTCGAGGATATGGCTAACGGAAGCGTCTATATTTGGGATGCCGACAAACTGAAGACGGTTGACAAGATGCCTGTGGGGAATGCCGTATGTGGTATCCAATGGACAAAGAACAAAAAGAAGGCGTATATAACTGACATGCCAAGTGGTACTGTTTATGTCTATGACTGGACCACAAAGAAAAAAATAAAAGAAATCACAAGCCCCGAAATGACGTTCTTACATCAGACGAGGATGACGCCTGATGGGAAGTATCTCTGGGTGGCCGCGCCGAATGAATACGACCCGGGCCTGAAACCAGGTACGCATAAGAGTCAGGTGATCATTATCGATACGGCAAAGGACGAGATAATTAAGCGGATCATTCTGCCCGATGACGTAAGACCGCATGACTTTGCATTCTCGGCGGACGGCAAATACGCGTTGCTTTCCTCCAGGACGTATGGTGATGACAGCGTGTTGGTCGTCATGGATCTTAAGAATGCCAATATCGTCGAAAAAGTTTCGGCTTGTGCCTCCTGCCACAAACCCTTGGGCATAGAAGTGAAAGTCGATAAGGGCTCTCCGCTTCTCTGCGGCTTAGAGGTCGACTGGCTGTCAAAAAAATAGAAACACTCTTTCAGTTGAGTTTTCAACATCACTGAAGCGTTGAAAGGAGGGCGGAGTTATCTTCCCTCCTTTCGTCCTTTTCCTACAATCCTGTGCAGATTGGAGTCTCAGCTCTTCTGGAGCAACGGTGCCGAATGATGAAGAGCGCATGCACCGGTGGGTGTGAGCTCACAGACAACGGACATTTCATAAATGATGATAGAATATAGTATTATATATGCGGGGTTTTAAAGCACTACTATGCTGACAAATTTGAACATACCTTCATTTGCGATCAAGAACCTGCGAAGAAAACTAATTCGCTCGCTACTGCTTTTTTTATCCGTGTTCGTCGTCACAGGCACGCTTTTTTCTGCCACTGTCTTTATATCGAGCATGCAAAATGCGATGAAGATAGGGACTTACCGACTTGGGGCGGACGTTCTGGTGGTTCCGGAAAAATACGCTGCTGACGCTCGCTCAGCATTGCTTGCGGGTGAACCCACGAGCTTTTATATGGATAGGTCCGTTCTTGAGAAAGTGGAAAAAGTTGATGGAGTGAAAAAAGCCTCCCCGCAGCTTTTCATTAAGCCGACCTCTTTTACCTGTTGTTACAGCGTCAATGCCTTCCTTGTGGCCTTTGAGCCTGCAACCGACTTTACGATAACACCTTGGCTCAAGAAAAATCTGAAGAAGCCTCTAATGGGGAACGAAATTATAACAGGGAGGGGTTTGCCTGTTATTGCGGGAGATTCAATTCCTTTTTTTGGCACGTTGTTTAAGGTCGTGGGGACCATGGAACCGACGGGAATAAAATTTTTTGATCAGTCGGTCTTCATGACGATGGATGCGGCATACCAAATGGCTGAAGAATCAAGCAAGAATTCTATGCAGCCCATCAATATAGAGAAAAACCAGATTTCTACCGTCCTCGTACAGGTGCAGGATGGCTTTAACCCCGACAGGGTCGCCATACGAATTGAGCATGACGTCGACGGCGTCAAGGCTATAGCTTCAGATGAGGTGATTAGCACCGTAAGAAAACAGTTGTCGGGCCTTATCAGGGGCATAGTCATCATAAGCGCTTTGCTTTGGGTCTTGTCTCTCCTGATGATGGGGTTTGCTTTCTATATGATTGTCAATGAGCGCCAAAGGGAACTGGGCTTGTTAAGGTCTATGGGTGCCAAGAAAAGACATGTATTCAGACTCATCATAACGGAGGCCATTATTATTTCTAGTCTCGGAGGAGTGGCCGGCTTAATAGTCGGCTCGGTAATTCTGGCAACTTTCAAAGACTTTCTGCTGCACTACCTCAAATTACCGTATCTGCTTCCATCTGCTACGCTGCTGATAGAATTGGTCGTGGGAGCCTTCATTTTTTCCTTAATAACAGGGCTTCTCTCATCTTTGTTCCCCGCTTTTTTGGCAAGCAACATGGAACCTTACGAGGCGATCAGAAAAGGAGAGTAAAATAGTGTTGCGAATCATTTTCATAATGACCCTTGTCATTCTTAATCTCGCTTCCTATTGCCTTACTCCGCCCTTTTCCATCCCTGAATGTGCCAAATGCCACTAATACGAGGTGACGATAGAGAAAATTTCAAAGTTCGTGAGCAGAGTGGCTGATATCGACAGACGTATATCACCGGAACGCAGCACTCTTTTTGAGTGCTTTAAGGCTGAAGCCTTTATGAAGGCGGTCCGATGGAAACCTATGGACGGTCTCAAAGAAAGCCCAGTTGTGGTCACTCATATGTACAGATATCTTACAAAAGCAGCACGGATTAAACAGGCATTGCCGAAATCGCACATCAACGACGCTTTTGTGATTGCAGACGGAACCTCTGTACACAAGAGACACTCTGCCGAGTATTTCATACGGCAGGGAAGAAAATACAATCGCAAACTGGGCAAAGGAACCCGCTCTCACATAATAAATACCGCTCCGAAGTTTATCCATAGGTTCCAGAGACATGACAAGGCCCTCTGGAAAGAGATTGAGTATTTTATTTTTGTCAGAAGAATGACGGGCTGCTTCGACTTTAAGAAACTTGACGGCGCGAAGGTGTCTGCGTCAACAAGAGCCTCGGAGCTCACTCTCCTTGAGAGTGCGAAAAAGCTGCTTATGGAAAGGAGGCGCATTCCTCTGCACGCTGGCCTGACAGCCTAGCATGGAGTACTTTGCGCTAGAGATGATGAAAAAAACACCTCACCATCATATCGTCAAAGCGGGACTTGCAATCGCGCTTGTCTTCATTTTTCTGTCAGCCTCATCATGTAAGAAGGAGGAGCCGCGAAAAAACGCACCCACTGAGCAAGCGTTAAGCTCGTACGCCGGCGAGTCCGTCTTTCAAGAAGTCACAAAGAAGCTGAAAGAAAACCCCAACGACGTAGAAGCCCTGTATCACCTTGCATACTTATACGATCAAGATGAACAGTATGCCGAAGCGATAGAAACATATAAGAAGGTCGTAGCGTTAAAACCTGACATGGGGTATGCTTACCTTAAGATGGGTACTGCTTACGACCGCATTAACCAACCTGGCGAGGCAGTCAATGCTTTTAAAAAGGCGGTAACCTATATGCCCGGCAATGCAGTGGTTTTTAACAATCTCGGCATTGCATACGGAAAGCTGGGTAAGTTCGAAGATGAGATATTGGCGCTAAGAAAAGCGATAAAGCTCAGGCCGAACTATACATCAGCGAGGTATAACCTGGGCATGACCTACCTAAAGATGGGCGACAAGAAGGCTGCCTTGAAAGAATATGAGGCTCTAAAGACTTTTGATGAGAACGCAGGAGAGGGTCTGCTGAAAGAGATCAACCGCGCTTCTTAGATACGCGGGACGGAGGACTAATGATAGAAGTTAGAGAGATCACAAAGAGCTACACAATAGACGGTCAGCTATTCAAGGCCGTCGACCGGGCATCCTTCACTGTTCAAACTGGTGAAATGATATCAATAGTCGGCCATTCAGGCAGTGGAAAGACTACACTCCTCAGTCTGCTAGGAGGTCTAACAAAAGCCGATTCTGGAAGCATTGTTATAGATGAAGAAGATTTAGACTCCTTGAGCGATAATGATCTGTCCGAGTTCAGGAATGGCAAGATCGGCTTCATCTACCAATTTTCAAGCCTCATACCAACTCTAACCGTCTCGGAGAATGTCGCATTGCCGACTGTCTTTGGACCTCAGCGTAGTGATGTCATCGCCTATGCGAGAGAACTCCTGACCGTCATGGGGTTGAAGGACAAAATAAATGTCTATCCCTCTCAGCTATCCGGAGGTCAGCAGAGGCGCGTCGCCATCGCACGAGCATTCGTAAATAATCCAAAACTGATCCTTGCCGATGAACCAACGGGAGACCTTGATGAAGACACAGAGGCCGAGATGATGAATTTTTTTGCGTCCATGAATAGTAAAAGTGGAGTGACCTTCCTAATGGTCACGCATAATACAGACCTCGCAAATAGAATCAGCAGGCGTATGAAAATGCAAAACGGCGTCATTCAGGAATTGTGAGCTCCTCCAAACTTCTCCTCTTTACCATGACCTTCATGCTGTTCCAGAACTATTTTGTCAAGATCAGTGCATGACATGCTTCGTCCATCAGCTCCTCAGGGATACCGGCGCTATCCCTGAGAAAAATGCGTGCCGTAGATACCGTACAGGCACCCACGGCCCCTGCCGAGCTGTCGGAACTTTATATTGTCGTCCATGCTTTGAAAAATGCTTAGCCAGAGCGAAAGTCGTTTCCCTCTCTGATTATTTTTACTTTCTTCACTTCTTCGTTTCTTGACCATAGACGAACTGCATACAGTTTGTGCGGCAAGCCCTAATTATCCGTAGCATAACCTTCAAGGGATTTGAGAGCCATCTGTGCCTTAAAAAGAGATACATCGCAGAGCCCAGGCAATTCCTGTCACAAAAAAAGAAAAAGTATAAAATAGAAGAATGATAGTAAAAATAACAGCTGGCAATACCGAGGAAGTGATCTATCAAGCGCTGTCGCTTCTGAGAGAGGCCGGATTAGTCTCGTATCCTACTGAAACCTTTTACGCGCTTGGAGCAAATTACAACACGCTGCCCGCCATCAGGAAGCTCTATGACATAAAAGACAGGCCGCGAGACAAAGCGATACCCCTCATCATTGGACATTTGGAACAATTGTCTCTCATTACAGACTCTATTAACGACTATGCGCAGGAGTTGATAAAGAAATACTGGCCAGGGCCCCTCACCCTTGTTTTCAATGCCCGCAGCGGTATTGACAAGCACCTTGTCTATAAAAATAAAGTGGCGGTGAGAATGCCTGGAGAGTCTTTTGCGCTGAAGCTCGCCAAAGCTTCTGAGGTCCCCATAAC
Organism: Dissulfurispiraceae bacterium; assembly: GCA_052146665.1. Lineage (GTDB taxonomy): Bacteria > Nitrospirota > Thermodesulfovibrionia > Thermodesulfovibrionales > Dissulfurispiraceae > JBKQMP01. The sequence goes on from JBKQMP010000119.1 coordinate 28,774, forward strand.
TGCGACGAGTGCGAACATTTCAAATATGCCACCCGCAAATGATGCTCTTGCAGTCTTCCATTACTTTAATGACGCGATCGATCTGATAATCGATGGTGGCCAGACTGGTGGCAGACTGCCATCTACCATCATTGATGTTACGCAGAGCCAACTGAAGATACTCAGACATGGCGCAATAGATCTCACTTTACATTAGAGAAACCCTTCCGGAATTCACCGCCCTTGGAATAGTTCGAATTGTAAACAATCGTTTCAAAAAAGAGAATGTTTACGAATTGTATTTTTTTGTTGACAAATCGAATTTTATCATTTATACTTAATTAAAAAAAGGACGCTGAGATGCTTAAGAGTCTCTTTTCATCATCTATACGGGGCGAGTTACTTTCACTGTTGCTGAGCAGCCCCGATGAGAAATTTTACATCAGGGAGATAGCTAAGCTCTTGAGGAAGAATCCGTCAGGAGTAAAAAGAGAACTTGATAAGTTGGAAGACATGGAAATCATATTTAGCGAAAAAGTTGCGAATCTGAAATACTTTCAGGCCAATAAAGAGTCGCCTCTCTATTCAGAATTGAAAAACCTTATTGCAAAATCTCTCGGTCTGCCGGGCGCCCTTAAGAGCCTTTTAAATGCAAATGCAGTGAAGTCTGCATTCATTTATGGATCGTATGCTGATGGAGAAGATCTCCCGACCATTGATCTTATGGTAATAGGATCATTCACCCCCACAATTCTGAGCGGTTTACAGGAAATCGAAACCAAATTTGGCAAGAAGATTAATTGCACCGTAATTGAAGAATCCGAATATAGACTTAAAAAGAAAAAGGATGTCACTTTGAAGCGAATCTTATCCGGAAGAAGAATTACAATTTTGGGGAGGGTTTAAATCACAGCAACTTCCCACAAAGAGCCATTTCAGAAATCTTTTGTGGGACTGAAAGGGGGTGAACACAATGGCGGCAACAAAAAAGGCTCCTGCAAAAAAGGCAGCAACAAAAACAACTGCCAAGAAAGCAGCCAAGAAGAAATAAGGACAGACTGAGTAAGTGCATTCTGGCTGAAGGGAATACTCATAAATCTGAAACTAGCTGCTTCTGTGATTTAGGTGTGAGTATTCCCTTTTCTTTTAGCTGTAGCTGAGGGCGTGTTGGTTAAGGCTGCTGCTCTGGGAGATGACCTCATAGCAGTCTATGGCGGAGTGGAGTTTTCTGAGGAAGTT
>JBKQMP010000120.1:0-23500 GCA_052146665.1 Dissulfurispiraceae bacterium
TTCCGCTCGATGCCGAACACCTATTCCGGAATCACTGTTCGATTTCGACCGGAACAGGTGTTCGATTTGCTCCGGAATGAGTGTTCGACATGCCCCGGGATTCGCAGTCTTACCATGACAAACCAGCTAGTTGCAAGGCCTCGAGTTGTTGCCGCCATTTTTTTTATAATCGGTTGTTTCACGGGTGGCCTCATATTTCGTTTCTTTTTGGCAGACTCTTACTATCGTGCAGGATACGAAAAAAGTATAACCAATTTGAAACTCCAGTTTGAAAAAGTACTAAAAGAGAATACGATGTTTTATTCCGAAGACCTTGGCGTGGTGTTTGTGCCAAAAGGAGGAGATACATTTGAGGTGGTAATTCCAGACTCCGGTGGGCAAGACACAAAGTCCAAGTAAAAGCTCAAGGGTCGAAATGAGAGTCCCATACAAAGTCTGCCCGCTTCAACCATCGCTCCAAGAAGCATTCAATGCTCTCTAAGTTAATACCCTCACCGCTCCCAATAGCGATTATTCCCCGTTGCTCCTGCGTACGGTATTAGCTCAGGCTTCCCTGCAGGTTCCCGCTTGACTGAGCAAGCGTGTGTCATCTCCAAAAGCTGAGACGGCCTCCAACGCCGCCAGTATTTTCAGTGCACATTCGTATCAGCTTCAAGATACACCCCTAGGCCACACAATGAAAAGTGCTCTGCGACTCTCGGCTCTCCACACTCATGTGCCTGCATACAGGTAGCGTTGACTTCGGGTCAACAAAAAGGACTCCGCTGCGTTCGATAAGCTTGTATGCCAACATCAACCGGCACTTTCTCCACTCCTTATCAAGAATTGCCTTATTGAGACCGAATTTAGACGTAACGTTGCGGCCGAGCTTGTCCACTATGCCGCATACGGACTTGCCCATGCAGGGTCCCTCGCGCCTTCGTTGAAACGTCTCATGCTGAATCAACAGGTGATAATTCTCTTAATATCTGATTACCGACCTTATATACATCTCCCGCTCCAAGGGTAATGACCACATCATCCATTCTTAGTTCAGAGATTATCCGTTTAACCAGCTCATTTCTGTCAGGGATGTAAGTTGCTTTTGCGCCTTTATTGCTCTCCACTCTCTTCAAGAGATTCTCTGAATTCACTCCCTCAATAGCAGCCTCTCCGGCAGGGTAAATATCCATTATGAAGAGCCTGTCCACCAAGGTAAAACACTGCGCAAATTCATCCATTAGGTCTCTAGTCCTTGTATATCTATGCGGTTGAAATATTACAAAGATACGTCGCCGATCAAAGGACTCCCTCGCTGCCTTGAGAACTGCCCTGATCTCAGTCGGGTGGTGGCCATAATCATCAAAGATCTTGATCCCGCTTTCTTCTCCTTTATACTCAAACCGGCGCTGGATTCCGCTAAAATTGGTAAGGGCCCTCCTGATAGTAGGCACCGGAATCTGCAACTCAATTGCTATCGCTATCGCTGCTAAACTATTAAGCACATTGTGCTCGCCAGGAATGGGGATAATAAAATTACCAAGCTCTTTTCCTTCTGCCGCAGCCTCAAAACTCATCGTAGTGCCCACACTCTTGACATTTGAAGCACGAACAGCCGAATCAGGTGAAAACCCATATGTTATCATTTTTCTTTCGATCGCAGGGATTATGTCTCGTGCGTGTTCGTTTTCCGCGCACACGACTGCTGTCCCATAAAATGGAATCTTGTTTGCAAATGCCAAGAATGCACTTTTTAATTTTTCGATGTCTTTAAAATAGTCCAGGTGCTCCTTATCTATGTTTGTTATTACGGCAATAGTAGGATTGAGCTTTAAAAAAGATCCATCGCTCTCATCAGCCTCTGCCACCAGAAAGTCTCCCTGTCCTAGTTTTGCGTTACTGCCCAAAGCCTTCAGTTTCCCGCCAATGACAACAGTGGGGTCCAGGCCTCCTTCCCCAAGCAGAGTCGCTATGAGAGAAGTTGTTGTCGTCTTTCCGTGAGCACCCGCAATGAGTATCCCGTATTTGAGTCTGGCAAGTTCAGCGAGCATCTCCGCCCTAGGGATTATGGGTATTGAGTTTCTTTTTGCCTCAATAATTTCAGGGTTGTCTGAAGAAATCGCTGAGGAAACAACTACCAGGTGTGCCTTACTGATATTTTCCCTGTTATGGCCGATGAATACCCTAATCCCGCAGCTTTTGAGTCTCTTGGTTGTATCTGAATCTTTGATATCTGAGCCCGTAATTTCATACCCCAAGTTATGCAGAACCTCTGCGATTCCGCTCATCCCGATACCGCCTATGCCGATAAAATGGATCACCCTATAATGCTTAAACAAAATCATCCTCCGCTCATTTATTCCTCATCAGGGTCATTGCCAAATTCACAATCTTCTCCCTTGCATCAACCTTTCCGAAAGCGACGGAAACACATTGCATTTCTCCTCTCAGTTTTTTATCCATATAGAGTTCCCTTATCAAGTCCGCTAAGATCTTGCCGTTTAACTCCCTGTCGAGTATGATCTTTGCCGCACCCATGTCAGCCAATTTTCTGGCATTATGTTCTTGGTGATTCGACGCTGCATGGGGATAGGGAATTAATATCGCAGGCTTTCCCATCGCCGCAATCTCGGCAAGTGTTGTAGCACCTGCCCTGCAAATAACAATGTCAGCTATAGAGTATGCTGCAGCCATTTGATGAATAAAGGGGGCTACTATGCCATGAAACCCAAGCCTTCTGTACGTATTCGTCACTTTTTCATAATCCTTTTCGCCTGTTTGATGAAGAAACTGCATATTCCGTTTCAGATCTCTTAGGTAAGTCAAGGCCTCTTCCACCGACTGGTTTATACTGCGTGCGCCACCACTGCCCCCAAATGCAAATACGGTGAATCTCTCCCGTTGAAGAGGAAAGCAGGAATAAGCTAGATCTCTGTCCTTCCTCGTCATTCTTTTTCTTATGGGATTCCCTGTAAGGTACGTCTTGTGTCTGGGGAAGAAAGAAATACTTTCCTGATAAGTAACCGCCACGGCGTCAGCAAATTTTCCAAGAAATCTGTTTGCCAGTCCCGGGACAGAATTCTGTTCAAGTATTAATGTTGGGAGGCCCTTTAAATATGCGGACAACACCATGCCGACCGATGCATATCCACCTACACCGATGACAATATGGGGTCTAAAGGACTTAAGAATCTTGAGGGAGTCACTAATAGACAGCAAAAATATAACAGAGGCCCTGATTTTTCTTAAAAGGCTTCGTCCGACTAACCCCTCCGCCCTCAGAAACTTTATCGTATACCCTTCCCAAGGTACAACCTTTGCCTCTATCCCATGTTCCGTGCCAACGAAAACAATTTCTTTCGAAAGACCCCTCTCCTTGAATTCCTCTGCTACGGCTATCCCAGGGAAAAGGTGTCCTCCTGTTCCCCCGCCTGCGATAAGTACCCTCATCACTTATTGCCGGACAGCTCATTTTTTTTTGGAAACTTCCTATTGTATCGGGTGTATCCGTAGCCTCGTCGCCATTTTGAATGGCGAGCTATCGGGGGAGACTCAGGGATATGTGGATGCCCTGGCTCAATCCCTCCGCCATCATATTCGTTTATCATTTGTCCCTTAAGACTTGATATATTTAATAATAGGCCAGCAGCAATCATATTCACAATTAGTGATGAACCTCCATAACTGATAAAGGGCAATGGGAGGCCTTTTGTAGGAACCATTCCCGTCACCACAGCGAAATTGACGATTGCCTGCAGGGCAATCATGACAGAGATTCCAAAGGCAAGATAATAAGAGAATGAATCTCTTGTCCGCCTGGCAATAGCAACTCCCCTCAGAAATAATACAAAAAAGAGACTTACCACAACAATCGATCCAATAAATCCCAGCTCTTCTCCTATGAGAGAAAATATAAAGTCTGTATGCACTTCTGGCAGGAAAGAGAGTTTTTGCTTGCCTTCCCCTAATCCCACTCCCATAAAGCCACCGCTGCCAAGTGCAATGAACGACTGTATGAGCTGAAATCCAGCGCCCTGAGGATCCTTCCAGGGATCAAGAAAGGCAGTGACCCGCTTCCATCTGTAAGGCTCTGAGATTAATTTAATGAGAGCGGGGATGCTAAGTAGTCCAAGGGACAACAGATAGACTAGCCTCATGCCTGATAGAAACAGCATGCATAGCATTAGAAGGGAGAGACTCATCACAGCTCCGAAATCAGGCTGTTTTAGAAATATCACCTGAAAACATCCTATTATTGCCACGGGAATAATAAAACACACTAAGCTGTCCTTCTTAAATCTTTCCATGCTCATGTACGATGCCAGGAATATAACCATCGATAGTTTCACGAGTTCAGACGGCTGAAAGGTAGAAGGCCAGAGCCTGAGCCATCTTCTCGCACCACCAGCACTTATGCCTAGAGGAGTAAAAACTAGGAGGAGAATGATGAGAGAAAAGACAAGTAAGGGGATCGACATTTTTTTCAAGTGTTCGAGTCTCACCTTGACTGCTGTAAACATAGCAATTATGCCTAGCAGTATAGTAAACAGCTGCTTTTTTATGAAAGCAAACTGGCTTACTTCCAAACCCCTTTTACGATACTTCTCGATCGTATCGGGAGATACCACCGATGTGGAACTGTAAACTGCCATCAGGCCGATCAGTATGAGCAAGATGACTATTCCTAAAACCCACTTGTCATAATTTTTTTTCATAGTTCTTTCACGATTTCTTTGAATTGCTTGCCTCTGTCCTCGAAATCCTCAAACATATCAAAACTTGCGCAGGCCGGAGAAAATAGCACCACGTCACCTGGCAAGGCAAGTCGTTTTGCCGTATCTACCGCTGCCTTCAATGTATCCTCCATGAATATCTGTACTATATCTCCAAGAGCGGCATTGATCATGCTTCTCGCCTCACCGATAAGAATAAGCGCCTTCACCCTGTCCTTGATAAGGGGCCTTAATAGTGAAAAATCACCATGCTTATCCCTCCCTCCCGCGATAAGGAGTATCGGTTCCTCAAAACTTTCAAGGGATTTGATGACCGCGCCAACATTCGTGCCTTTAGAGTCGTTGATGAATCTTACACCACGTATGTTTCGGGCAAACTCAAGCCTGTGTTCAAGACCTGGGAAACTCTTCAGCGTACCCTTGACCGCTTCTTCACTGCAATCCGATAGCAACGCCATGAGGGACGCTGCCATAGCATTTTCGATGTTATGGACCCCCTTTATAGTAAAAGATAAAGGATTGACGATAAAAGATAAAGGCGATCTCTTTCCCTTTATAGAAGGGATGCTAACATGAATACATCCATTCTTTAAGTATGCCCCTTTGACCTCACGCTTTCTGCTAAAATAGAAAAGCTCTGGTTTCATGCGGCTCTGCCTCGCCACTCTCTTGTGAATTTCCGGCGTTAAAGCATCGTCTGCGTTCAGGATAAGAAAATCATCTGCAGTTTGGTTCAGAAATATTTTGCATTTGGCGTTGATATAGTCATCCATAGAACTATATCTGTCAAGGTGGTCAGCTGTTATGTTGAGGATAGCTGCCACTCGAGGTCTAAACTCATCAATTGATTCCAGTTGAAAGCTGGACACCTCTGTCACAACATAGTCAATGTCATTCTTCTCCTCGGGATCCAACACACCAACTCCTGCTTTCAGTAGTTCCTCAGTCAGCGCAGTACCTATGTTACCACCTAAAAGGGTGGTTAACTTCGCCTTTCTAAGCATCTCATAGAGCAACATGGTTGTCGTCGATTTCCCATTAGTGCCTGTCACCGCAAGAAATCCCGTATTCTGCAATTTTCTCGTTGTTCTGGTTATCTGGTATGCCAGTTCTAATTCCCCTATAATTTTTATGCCCCTGTCAGATGCCGTTTTAAGAGGAATTGCCTCTAATGGAACGCCTGGACTTACGACAATAAGGTTTGCTTGATTGAATAACTCCGGAGGGTGATGGCCTAACACAACAGTGACATGAGCATTCAGCCGCTCAAGAAACATCCCCAGTTCCCTAGGGCCTTTCTTGTCGGTAACTGTCACCTCCGCACCTAGGTCGGCAAGTAGGTTTGCTGCGCCAACCCCGCTCCTGGCAAGACCAACAACAGTAATTTTTTTCCCTTTTACATCTGCTAACATTTCTCAGCCGCCAACTAAAATTGTAATCCTTGCTCCAAATCAGGTCTCTAGAAAGAGTTTTACTGTAATTGTATCTAGAGACAGAGTCGATACTCACACTCCATCTCCTTAACAGAAGAGGTTCAAACGGGAAATCAGCTCTTAATAATATTTTTCTGTCTAAGCGAACCACAGAAAGAGCACAAAAAGCTAGGGTACAGAAATGGCGGCTAGGCTGGCAGTTAAGATTTCCTCGTCTCTTCCTGATTATGTGCCGTGAGGCTCTTCCCTGACATTTTCTTCCCCTCTCTCTTTGCCTGCGCAGTGGTACCTCTCTTCTTTACAGTCTTTCTTTGAGCCAATTTAATGTTCTTGGTTTTATTTGCATTCGCCGCTGACGGAGTTTTTTTGGAGGTTACATGCAGTCTATACTTCTTAGCTATTTTTTTAATCTTAGGAGAAGAATCCGGATCATATGAAGCCAGCATGACAGGTTCATCCGGTATGTCACTCATATAAATCATGGGCTCAGATTTCTCGGCCAAGACTTCGTAACCTTTTGTTAAAAGAAACGACGTCTCCGGCCAGAGATTTCTCCTCGCAGCTTCTCCCAGCAGAGCGGTAATTAGGATTGTCCGTTCCCTTTCAGCCGCACATACAAAGCAGTGACGTGCAGCCCTTGTGTAGCCTGTCTTACCTCCAAGGAGGTCGTCATCTTGCCAGAGGAGTTGATCTGTACTCTTTATGTAAAGTCGCCTTCCATCGAGCGTGTAAATGTCTCTTGTCTTCGTATTAATGATTTCCTTTATGATTGGGTAAGCTAGGGATTCCTTCATGATCAGTGCAAGCTCATATGCGGTCACGAATTGACCAGGGCCAGGCAACCCTGATGCATTTATAAATCTCGTATTTTCAGCCCCTAACCGGCCAGCCTTCTCATTCATCATTATTACAAAGGCCTCCTCGGAGCCAGCAGTCGCCTCTGCAAGGGCAACAGCAGCACCGTTTATCGACCTCATGAGGGCCAGATAGAGGAGATCCCTGATGGTGAGCCTATCTCCTGGTCTCAATTTAGGAGAAACTGAAGGCGTATTGGCTGCATGTTCACTGATGGTCACCATTGACTCTGGTTGGACCCTGTCAAGAGCAACCATCGCAGTCAAGAGTTTCGTTGTGCTTGCCGGCGGCAGTTTGAGATTAGGATTCTTTGCATAGAGTATTTTACCACTTTGAGCGTCAATGACCACTGCGGCCTTTGCAGCAATTTCTCCCGCGTCAGCCGATAAAATAAAATAATTAACCGTAAGACAACAACAGGTCATCAGAAACAACAAAGCACCACCCCTAGCCGCAAAACCCGAAAGTCCCGCGCTCAATCTGTAACAACGCTTCCTCGGCTCTTTTTTCATGGTCTTACCTCAATTTTAAAGTTGCGAGACTAAAAAGTGCAAGAATTATTGCTATGATCCAAAATCTCACTATGATTTTTGGTTCCGGCCATCCCTTAAGTTCAAAATGGTGATGTATGGGAGCCATCTTGAATATTCTGTTACCCGTAAGCTTAAACGATAAGACTTGCAGCATGACAGACAGCGTTTCTATCACAAAAATACCCCCTACGATCGCCAACACGATTTCATGCTTCGTCACAATTGCAAGAGTACCGAGGGCACCTCCTAATCCCAAAGAACCAACGTCTCCCATAAATACATCCGCTGGATATGCATTGTACCATAAAAAGCCAAGGGCCGCCCCAAGCATAGCCCCGCAAAAAACAGTCAGTTCTCCAGCCCCCGGCAAGTAAATGACTTGAAGGTACTTTGCGAAAACAGCATGCCCTGAAAGATACGTAAGTGCGCCATTAGCAAGGGTAGCAACTGCTACCAGCCCTATCGCCAAGCCATCAATACCGTCGGTGAGATTCACTGCATTAGATGCACCAACCATGATAAATACAGAGAAGGGGATGTAAAAAAGGCCCAGGTCAAAGAGCCATTTCTTGAAAAAGGGAACGTTGAGAACTGTCGTGTAAGGGTCCGCAGGGTTAGCATAGAGGAAGACCCCAATGGTGAACGCCAGGATTAACTGTGCCCCAAATTTGTATCGTGCCCTTAAGCCCTTATGGTTTCTCTTCATCACCTTTAGATAGTCATCAACGAACCCTATCGCGGCAAACCCTATCAATGAAATAAGCATCACCCATACGTATACATTCCTGAAATTTCCCCACATCAAGAGTGATATCGAAATTGATATGACCATGATGATACCTCCCATTGTGGGGGTACCAGTCTTGGATTGATGAGTTTGGGGACCATCATCCCTAATCTGCTGGGTCATGCTGATTTTTTTTAACCATCTGATAAGGGGTCGGGCGATCACAAAGGTAACAATCAGCGCAGTCAAAGCCGCCAGAGATGTCCTGAAGGTGATGTATCGGAACACATTAAGAAATGAAAAGTAATTATGGAGCCTGTAGAGTAACTCATAGAACATGTTGCTTCTCCTCAGTCCTCTTTCAGGGCATCAGGCTTCTTGTTTGAATCTTTTATCACTTCCAGAACTTTTTCCATCCTCATTCCTCGTGAACCTTTTATCAATATGATATCTCCTTGCTTCATCACTTTGCTGAGGTGCTGGCCTGCCTCTTCTGAAGTCCCTTCATGGATTCCTTTGCCCTTAAACTCAGAAACAGCATGTGCCATCAACGTACCCACACCTATAAAGAGATCTATTGGGCGCTTTAACATCGACTGCCCCAATTTTTTGTGGGAAGGAACTGCAGACTCGCCGAGTTCTAGCATATCTCCCAACACAACAATAGCCCTCTTGCACGGTGAGCACTCTGACATTCTGACAAGTTCCTTGATGGATTCCTCCATGGACGAAGGATTTGCGTTATACACGTCATTTAGAAAGGTGGCGCCTTCGTATTGAAGGACTTCAAACCTCATCGGAAGGCCCCTAAATGATTCAAGTCCCGTCTTTATGTCCTTAAGACCAAATCCCAGAGCAAAAGTGGTTGCTGCCGCTGCAAGGGAATTATAGACATTAAACCGTCCTCGTAATTGTGAGATTACGGGGATATGTTCGTCTCTTGCAGACAAAGTAAAGCTCGTCCCCCCGCCCGAAAATATGATCTGCCCAGCCTTCACTGCAGCTGAACTATTGTTTATTCCAAAGGTGATAATTGCTCCATCAAATATCCTCTTTACGCCCTCCATGAGGAATGCATCATCATTATTGACTATCACGCTTGTTACGTAGCGCAGTATTTCGAGCTCAGACTCTCTGACGATACTCAGGGAACCGAAACCCTCAAGATGCTCATATCCTATATTTGTGATAACTCCGATGTCAGGTTGTGCAATAGTGCATAGTTCAGTAATGTCATGTGGTTTATTCGTGCCCATCTCAAGCACCATGGCCTCAGTTTCCTTCCGGCATTTAATAATGGTTAGGGGCATTCCAATATGGTTGTTAAAATTGCCTTCCGTCTTAAGGATATCGAATCGTGTTCCCAATATAGATGAGATAAGTTCCTTGGTTGTTGTTTTGCCGTTGCTCCCCACAACTCCAATGACGTGCCCATAAAATCTTTTTCGAACGTAACGGGCTATATCATGCAAGGCCTGCACTGTGTTGTTTACAAGGATGATAGTTCCCGAATATGCATGCTTTTCAATGCATACCTTACGATTTTTCATCGCTTCACCTTTTGAGCACATTGTGTTGCGATCTAGCATGGCCCCAGCCCCTCGTTCCAAAGCATTCATAACAAATGAGTGGCCGTCAAATCTATCACCTTTCAAGGCAATGAAAAGCTCCCCTTTCTTGATTGTCCGAGAGTCGATAGAGACCCCTGAAAAATCCGAGGATACCTCATTTAAGATTGTTCCTCCTGTGGCATCGATAATCTCTTTCAGGCTTAACATATCAAAACCTTCATCTCAACGAGTGATCTTGCATTCAAGATCTGTAATAGAATTGTTGTCAAATAATTCAAAATAAAAGTGCTTGATCCTTGTCTGCCGCCACGCTACCTCTATATCAACGGTTGCTTCTGAAGGTTGTTTTACTCATTACCCGTTTGATTGCGTTTTCTAGGGTTACCTTGTCCCTGAAAGGATGTCGTGTCCCCCGAATCTCCTGGTATTCTTCATGTCCCTTTCCGGCTATTATTATGATGTCTCCTGGAGAGGCGAGGTCAACTGCCATGTTAATCGCGACTCCTCTATCCTCTATGACAACATAATTATCCGCTTTCATGCCTTGTTCAATATCACGCATGATCCCCTGCGGCTCCTCATCTCTAGGGTTATCTGAAGTGACGATAACAAAATCACTCAACCTCACCGCAATGTTGCCCATCATGGGACGCTTGCCCCTATCCCTGTTTCCACCACACCCGAAGACAGTAATAATCTTTCCACCTTTTCCATTCTTTGTCTGCGGAAACAATTTTTCTCTCGATCTTGCTGCTCCTTCTGTCGTTTCCCCAGACGTGGATATTCCGAGTAGATGCCGGGCGGTCATGAGGAGTCCTTCGAGGGCATCTTCAGTATGGGCATAATCAACAACTGCAAGAAATTTCTGCCCTAAGTCGACCTTCTCTAGCCTTCCCTTAACAACATCCAGCCTCGCAATACCCTCCTTTATCGCCCAAAGAGGTACCGCTAATGAGAGCGCTGCGCTGATTGCTGCGAGCACATTGTAAACATTCTTAATTCCGATAAGGGGGGAAAAGATTTCATCCTCCAGCACCTGATCGCACACAGTGGTCTTTAGTTTGAATAAGCTGCCTTTGAACGTGGTCCTTATGTCAAAAGCATAGGTATCTGCATCGCAGTGCTTTAATGAATAAGTTACTATCCTCTTTGATTGAGACACGAGACCACTATCCTCTCCATCGGGTCTCCTTTTCAGTCCTACACTCTTGACCCTCTGCGCTTCTAAAAGAGTGATGAGTTTTTCTCCATATGGGTCATCGCGATTTACAATTGCGCTGCCATTGTCTGGCAAAAGTTCGGTAAAAAGTTTGCTTTTTGCTTTGAAATAATCTTCCATAGTTTCATGATAATCAAGATGATCCCTCGTTAGATTAGTAAAAACCGCGACCATGAATCGAGTGTAATCAACCCGATTCTGTGAGAGAGCATGAGATGAGACTTCCGTAATCACGTGTCGGCATCCTTTATTTGCCATCTCTCTGAGCAGGCTCTGGAAGTCAGGAGCTTCTGGCGTCGTATGTGACGCCTCATGAGCCATATCCTTGATAAGATAGGCAATTGTACCCACAAGACCGACATCCTGTCCAGATTTTTCAAGGATTGATTTTAGCAGGTATGAAGTGGTCGTTTTACCGTTTGTGCCGGTTATGCCAATTACGGAAAGTTCTTCGGACGGTCGTCCATAAAAATTGTGTGACAACGCCGCAATCGCGTCCCTGGCATCACGGATTCTTATCCAAGAGGCATGATGATATTTTCGACGGTATGCAGATATATCCTTGGTTTCTTTTTCATAACCTATTGCAACTGCACCATTACTAATTGCATCTTCTATAAAATTATGTCCATCGAAGTGTTCACCCTTTATGGCGACAAATATGTCTCCCGTCTTCACCTTCCTGGAATCGTATGAAATACCTTCTACCTCCCTATCAATATCTCCCTGCAGAATGCAATGTTCTGGTAAAATGTCCCTTAATTTCATATAATAGTTTAACGCTCATTGTTTGAAACGAGCAACAATCCTTTTTCTTTCGAATCATCCCGTGGCACATTCAAGTATGAAAGGGATTCACTCGCGATATCCTTGAAGACAGGAGCTGCAACAACACCGCCGTATATCTGTCCCTTGGGTTCATTTATAATCACGATAAGCACTATCCGTGGGTCGTCTGCGGGGACAAAGCCAACAAATGAACTCACAAACTTATCCTTTGAATACTTCTTGGTCATTGGGTCTATTTTCTGGGCTGTACCTGTCTTACCCGCAACCTCATTTCCATCAAGAGCCGCAGCCTTTGCTGTGCCACCCGTTTCAGTCACTGTTTTTAAAATGTCCCTAAAGACATTCACTGTCTTTTCTGAAAGGATTCTTTTTGATTCTAGTGTTGATTTATACACAACCCTCCCCTCCGGGGAAACGACCTCCGTCACCACGTGAGGTCTTATGAGAAACCCTCCATTGGCAATGACTGAATAGGCCCTCAACATCTGAAGAGGGGTGACTGAAACCTCCTGACCGATAGAAATTGCACCGATAGACATCCCTGACCATCGATCTGCTGGGCGTACCTTGCCTGACACCTCGCCGATGAGGTCAATGCCTGTTTTCTCACCGAAGCCAAATCGTTTAATGTACTCATATATCCTTTCTTTTCCAAGAATCAGTCCGATTTTTATTGTTCCGACATTAGACGATTTTTGGATGACCTCTCTAAATGTGAGGACGCCATGCCTGTGCGCATCTTTTATCTTCCTTCCGCCCACTTCAACATACCCGGCACTGCAGTCAAATTTCTTATCTGGATTTATGATACCCTCCTCAAGAGCCGTGGTTCCTACAATTATTTTGAAGGTTGAGCCAGGCTCATAGGTATCTGTGATCGCTCTATTTCTCCTTTGATCTGCTTTCACCTCAGCGGGGTTGTTTGGATTAAAGGTTGGTCTACTCGCCATGGCCAGTATCTCGCCCGTGTGAGGATCCATCATTATTGCTGTAGCAGATATGGCCCTCCACTGCGAAAGGGCGGCGTCGAGATTCTTTTCGACGATATATTGCAACCCTTCGTCTATGGTCAGAACTACATTGTTTCCCTTGATTTCTTTACTCAATCCCTCCGAGAACTCGTTACCTTTAGCATCCCTGAATGAATAAGTACTCTCACTCTGCGTCGAAAGATATCGCTCGTATTTTTTTTCCACACCCTCAAGCCCATTATTGTCAACATTCACAAAACCAACAATGTGCGAGGCAAGACTCCCCTTAGGATAGAATCTTTTGCCCTCAGGGACGACACCTATCCCGTCCAGCTTTAATGCTTTTATTTTCTGGGACGATTCTCTGCTCAGCTTTCGCTGGATCCAGTCGAACCGGTTGTCGGCGGTCAGCTTTGCTAGAATTAGATCGCGCTTTTGATTAATTTCCCTAGACAATGCTTGAGCAACATCGTCAGGAAAACGAATCTCATAAGGATCACAATAAACTGATTCCGTTTCTAAATTTACGGCAAGCTCCCTTCCCATTCTATCCACAATAATGCCGCGCTTAACAGGGAACGCTTCTTTTTTGATATGCTGTAATGTTGCCTTAGTCAAATACCACTGGTGATTAACAAGCATGATATCGGCCAGCCTAAAAGCAACGAGCAAGAAAGCCGCTGAGAGTATGACACTAAGTATGATTGGCCGTTTTCCCATGCTTGTCTTTTAGTTACGCCATGTGTCAGCTAGATTTCTTGCGGCCAGCTTTTCATGTGCTGCATAGGAAGCATTATACGTGTCATTGCCTTTAACCGATTTTATTGAAACTACCCTTACACGGTCAGGAATAACAAATACAAATCCATCCCCTGCCACTTTTTCAAACCGTTCAATAGATAAGAGTCGTGCCTTCTCTGCCATAAGCACTTTCTTGTCCTTCATCAATTCCATTTTCTTTTTGTCCAACGAACTGAGCTTATACTCCAGGGAGACGACACCCGATCGTAAGCACAATACAACAAAAAACAGGAGCGGGATCATTGCAACAGACAGAGGTTTTAAGATCGATACAAACCAGTTTTTTTTTCTTCTCATCATAGTTTTTCAGCACCTCTTAGCTTAGCACTCCGCGAAGATCGATTTTTTTGCATCTCATCGAAATGGGGCGCAATCGGTTTTTTTGTAAGCATTTTTAAAAGGCCTCTGCGGGAGTTGTCCCTCACAAATGTCTTGACAACCCTGTCCTCAATGGAATGATATGAAATGACACACAATCTTCCCTTCACCTTTAATATGTTGAGCGCTGATTTAAGGCCTTCTTCCAGTTCATCTATCTCCTTATTCACCTCAATCCTGAATGCCTGAAAAGTCCTCGTCGCAGGATGAGTCCTACCTCGCCTCCGACAAGTTCGCTGAACGAGGTCAGCGAGCTTTGAGCAGCTGTCTATTGAGGTTTTTTGTCGTTCCACGACAATCGCCCTTGCTATTTTTTTGGCGCGGGGTTCCTCGCCATACTCACTTAAGATCCTCTCTATCTCTTTCTCTGGAGATCTGTTCACGAGATCCCATGCGGTCACCTCCTGTGCAGTATCCATCCTCATATCGAGAGGTGCATCTGAAAGGAAGCTAAACCCCCTTTTTAATTCTTTGAACTGAAACATTGATACTCCAAGGTCGAAAAGCACACCATCAGCCTCTTTCACATTTAAATTTCTGAGAATGTCTTCCAAATCAGAGAACTTGCCTTTCATGAGCCACACCCTGCCATTACCAAGCCGCTCACGGGCATATCGAAGGGCATCCGCATCCCTATCGATACCAATGAGTTTTCCGTGTACACCCAACCTTGCAATGATTTCTTTCGCATGGCCCCCAAGTCCGACTGTTGCATCAATGTATGTCCCGTCTTTCCTCACTGCAAGTAGCTCCATTACATTTTTCACTAAAACAGGAGTATGAATCGCTTCTATTGCGGAATGATTCAAAATGGGGAAGGGAGGGGTGTCGCTGGCTTGATCCTCCATAACCCATCCTTTAATGTTTTTTATAACCCATAACCGGCAAGCGCCGTTTTAAATGCCTTGGCATCAATCTTTGCGGGATCCGTAACCGCATCCCATTGCGCCTTGTCCCAAATCTGAATCATGTCTACCAGCCCCACTATTACCACGTCACCTTCTATTGCCGCATCCTGCCTGTGCTCATAGGGAATTAGGAGCCTCCCCTGTTTATCAATATCGCACTCGACGGCCGGGGCAACAACGCGTCTCAAAAAATATTGCACGGCATCTTCCATCCTGGGTAACGACCTTATGCGATTCTCAAGTTTGGACCACTCCTCCGACGGGTATATCTCAAGACACTTGTCAAAAGGGGCATTGGTGATATATAGTTTTGCACTATTGTATTTTTTGAAGACGATATCTCTCAACGGAGACGGGATCATGATTCTCCCTTTCGGGTCTAAGGTGTAATAGTATTTACCATGAAAAGATGTCATTTTTCCACTTTCTACCACTTTTTACCACCAATAATAGATAAAAAAACCAATCTTGTCAAGAGAAAACATATATTTCTTAAATTCTTCTACATGATGTGTTTTTCATGAACGAGCTATACAAGATGTTGATAGACGCGCACTGGACAAAATAATGTTCTCTGAGGAACTAAGCAGTCTTCGTCAGCGTCATCTGCTGAGACAGATAAGGGACAGGACCGACCCGGAAGGTCCCGCTCAAGGCATGCATGATCGAGGATTGTCAAGAATAATACTGAACAATACCGAATTTATCAATTTTGCGTCCAATGATTACCTGGGGCTCGCATGCAATAAACTTGTTATGGAATCCGCAAAATTAGCCATTGACCGCTATGGCGTGGGATCTGGCGCATCAAGGCTTTTAGCCGGGGGGACAGAACTACACAAGGAACTGGAAGAGATGCTCGCTGAATTCAAAGAAACAGAGGCTGCATTATTGTTTAACTCAGGCTATACGGCGAATGTCAGCACGATTCCATCCATTGCCACCGATGGTGATGTCATATTTAGTGATGAACTGAATCATGCCAGCATTATTGACGGATGCAGGCTGAGCAAGGCGAGAAAGGCAGTTTACCGGCATAGTGATATTGATCACTTGGCTGCCCTCATAAAAAAAGAACCCGGCAGAAGAAAAATAGTTATCACTGACACGATATTCAGTATGGATGGAGATATCGCTCCCATAAGAGAACTCTTCGTCTCCTGTAAGAAGCATAATGCAATCCTTTATTTAGACGATGCGCATGGAACAGGCGTATTAGGGGAAGGCTCAGGGGCACTGAGACACTTTGACATTAAGCCTGAACCCTGGATCATACAGATGGGCACCCTTTCTAAAGCGATCGGTTCTTTTGGTGCTTTCATTGCCGCTGACAGAGGCGTCATTGAATGGCTTATAAATAGGGGAAGGGGTGTTGTTTATTCGACAACCCTCCCGCCGTGCATCATAGGGGCGTCTATAAAGGCATTGTCAATTATTCAAATACAAAAAACATTGGTAAAGAAATTGTGGCAGAATCGTGCAGAACTGTTTAATGGCATCAAGGAGTTGGGGTTTGACACATTAGGGAGTGAGACTCCTATTATCCCAATTGTCGTTGGTAATACCGAGACCACAGTTCGATTTTCAGAAAAACTCGCAGAACATCATATTTATGCGCCCGCAATTAGGCAGCCCACTGTGAAACTTCCGCGCATAAGGATCGCAGTCACTGCGACCCATACCAGAGAAGATATTAGAGCGCTGCTTAGCGCATTATCAGCGGCAAAGCATGTTCTCTGATGCACTGCCAGTCCAAATGGTATCACGGAATTGGCAATACGAGAGAATTACTCTCTCTTTATAATAAGTACCATTCGATTTTTGAGATTGCTTAGAAACAAAGATCACCAGGCATGCGAAAGAGGTGGCAGCTCTCCTTAGTGATTTAAAAACTTACCCACACAACGAGCTGACCAAAGATGAGGTCACCTTTCGTTTTGGATAACATAGTGACAACGACTGGAAAAAAGAGAACGGGCCTTCATCGCTTACCGCTTTCATAAATGTGTTCAAGGACGTCCTTATCATCTGACGCCAACCTGCCATGTTCGTCTCAACCATTATCGATATCCCTAGCTCAAATGATGGCTTTGGAATAGTTCCACAACAGCCTCTGATACTGCGATGATTTTAGCGCGCAGTGCTCTTGTAATTATTTCGATGGAAATGATAAAGGCAATACTCAGAGATAAGATAAGTAAGAGGAGTTGAATCACGCGAATATAGAAAAGAAAAAGAAAAAAAATGATATAATTGATCAATTTCCTCTGAGGACATCTGTGAAGCTTCCTTACCCCTGAAGAACAGGCGAATGTGATGTAAAGGGAACGCGTGCGAATAACCCTGAATACTTTAGAGGAACGGTTCTGAATCACATCCTTTACGAAGAGGAAGAGCACGTGATGAGTTCAGAAGACAGCGGTCTGAACTCGACCGATTCATAGAGTATTTTGTTGAAGCATCTCAAGGAAGGGCGGTTAGCTCAGTTGGGAGAGCGCCAGAATCGCACTCTGGAGGTCGTGGGTTCGACTCCCATACCGTCCACCATTTTAGAAAGTCAATGCCAAACGGCAGGGAAGATAGCTTCTCACCTTGCCGGGTTCTATGTCCTTTCCGTGGTTAGTGTTGACCCGTTATCAAATTTACTCTTCATCAAGTTCTTCGCCAATATCAACTACTAGTTTACGCTCCTGAATGTCAACCGCAATAATGGTAGCTTCACCGGTGGTGTCGACGCAATTACAGCTCAGACTATTGATGACATTCTTGATATCAACACCTTCATCGACCCTAAGGTCTACAAATAAGCTCAGCGCAACAGTAATGCGATGTGCCATCTGGCCCCACCTCCTATCATGACAACTTTAAAAGCAACCCTTTCTTAGAGCATACCAAAATTAAAAGAAAAGTCAACGATACCCCGAATTTTGTCAACTTCTTTAGAAGACTTTGAGAATGAATGCCCGTTGCCCCATCCTAGATACCGCAATGCAAGATCTTCCAACATTCGTCATCTTATCAGATGGCCCCGCTAACACTCTCATAAAGGTCTCTTCAAATAAGACGGCGAGAGGCCATACTTGACTGCCGAATAGTCAAATGTCTGCCCCTTTGCGTTCAATGTCGCAGTGACATTCTCGGGTAAATAATATCTACGGAAAATAGACTCTTATACGTCCTGTGATAGCCCGATTTTTTACAGAATTTTCTTAGAATTACGCCATTATAGTGTCAACGATAGAAGGGAATGCATGACAGCATTTCCTTCCTTGCACTTTTGTGAAACTCGTAGCGGAGCACCTAAATGCAGTGATTGCTTGAAAGAGTTGACTGCTTGAGATTAAAAAGAATAATACTGACGATCTAGAACTATCATTCTAAAAAGTTGCAATGAGCCGGAAAAGTTTGATAGATTACAAAAGTCAAACAAATGGAGGTCATCGTCGCATGAAGAGAATTATTACATTACTTATCGCGCTTTTCTTTGCTTTTGGAATGTCAACAATTGCATTTTCTCAAGAATCTCCAGCTCCTGAAATGAAGATTGAACAGAAAACCGACAGCAAGAAGCCTGCGTCCGCAAAGAAGTCCAAAAAAACAAAAAAGTCTAAAACAAAAAAGTCTAAAACAAAAAAGTCTAAATCAAAAAAGTCTAAATCAAAAAAAACTAAATCAAAAAAGCCCGCACAAAAGAAGTCAGCGGTATAGAAGTAAGAAGAAAAGCGACAAAAGACAATTAATTGAGGGCCGTACGTTACCTTTCAATCGATTGACTTTTGTCGTATCAGGGCAAATAGCGTTGCATCGACCTCATCAATCAGCCTTTTGAATAAACCACCATGACTTTTTGACGATGAAAAAAGCTCGCTCCTGATTTTTTGGATCTCCGGTTCATCACATCTTTCATAAGTAATATGTTCATGCTGCATGGCAAATCTCTCCAAAAGCAGCAACCTTTCAGCCTTTTTGACAAAGGGGAATAGTAAATGGCAGATTTTTTTGAGATTACTTCCCAAGTTGACTATTCCTCTGTCTGCTGTCGATAGACTCTGATCCGATTGAGGCCTCATATGACTGTTGTCTGACAGTTGACCCATGATCTCCATGATTTCATTTACCATCACAAAGAGACTACAGTATTCAAGGCCTCTCACCCCCCTTCGCCATTGCAAGAGAAGAGGGTTTCTCCAGAACCAGAGAAAGTTTCGTTCACCTAATAAAATTAATCCTCTTACCGCCGTCGCCATCTCAGAGATGAGTGCCAGGTTATCATCCTGCCCAGACCTTCCTGGGGAAAGGGGTGCGAAGGGAGGCCTTGGAAATTTCTCCCTATCATCATACTGAATGCGGTTGCTCCATCTTGAAGATTTATTTCGGTGATGAGTGAGATAGCTCCACAGATTTTGCAGAATCGTAGACCCGTTGCCATCATCCGGGGTATCGAAATGAACAAGTGACAATACGACTTTGCCTTTCCCCGCAGTTCCTTCAACTATCGCAGGTTCATCGTATAAACGTCTGGGATTAAGATTAATTTGATAACGCTTTTCTAAGGTTGCCCACTCGCCAGCGGCTTCAACATCTCCCACATTTAGGTCTGAGCTAAAAGAGTCTGGCAGAGCGTCGCCATAGGTAGCAAGAATTTCTATTGTTTCCCCTTTTAGTACAAACTGTGAGGGCCACCAGGCGTGGAATATAGGTTCCGCAATGTTTTGCCAGATAGGATGGTCGGAATGAATAAGCCTTATCCTTCCGCTGAAACTCGGCACCCTCTCTTTCGTATGCCGTCTTGCAATTGGAAGCAGACCGATACCATCCATCGTCGCTAACCCAGCGCCACCGCAGAAACCGAGATAATTGCCACCGGCTCTCACAAATTTCCTAATTTTTTCAACGCCCTTGTCGCCGAGTGTTTTTAATTTGTTAGATGCCCATCCGCCAGGGACAAAAAGCAGACTGTAGTTGTCAAGAGCGTCATTCCTTATATCCTCTGAACTTATGAGTTCAAAGGAGAGATTGGTTGCGGTCAGCGCGTTATACGCCATCAATCCCCACAAAAATGACTCGTCCCAAAGAAAGGCACATTCAGTATCGTGACTTGCGATTTGAGCAGGCATCCTATCAGTCTTTGTATTCAGTGCCATACCCTCTGGGTGTCACCATCCGGTTATGCCAGAGAAAGGTCTGCGAGTTGCCTATGAGTATGGTGGTCTGCATATCTATTTCGTGCTGAAGCATGTGATTTAAATCAGTTATGATTATTCTTTCGCCTTCTCGCATCGCCCCTTTTATTATGCCAACCGGCGTATCCCGTTTTCTGTACTGTCGAAGGATGTCAGTCGCCCTTTGAATTTGCTCCACCCTTCCCTTACTCTTGGGGTTGAACAAAACAATGACGAAGTCGGCAGATGCCGCAGCCGTCAGCCGTTTCTCAATTAACTCCCACGGTGTTAACCTGTCAGACAGGCTTATAGAGGCAAAATCATGCATAAGGGGGGCACCAAGCTTGGCTGCACATGCATTTAGTGCCGAAATACCTGGTATGACCTCGACTGAAAGTGCTCCGGCACTTCCGGAAGTGTGTGCATCTTTTCCCCCAGTATCATTATTCTTCGTCTCCTCCGCCCTCAGCAGTTCAAATACCAGCCCTGCCATGGCGTAAATACCAGGATCTCCCCCGCTTATCACAGCTACCGTCTTGCCCTTCACGGCAAGGCCTATTGCTTTTCTGCACCTGTCAATCTCCCTCGTCATCCCCGTAGAGATGATTTCTTTGCCTTTAATCAGCTGAGGTATCAGATCAAGATAAGTAGAGTACCCCACTACGACATCCGATACCTTTATGGCTTTCTGTGCACATGGGGTAATGTGGTCAATACTGCCAGGCCCAGTGCCAACTATGTAAATCTTGCCTTCTGTCTTGTTTTCCGCTTGCCCTTTTCTTCTAATTCGGGGCATTTCGGCCGCTGCGATGGTATTATTGCCAATTTTCTGCTTTGGGATTAATAGTCTGCTCGTCCCGGCTGCTAACAACGCAGCTGGTTCCGCCACTGCATGGGCTCCCGTTGCCTTATAAACGGTTTCAGATCTATCTAGTCCTTCTATAGAATTTAACTGGCCGGGAGTAAACGTGCTTATGTCAATGCCAAATTTTTCGGCAAAAGCTATTAGTCCAGGCTCACTCGCTTTTTTTTCGATAGTGGCAAGAGAGTGGATAGATGAGAAGGATAAATTATATTGACTCAGGGTCTTTCTCACGCAATCCTCTATTTCCTTTTCATTTGTTCCACTGTTGCACCCCATACCGACGACTAAGTTCTTGGGCCTCAGATAGAGCTGCGCCTTTGCGTCCTCTTTGCCATTGTTCAGTCTTTCTTTGTTCGAAATAAAAACATCCGCATTCCCCGGATTAACTGTTCTGATGAATGCGTCAGGCAAGTCAATTTCGATTTCTGTGTACACATTCAGCACGCCCTCATTTAAGAGACGAGCAGAGACATGAGGAACCATGCTCCAGTCCTCTATGGCGAGATTATTTTTCTGTGCCCAAAGATCAATGGCAGGCAAACCTTTAATGTCTGACGCCGTAGTAATGACTGCCTCAGCATCAAGAAATTGCGCTATCTCTCTCGTCGCTTGATTCGCTCCACCAATATGACCGCTTAGAAGGCTTATTGCAAACCTCCCATTTTCGTCAAGAACTATGACAGCAGGGTCAGTCTTTTTGTCCTTCAGAAAAGGTGCCACTGTTCGTACAACAATCCCCGTTGCCATAATAAATATAAGACACCCAGCGTCACTCCAGAAATCAGAGACTGATGCAGGGTTAAATTTGAGAATAGTTGCCTCAGAATAAAGAGCCTTAACCTTCTCCGCTATCCCAAATCCGTTCTTGGTGATGTAAAAAATTAAGACTGAGTCACTTCCTGTAGCCATGGCTGAAATCCTTGTGATAGAGATTCGATTCTTTATTTAAGGATATTGCAGATGCCTTAAGTGCCTCCCCAACATAGATCAACGCGGTCTTCCTGATGTGGGCACCCTTGACTATATCCGCGATATCTTTAAGCCTCCCTCTTACGATTTTTTGCTCAGGCCAAGAGGCCTTTTCTATCACTACAAAAGGGGTGTCCTCAGCATAACCCTTGAGCAACTCGTCTCTCAGTTTTTCTATCAATCCAACACTCAGGAAAATGACCATTGTTGCTCGGTGTTTTGCCAGTTCACTGATTTTTTGTATATCGGGAACAGGTGTTCTACCTTCAATGCGGGTAAAAATGACGGCCTGACTTATCTCTGGTATAGTAAGTTCTTGCCCCAATATTGCAGCACCAGCCATTGCCGAAGACACTCCTGGAACTACTTCGTATTCTATTCTCAACTCTCGAAGCTTGTCTATTTGCTCTGAGATCGCACTATAGAAAGCAGGATCTCCAGTGTGCAGTCTGACCACCAGTTTCCCGTCTAAAATAGAAGTTTGGATAATGCTGATAATTTCACCAAGGGTCATCCCCGAAGAGTCGTAAATCGCCGCTTTTATACCATTAAGAAGGCTCTTATTTACAAGACTCCCCGTATAAATCACTACATCTGCCCTATCAAGGAGAAGCCGCCCCTTTACCGTAATTAACTCCGGATCACCAGGCCCGGCACCTATGAAATAAATTTTAGACATTTTTTAACTTTTCATTTACAAATTTACGCAGACAAGTCATCGCGTTAGGTATCTCCTCTGTTTGGGGAAGATGTAAAACATACCTGTTTATATAATCTCTTTCTAAGAGTAACTCAAAAGAAGTCTTAAAGTTCAGATCAAAAATCCATGACAGTTGCAATAATTTAAAATCATTCAGCGTCTTCAGATTTGATAAGGAGACCATTTGCTTTTTATAAATACAAGCCCGGACATCATTTGTGTATTCGTAGGTTACCGGCAGACCCAGACCAACTGCAGACGCCTTGTGTTCATCCAGACCGTCGTAATGTTCTATAAAAACGCGCCATATGTCCAATTTATCAGCATCTCTAATCAATTTCAACAAAAGAAAAGGCTGCAAGTCCTTTATATTGGGCAGTGCGAAAGCATTGTGAAATTTAACCCCGACAATAATCAATTCCTGCTCATCAGGCGGCAGATGGCTAAGTACTTTTGCCTCTGTCAATACTCTTGCCCCCAGCAGTCCATGATTCACTGAGATAGCGTCTCTGAATGTTTTATATCTTGCATACTGAGAGAATCTGCCGACGTCGTGATAAAGGGCGATCGTCTCAGCTAACAAGATTTCACCCTCAGTGAGTTGCAAATCTCTTGCGATACTGACGATGTTAGAGCAGACACGATGCGTATGCCTCTCCTTCAGCATAAAATTACTTCGATCCTCATCATTTGCAGGTTGACATCCTCACCGGCCTGAAGGCCGATGATTCCCTGGGGAGACATCACCGGTGCGTTGAGCCCCTGCATACTGTCTCTGGTAGGTTCCCGCTTCACGGAGGCGCTTTGAGGGCCGCACTCTCCACGGGCTAACACGGCATGCCCTGCCGCTAATATGTTGATCGCCGCCACATGATCCGCGTTGGCGGTGTAGCCGCAGTTGATACAC
>JBKQMP010000121.1:0-7668 GCA_052146665.1 Dissulfurispiraceae bacterium
ACCGGTCAGGGTAAGCGCATTGTTACGGAAGGTGCGGAAGTAAAGATCTTCCTCCACCTTTGAGTTGTAGACAAACCGCTGGCAGCCAATCCAGCAATTTAACACTGCTGACTGCTCCTTATTTGGGTACGCCCTGAAGGGGAATGCGCAGCCATCAGTTCAATAAGGGAACTGAGTCTAGAACACCAGGACATGCAAGGCATTAATTGGGATCACCTCCCACAGCTCTATTTTGACCCTTATAAGATTAGCTTAATACATGCCTTGATTCTTATATGATGAGATTGCGGTTGTTCTATGCTCATCTGA
Source organism: Dissulfurispiraceae bacterium (assembly GCA_052146665.1). Classification (GTDB taxonomy): domain Bacteria; phylum Nitrospirota; class Thermodesulfovibrionia; order Thermodesulfovibrionales; family Dissulfurispiraceae; genus JBKQMP01. The sequence goes on from JBKQMP010000121.1 coordinate 310, forward strand.
TATAGTAAATTAAGAAGAGATTTTGTGTGAACGAGGCAGACCCCTCATCAGCTGTTTGCCCGCCACCCTTCGGTGGCCAGAATGCCTTTTAAGGAGAAAGTAGAGCTTATGGCCAAAGTAACAAAGAAAATGACCCCAAAAGCAACAAAGACAGTGGCGGCAAAAGCGGTAGTCAAAAGCCCCCTGGCAGCAAAAAGGAGGTCCTCTCATGCTTTTACCGCTAAGACGGCAAAGGAGATCACCGCGACCTTCGTGGACAGTTTAGGGTTAACCGCAAAAGTGGCTGCTGCCCTCGCAGCGGAGAATGTCAACATACTGGCCGGTACGGGTTATTCAGCTAGCGGCCAACGCCGTATGGCAACATTCACTCTGATCGTGGATAATCTCGCCAAGGCAGAAAAGGCCCTCGAGAAGATAGGTGCCGAGGACATACAGGATTCCTCAATCATCATGGTGGAGACGGCGAACAAAGTAGGTGCACTGGAGAAAATATCCAAGATTATTGCGGAAGCCGGCATAAATATCTATTACTTTTACTCCACGACCAGTTCCGGCAAGACGGCAACCTGCGTATTCAAGACAGCTGACGATCAAAAGACGATCAAGGTCCTGAGTCAGGCGTAGGTGATATGTGACACCGTAGGCCACCCTGAATTATGACTTCCTCGGCGGGAAGGAGATCGAAGACGACCTTTGGTGAGGTCACGGTAACAATCGATTAATTTGCCCGTGGGACGGCGTTTGGTGTCGCACATCCCTTCCCACGTTGCTGAACAGACGATGCGATTCCTTAGATGCATGCCATTGATTATCGTATAGTCGAATAAAGTTGTCATAGTTTTCCTCCAGTAACTTGTTAAATTACCTGCTAAAATTATCCTCAGGAGTCATTTCTCTTAATTTATTTAGCAGAAAATAAAAGCTAACGTATTGTCTCACCTATCGCGTTTTGGCACCTCTTCACGGACCACATACCTGACTTTATTCAGGCTTGAAGATCATATCGCAACCCTTATTTCACGACGTTACCTCTCGACGGTCAAAGCCTTTATCATCCAGTTGAAACGTCGTAATTACAAATATTTCTCATCTTCACAAATCGGGAAAGAAACTGATAGACTGTAAAAAGAACTCAGCATTTTCTGAAGGAGAAACGTATGATAAGAAGGATCAAGAAAGTTTGGAAGAGTAAACCGACGATCGAAGGTGCCGGTGTCCATCTCAAACGTGCCTTTGGTTACTATCAGGTCCCTCAACTTGATCCCTTCCTCCTCCTTGACGACTTTCATTCCGATAATCCTTCATATTACCTCCCGGGCTTTCCCTGGCATCCCCATCGGGGCATCGAGACAATAACATATGTGCTACAAGGCACGGTCAAGCATGGTGACAGTATGGGCAACAGCGGGATTATCTCTCCAGGGGATGTACAGTGGATGACGGCGGGCAGCGGCATCGTCCACCAAGAGATGCCGGAAGGAGACAGGAATAAAATTCTCCAGGGTTTCCAGCTCTGGGCTAACCTTCCAGCGAAAGACAAGATGATGAGGCCGCGTTACCGAGGCCTGGTGCGAGATGAGATCCCAGAGAAAGAACTGTCATCCGGCGCAAGGGTGAAGATCATCTGCGGCACTCTTGATGACGTCATGGGACCTGTGCGAGACATTGTTACAGACCCGGAGTATATCGACGTCTCAATGCCACCCGGCACGACCTTTACTCATCCCGTTTCATCAGGTCACAACGTCTTTGCGTATGTGATCGATGGCAGCGCGTATTTTGACGAAGAGCGAAACCCTTTCGCCCATGAAGTGATCGGTAATAATTATTTCGACTATAAGAGAGACTGCAGGTTTGGCGTTGAAAACCTTGTCCTTTATGACCGCCAGGGTGATCAAGTGATCGTCAGTACAACGGACAGCTCAGCAGTGCGCTTTCTTCTTGTTTCGGGCAAACCGATCGGCGAGCCTGTCGCATGGTACGGTCCCATTGTAATGAATACTCAGGACGAGTTGCGGATGGCCTTTGAAGAGTTTGAAAAGGGCACATTCATCAAGCATCGATCTTGATTTGCTGGATCAGCTTTAGCATGAACCCTTAGCCATAAAGTTTTCACACTCGGACCTCTTGGAACATGGCATTACGAAACCGGACAGCCTTCCAAATGGTCTGAGCATAAGTATGGTCTCCTCTCCTGGAATCTCTGTCAAACAGAGAACCAGGCAATGACAGTTTTGCATATCCGCGACTGCGAAGTATCTACATTGAAAGTCGGATACCTCACCGGGCCAATTTCCAGGTTGATAATTTCCCGTCAACCTTCCACTTTAGAAAAATGCCGTTTACTGCCTACTAACGCATTGTTTTGATAGTATCGTGCCATCACGGACGACAACCCTAGAGCACGTTTCAACATCTTGAAGTCATATATCCTTCCCGGGTTACGACTGTCTAACTTCATTAGACAAGAGAAAACATCGCAGAACCTTATTTACCCTCCATGGCCATTTTGTAACAATCTTCATTCCGTATATTGTCAAGATCTTTATCTTTCTTAATCAAATCCCAATCCTTATAGCCCTTGTCGATACTCTTCTTTAGATATTCACATGCCTTATCCAAGATTTTTTGAAGCGAGTATATACAGGCCGCATTATAATATACATCCTCATGACCGGGTGATATCACTAAAGCTGTACTCAAATCCTTAATAGCTTCTCGATCATTGCCCAAACGTGCATAAACAACTCCTCGGCCGCCATAAGCTTGTGCATACAAAGGATTGAGTTCAATGGCTTTAGAGAAGTCGTTTAATGCGTCTTGATTGTTATCTAACATTTGATAAGCAGAACCTCTTAACCCATAAAGTCTGCTATCATCGGGGTTTAATTCTATAGCCTTGCTAAAATCAGTCACAGCACTCTGAAAGTTTTCGAGTTTTTGATATGCATGGGCGCGTAAAACATAATATTTAACATAAGGAGTATTAAAAGAAATCGACTTATTCAGTTCCTCAATTGCCCTTTGGTATCTTTCAAATTTGAAATGTATGAGTCCAAGGTAATAGTAGGCATCAGTGAATTGAGGATCTAATGCTGTTGTCTTAGCAAAGTCTTTTGCCGCTTCATTGAATTTTCTACTATAGAAATAGGAGAGGCCTCTATAGTAATAAATATGGGCGCTTTTGTCATCTAGTTCAATGGCTTTAGTCAGATCTTTTATTGCTACGTCATAGTCTTTCAAATCAGTGTAAGCAATTCCCCGATACAGATAGGCATCAGCTGAATTGGCGTCTAACTCCAGGGCTCTGTCATAGTCTTTCATCGCATTTTGAAAATCTTCTAATGATCTTTCAACTTGGCCGCGATATAGGTATGCTGAAGGGATCTTGTCGCTTATTTGTATGGCCTTATTTAGGTTTATCAAAGCTCCCTGATAATTTTTTGAATTAAAAAGTGTATATCCCTCGCAGATATAAGCTTCCACATGCTGTGGATTCAGTTCAATTGCTTTACCGCAATCACTTTGAGCTTTTTCATAGTCAGATAAATCAGCATAGGTAATGCCTCGTTTAAAGTATGCATCTGTGAAATCAGGATTTAGATCTATAGCTTTGTCGTAGTCTTCAATAGCTCGTTTAAGCTCTTGACGCTTCTTATAAACTTCGGCTCTCCAATAGTATTTGTCGGCTGTTTCATTCAATTTTATCGAGATCTCATAGTCGTTAAGAGCTTCGTTATATTTCCCCAGCATGAAATAACTATATCCTCTCCAGAAGTACGCACTGTCGGCACCATGATTTAAAGAAATCGCCTTGTCGTAGCTTTCGATAGCCATTTGATATTTGCCTGAAGTGCGAAGAACATCCCCGAGACCGCTGTATGTCCAGTCATTTTCGGGGGTAAGCTCGATGGATCGGCTATAATCGTTTATAGCTTGCTCATGCTTGCCTGATCTTGCGTAAACCTTTCCTCGATAACCGTAAGCAGCTCCCGACTTTGGATTTAATTCTATCGCTTCGTTGCAGTCTTTGATCGCCTGTTGATAATCTTCAATGTTCTGATACGCATCGCAACGGTCTAAATAAGCCTCTTCCGATTTTGGATTAAGATCAATAGCCTTGTTAAAATCCTGAATGGCAAGTGTATATTGGCCCAATTTTGCATAAGCTCTACCGCGATTGCAGAGGGAACCATAAAAATTAGGTTGAATTTCAATAGCTTTGCTATAAGCATTGATTGCCTCTTTATAATTGCCAGTCTCTTCCATTACATATCCTTTCCCGAACCAATCTTCAGCGCTCATTTCTTGCGCGGGGGCCACGTCTTGAACAAAAGACAATGAATAACATATGACAACACATGCCAGTAGAGAAAATTCTATAAATTTGTGTTTGAATTTATTATGAATTGTCATTTCATACCTTGAATGAGTCTAATTTTTATTATACACATTGTGATATTTCAGAGAACATCTAAGCATGGGCGGTTGGCAGCCATCAACTTATGCCAAAACTTATTGCCAGCCGAGCACAAAATCAATTTTTTCAATTCTTCCTCCTATCAAAGATTTACTCTATGAGCGTTCTAGAGATGACACAGATCAGAGAAGATAGTGTCTGGGCGTGATCATGCTTACTTCAGTGTGCATTCCGCCCCAATAATCCGCAGGGGCTTAATGACGCCCTGACAATCCAGTCAAACCTTAGGTTTGGACACGCTGAATCGTGCCGGTCGAAAAACTCGAAAAGCCGGTGAGCTTGGGCTTTATAACGACTTTTTATTTTCATTGCTTCCACCTGGTTAAGTCTTGCCCGTTCTGGAGATTACGATTTCCTCCGCCTAATGGTTTTTTTGTTCCTTCACGTAGACAACACTATTGAGACAGGATTGAGAGATACTCTAATCCATGCGAGCATTAACGAAGCCTTTCAAAAAAAGGTACGGCAAGCATCCATGGTAATGTCAGCCATTTCCGATCCCTGTAATTTGCCAGGCCGATAATCATTGCCTCATGTCCAGATGCTGGCTGGGCCCGATAGGTGCGGAAAAGACGGTCCCACCAGGATAGGTTGAAGCCAAAATTGCTGTCCGTTTCCCTAATTATTACAGAATGATGAACTCGATGCATATCGGGAGTGACAACAAGGACTCTGAGGAACCTGTCAATTTTCTCATTTAAGAAAACATTGCCATGATTAAACATTGAAGTGCTATTTAACAAGACCTCAAAGACGACCACAGACCAAGCTGGAGCCCCAAGGATAAGTATGACTAGCATCTTGATGCCCATGGACAGGATGATTTCCACCGGATGGAATCTGGCACCGGTAGTCACATCGATATCGAGATCGGTATGGTGCATACGATGCAAACGCCAGAAGATCCCGATTTTGTGGAAGCATACGTGCTGAGTGTATATGGTCAGATCCAGCAGCACAACAGTCACTGCTCCCGCCATGTAATGAGGCACTCTCGTGGCGTTAAGAATTCCCCAGTTTTGCTTCTGGGCGACAACGGCAATGCCAACGGCCGCCGCGGGGAAGACTATGCGTACTATGAAAGTATTTAGTGAAGTCACGGCAAGATTATTGAACCAGCGCACGATCTTAGATTGGCGCAGAGCTCGACGGGGAGCAATCATTTCCCAAAGAGCCATCAAGAAAAAAATACAAAAGAAGAAGCCCATCCTGATAAGCGCCTCATTATCTGCGATGAATACATTCATTTCTTAAGCCCCGCAATCGTTATTAGGAAGTATTCTCAGTGTTGTTCGTCATGCGTGGTAAGCATGCTAAATTGCCCGCATGCTATCGGTTCACACTGATTTTTTCTGAATTTGCACTGCCGATCAACGCCACTCTGTACAGCAGACCATGGATTGCTCACTGATCAATCACAATTTCCCTGAAAGCACCCTGATCTCCTGAATAATTGCGTCGGTGACTCCACTAGTTCTCGCGCGCCCGCCCAAATCCGGAGTTAACACATGTCCCTGTCCGGTGACTCTCTTGATCGGACTCATTATGGGATTGGCAGCCGTTCCCTCACCAAGGAAATCCAACATCATGGCCCCACACCATAACATAGCGATCGGGTTAGAGATCCCCTTGCCAAGAATGTCGGGCGCTGAACCGTGCACTGGCTCAAACATCGATCGATACCTCCTTTCAGGGTTTATGTTAGTGCCGGGGGATACGCCCAAACTTGAACAGATTGCCCCACCGAGGTCTGTAAGAATATCTGCAAAGAGGCTCGACGCGGCAACCACGTCGAGGGATTCAGAAGCAAGCACAAAGCGCGCTGCCATGGCATCCACGAGGACAGGCTCCATTGTCACATCAGGAAACTCTGCCGCAATCTCGTCACATATTTCATCTCAGAAAACCAACGTGTGCTGTTGCGCATTGGATTTAGTCACGCTCGAAAGTTTCTTACGTGGACGGGCTGCCGTTAGCTTGAACGCATACCGAATTACGCGTGCTACTGCAACTCTGGTAAACACCGACGTGTGAACTACCTCCACTTAACTGCCTGCGGCAGTTGAAATGGTGGCTTCTTTGCGTATTGCGGGTACTGACCGCTACATGTCTTACGATGGTCTCCACGCACGTGGATTCGGACCGTTCCGGCCCTACTTGAGACTTGGTATCCTGTTTCTGAAACACCACGGTCTTCTTGCCCTTCGCTGTGATCTCACCATTACGCAGCATCTTGATCCCACGTCTCTTGATGACTAACGATGCATTGTAATCAGCATTGAGGGTGAACCCACACTTCTGGCATGTGAATATCGCCTGGGTTTCCCGATTATCGGGGTGAATGTGCCCGCAAAGGGAACATTCCTGCGACGTGCCGTGTGCCGGTATCTTAATCGTTAACTTCTCTTTCTTGAGGCCCTGATATCTCGCAAACGTAACAACCCTGCCCCACATGGAATTAAGAATGGACTTATTGAGGCCAGCCTTCGCTTTCGCGCCCTTGTTGAGAAACTTGCCGTTAACATCCCTCTTTACTTTCGCTTTCCTGACCATGTTGAAAACCCGCAAGTCCGCGAAGATGTTCACCTGCGCAGTATCTTCTACTATGGCACGGCTGATCTTATGGGCTTGGTCCTCTCCCTGCGTCTGGAACCCTTGCGCTGGTTTGGAGAGTTTCCGTTGCAGCCTCCTCCGTGACTGTTGAGCGTGTGCAAGAGACCTCTTTTCAGCCCCCGTGAAGTCGTACTCTTTCCCATTACTCATGGCAACAGGGATCACCACCCCTCTGTCACCACCGTTCGCTATTGAATCCAGTTCTTCCTCAGTCAACCCTGAGAAATACTCGATCAACTTGTCCTCACTCATAAGCGGTAACGTAT
>JBKQMP010000122.1:0-4600 GCA_052146665.1 Dissulfurispiraceae bacterium
ATTGCTTAGAGCGCGGGTATTTAAAAGAAATCATTGAAGTTGTGAATCCTGACCTAATTATGATTCTCACCAATCAAGAACCACTGTATAAGTTATTGTTAAAAGAACTCCTTGATACTAGTTATGAAGATATAATGTCAACAATGATAACTGTGGACGCGCAGACGCGAGGCGGTAAGGAGGTAAAGACAGTTGTTATCCCTTGTTTTATAAAAAATAAGCAGAAGTTCGTGTTGTTCCTTCCTCATCCAAATTACAGATGGCGTGATGATTTCAAAACTAAAGCAATCAAGGAAGCCTGCAATTGGATGAAAACGGAAAAAGACAAATGCAATAAAATTGCGTTGTCAGGTTAATATTTATTTAAGCTTCTGAAAGATCTCACTCTTCCAAAAGGGTTGGCTTAAGAAAAAGAGTGTCCTGCCCCATTAATGTACCACTCTCACCGTCGTATTTAACGGCAGTAGGCAAGAACTTGATGAAAAATAATGCAACCCGAAGCGTGTGTCCGATCAATAAAGACATTTTAGGTTAACATTATTGGGTGGGCGGTGTTGTAAAGGTCGCCTACCCGCTATAAAGGAGAATTAAAATGATGGTTCCTAGGTCTGATTCTACCAGGAGAGTGCTAGAGATATTATCTTGCAGGGTCAGTATGAGTCTTATAGTGAGAGTAAGGATAAGATGTTGGTGTTTGTGAAGATGGATAGGGCTGAGCGTGATTTGCTTAAGCTTTATGTTGAGACATTGTGTGATGGGCCGAAATATGGGGAAAGTTTTAAGGATGATCTTCGTGAAGATATTAGTCGTTTGCTTCTTCGTGGGGACATCTCTTTTGGGGAGGATAAGTGAATGAACAGTGAAAAGTGATGATATAGCGCACTTTGTTATCCTAATATAGCATGAAATTGACAAGTCCTCCATTGTGATGTACCTTTTTCACAAGAAAGACAGACAAAGCTTCTGGACAGGAGGCATTTATGCCGGAATGGAAAACAAAAGAAGAGTATTAGGCTTGGAAGGCAAAAAAGCTAAAAGAGGCACAGGGAAAACCTATCGAACAGGATTCCCCTCAAATGAGCATTCCCCGTAAGGACGAAGCATTCCCTTACCGTGGAAAATCAAAAAGGTTGACCAAAACAGGCGTAGTTCTCATTGTGTTGTTTGTTGTAGTGCCGTTAATCATACTGGCCACAATGTCCCATTATGCCCCAGTTAAGAAAGATCCTTCCGAAGAGCGCGCCTTCACTGCCTGGGCTATGCATAATGAATTTATAAAAAATTTGCTTAAGGCCCCTGCAACAGCAGATTTTGCCCCTCGGTCTGCATCATCAGTTGAAATCCTTGGTAATAATTTATATAAGATCACGTCATACGTCGATGCGCAGAACAGTTTCGGTGCAAAACTCCGTACACACTATACAATTACCCTGAAAAATACCGGTGACCAATGGAAAGTGGCTGATGTGCAGTTTTTCTAAAAAGATGTCTTGAGAACACTTAGGACGCGACAGGAGGCGGAAAAAACTGGCCCGGCATGTTTCAGGCAAATAAGATAATTTTCTAGTATGATGAGGGATGCGGAGATAGCGACATGAAAAAAAGAGGACAACATTATGTTTGGAGATATTACCTAAAAGCTTGGGCTGTTGATGACCAAATTTTCTGCTTGAGAAAGGGTAAGATATTTAAAGCAAATTTGACGGGAGTTGCTAAAGAAAGAGATTTCTATAGACTTAAGAAACTAAGCTCAGAAGAGAAAAAGTTTATCAAGGAAGTCGCCATTAAGCATTTGCCCGAAGAGAGTCAAAAAGTAAGCCTAGATTTAATCGAACAATTCACCACCGTGTTGAATGATGGAATTGAAGAAGATATTAACAATTCACATGAGGATCTTCACTCTAGAATTGAGTCAAGTGCTATAGACCATATCAATTCTATTCAAAAAGGAGAGATTGGGTTTTTTAATACCATCAAAGGCTTCGAGTCTTTTATGTATTTTTTGTGTGTTCAATCTCTGAGAACAAAACAGATGAAGTCCAGAGTCCTTACAAATGTGACACCTCCACCGAATGTTGACATGGAGAATATATGGAACGTTTTGAGCCTGATACTGGCAACCAATCTGACAAGGGGTTTCTTGCTAGCTAAGGATAGCTATCAGATGGTGTTGCTTGACAATCGGTCATCAGTACAATTAATCACCGGCGACCAGCCTGTTGTTAATACATATTTCACTGGCAATCCTAAAAACCCTCCGGAGAAATTGGAGTTCTATTATCCAATTTCTCCTACTATAGCCATTTTAGTAACGGAGGACATAAGATATAAGGGCATAATCAACCTACCTTTAAACTCTGAAGAGGTCTCGGCCTATAATGGACATATAATAGGAAATGCACTCGATCAGATATATGCGTTTTCTGAAGAATCATTAGAACGATATAAGCAGCGTTAGTTATTGATAAGGAGTGGGAAGATGCCCCTGTAAGTTGTTGAAGTAGGAAGCGACCCCCAGTTAGAATTGATTGCGGATCAAAACCTAAAAGGAGGTCATTTCCTATGAAGAAAAGATATCGGAATATGCAAAAAAAGGCAAATGGAAAAGTGAGGGAGATCGGCGATGGGAGTGTATTGTTAGAACTTCCCTTGTCGGTGGCTGGGGTTATCGAGAGCCTGCCTGAGGTAATCAGGGAGTTGGCGCAGGAGGCTGGGCTGTTGCTGATGTCGGCGGCGATGGATTCCGAGTGCGAGCGGATAGCAGGGTCTAAGGACTCAAAGAACCCTTTAAGGGCAGCCAACTGGTGGGGCAGCGATCTGAGCCCGGTATATTACGACAAGCAGAAGGTGCTGATAGACCGTCCTCGCCTAAGAGGCAAGGACAACAAGGAGATTCCGCTTGCCACGTTTCAGGCTTTCCGGGATCCCAAGGGCATGAGGAGTTCTGTAATGAAGAATATGGTCCTTGGCATATCGAGCCGCAATTATGAGGAGGCGGTTAAGGGCTTTGTGGAGGGCTACGGCATAAAGAAATCCAGCGTAAGCAGGCATTTCGTGAAGGCTACGGCTGAACAGATGAGGGAGTTTTTGGAGAGGGACCTCGCTGGGCTTGACCCTGTTGCGATATTTATCGACGGCATAGAATTCAAGGGGCATCTGCTTGTCGTGGCTTTGGGCATGAACAGGGATGGCAGAAAGCACGTCCTGGGGCTTTGGCAGGGTGCCACGGAGAATGCCACCATATGCGCGGAGCTCCTTGAGGACATGGCCAGGCGCGGACTGAACATCGGGATGGATTATCTGTTTGTGCTTGATGGTTCAAAGGCTTTGAGATCGGCCGTCGCCAAGATGTTTGGCACAAAGGCTTTGGTACAACGCTGTCAACAGCATAAGCGGAGAAACGTGCTTGCTCATCTTCCCAAGGAGCACCAGCACTCCATAGATGCTCGCATCAGCGCGGCATACAATATGGCTGCTTATGATGATGCCAGGAAATCTCTGGAATTGACCGTAAAGTATCTTGAAAACCTGAACCCGAGTGCTGCAGCATCGCTGAAGGAGGGACTTGAGGAGACGTTGACGATACACAAGCTCGGAGTTACGGGACTCTTGATTAAGACGCTCTCAACGACCAATCCGATAGAGTCCTGCTTCTCAGTAACAAGGACGATTACCGGCAGAGTTAAACGATGGAGGGGCGATGATATGGTCCAGAGGTGGGCGGTAGCTTCTCTCTTAAGGGCCGAAAAGAAATTTAGGCGTGTGAAGGGCTACAGGGAAATCCCAAAACTCATTGCTGCCTTGCAGCGAAAATCCATTGACAGAAAGGAGGCTGCAGCTTAGGATATGAACTGGGATCCTTTCTACTTCAACGAAAGGACGGGACAACTTCAGGAGTGGTGGAATCATGGAGAAATGTACAGGGTGCGGGAAAATGCTTCGCTTTAGAATGGATGACACGGAGATTATGCCCTGTCCTTCATGTGGTTCGACATGCCGCATAGAAGACAACATAAAAGAAAAGGTATCCATTAAATTCAAACCGCACGGAGCCACTGGGAAAAAAGAATTAGAGACAACGTTGGGTGATGACTTTCACAGACAAGAAAAGAAATGGATTAAGAAAAAAAGGGTTATAGATAGGGGACACGACCAGTATGAGGAGAGGGTTGTTGATCCCTTGACTGGCGACACAGTCCACAATTGCCGAGAACCATTAAGCTCCCATACCGGGCATGGCTGCGACAAGAAGAGCATGAAAAACAAGGGTAAGGATTAGTTTAATTCGGAGCAGAAACATAATATGGCATATTAAGACGCTAAACAGAATGTCGAATATTCAATATTACATGCAAATATGACATTTATTTTACCGTTGCGGTCTAATACATGTTAGAAGGTTATAAATGGACAAATTGATTGTTGTTGGCCTGGTAATATGTGTTGCACTTTACGGTGTGCTTACACTAAGTCGAAATTCAAAGAAAATCTGTGCCATGCGCAACTTCGCCTTGGATTTTTTGGGCCAGCTAAGAAAATACTGTGATAGTCGTGGAAGATGCCCCTGTAAGTTGTTGAAGTAGGAAGCGACCCCCAGTTA
>JBKQMP010000123.1:0-3903 GCA_052146665.1 Dissulfurispiraceae bacterium
TCGTGGGGCTCTTAACTATCCACGGAAACAAGATAGCATCAGCTTTCGCATCCTTCACTGCCGCACCGAAAGACAGCAACACTGTTACTGCTACTAAGGCAGCGATAAAAATCATTGGTTTGTGTCTCACTTTCAAGACCTCCTTATTAATTCAGTATTCTTTAGCCAACGGCTAACACATGCGAAAAAAAACTTAACAAACCGAATCTACTAAATGCCTCCCTGCCTTCATGCATCACCTCCTTCAATTTTAAGTGTCCTATTTTTCTTTACCTACTGCTATCAATGATAGCTTAAAACGATGACTTATTCGCCTATCACCCCCTATTATTTAATGATAGTTCATTATTGCATAAATTGTAATTAAAGGAACTCCCTTTGTCAAGCTTTTTTTACCATAATCCAGATAGTTATTTATTTTCATTTTAGAATCTGCCACGTTTGATCTTCTTCTCCATGGCTCATGTCATGAAAGTATACATGCCACGCCTCTTTGCTGTCAAGCATTTTTTGAAGGCAATAACAACAATCGCCTTGCAAAAAAAGTGCCAGGTGGCGCATTCTTTTAAGTGGTTGAAATAATTATGTTTTAATAGGCAATGCACAGTGTCCTTTGTGTGTTTTATGCATCATGATTGTGTATTTTTTGCCATAAAGCCCTGATATAAGCCGCATAGGGAGGTTATTGACCAATAATCTTGTCCTTGCAAATGAACTTGTACTTAGCGTATCTGATTATTGGCCGACAGGAGACTTTTTGCTTTCCTGATGAATTCTTTTCTTGAAGGAGGATCCTCAGATAGAGTCATGAGCTCACCCCGGGAAGTGCAAGGCAATTAATTGCCGTTGCTGCCGGCATTCATTTTCATTCTGGAAACAGGGGATAAAGGGAATCCTTGTTCGTTGTGCCACCAGGTTGTTTCTGTCCCCCGCCTTTAATAAACTCGTCTATTGTTGCATCCTTATTGTTGCTTTTATATTTCTCGACGTAACCTGATGTTGCGTTCACAGCATCCTTCTGACTCTTCAGAACATGGGGCGTAAGAAGAATGAGGATCTCTGTCCTGTCACTTTCATTTGTGGTGTTGCCAAAGAGGCTGCCGAGGATAGGGATCTTGCTGAGGATCGGAATACCATCTCTTGACTTTGACGAGTCTTCCCTTATGAGGCCCCCGATAACAATCGTCTCATTATCCTGCGCGATAAGGTCTGTTGTGACCTCTTCCTTATCAATGGTAATGTCCGTGGTGCCTGTGCTTAACGATACCGGTGTGCCAAGAGAGGAAACCTCTTGCTCAATCTCAAGGGAGACAAGGCCGCTATCATTGATTTGAGGCTTCACTTTGAGTATTATGCCTATATCTTTATATTCGATTGTATTGGTTATCGATGGTGTCACTCCCACAACAGCGGTCGTAGTGGTGGTCGAGGTCGCTATCGGAACCTGTGATCCCACCTGGATCCTCGCCTCACGGTTATCGGACACCAAGAGATGAGGGGCCGCCAGAATCTTCGCCTTTGATTCCGATGCAAGTGCGGTAAGGACCGCCCGGACATTGCCAGTTGGGTCTGTGCCGACAAAGGTAAAACCTGTTGTTGGAAGGTTTGATGTATTTAAAAGTCCCGGGTTGGCCGTTGAAGTATTTTGAAGATTGATGGGTCTTGTAAATGGTTTCAGGCCCGTAATGCTTATGTTGCTCGAGAAAGACCAAGCAGCACCAAAGTTGAGATTGTCAGTGAGGTCGACCCTGAAAATGAGCCCTTCTATCACCACCTGTCTCGGCAAAACATCTATCTTCCTTATCGTTTCCTCTATGAATGTATAGTCAACAGGCGTTGCGAGGATCACAAGCGCATTGTTGATCGGATCAGCAAACACCCTGGTATCCGCTGAAACCAAGGAGCCCGTTCCAGGTGCACCAGAGGAGCCTCCTATCTTTGGCGGTGCAGACGCAGTCGAAGAAGGCGCGGATGTAGATGACTTTGCAGTAGGAGAAGTGGACGCAGAAGAAGATGATGGCGATGATGCAGGTGATGATGATAAAGTTGACTTTGCCTGCGACGGGCCTGTTGGCGCTTGTCCGGATGTGGCTGACGGCGCCGTTCCCGTAAAAAGTGAGTCGAGTATCGAAGCAACATAATCTGCCTTGCCATTTTGCAAGGGGTATACGTAAACCTTCGGCCTTGCCGATAGGAACATCGTATCCAGATCTTCAATCCATTTTCTTATATAATCGAGCTGTTCCTTAGTCGAGGCAACGACCATAAGCGCATTCAGTCGAAGGATGGGCAGGACCCGGACTATTCCCCCTTTGAGTTGGAGCCCTATCGCGTTTTCAATGTCGGGCATTGCTTCTTTTAGATTTGTATGTTTGAAGGTAAACAGTTCTACGGCGACCTGATCGGGCGACTTCCCCACCTGGGAATAGACAAGCTCCCGCGACACCTGATCGAGTGGCACTATCCTGTAAAGCCCGTTCTCCTCTATATATCCTACGCCATTTAACCTCAAGATAATCTCCATCACCGGAAGGACCTCGTCTCTCGGAATCGGGGCGACTGTCCTGAAATTGACTCGCCCCTTGACCTTTGGATCGATGATGTAATTGACCTTTAGTACATCTCCAAATACGGTCTGTATGACTTCATATATGTCGGCATCATCAAAAAAGAAATTGACGTCACTGCCTCTTATCGAAGTGCCCCCTCTAGCCGCACCGCCTTTTCTCATCGCCCTTTTGCCACCACGAGCAGGTGCCTCCTCTGATGGTGTGGGCTGAGCAGGTTGTTGTTGGGCTTGCTCAGGCTGTTGCGCTTGGGATGGAGCCTGTGGTGCCAACTGCCCCGGTTGCGTCCCCGGGGCCTGAACCTGAGGCTGAGGCGCCGGCTGTACTGCCTGCGATGGCTGCCCCTGAGGAGACACCTGTCCCGGCTGCACTGCCTGCGATGGCTGCCCTTGAGGAGACACCTGTCCCGGCTGCACTGCCTGCTCTTGAGGCTCTTGTGTTAAGTCACCGTTCTGTTCTGCTTCCTGTTCATTTTGCTGCTGCACCAGTTGCAGGTAGGCCACAGGTGATTTTAGGGGAGGCCATTTCGAGCCAGCTATAGGAACCTCAGAATCAGCTCCCTTCAAGACCTCAGCTGCCACGAATGACTGAGCAAACCAGGTGGGGCTAAAAAACAAAAGAAAAAATACAGAGATACTTGTTACTAAATTTTTATACAACAATACCTCCGTCAAAACCCGTATTTATCAGCATAATTCATTTACTAAGGTATGTCAAGTGTAACGACCTTGCCTGTCATAACCTCCCAATAATGACGTTTTGCGAGCCAGAAATGTTTAATGAAAGGTACCATGGCGACCACCTTTGCCTGCAAGACCTAACAGAATCATCGCAAGTCTTTGATCAATCTCTTTATGATCAAAGACTTCTTGTTTCCATCAAAACGAAATACACCTCCAATATAAAAAGAATCAACGAAACAACTGAATATAGGACACTCTTTGGCTTATTGTGACGAAGCATATGTCCTATTATGGATATTCGTAATGTGTTTTGTGGAAGAGGTCTGATTGCGTCGGTGACGATTCCGTAGCATCATGCTGAGACAGTAATAGCCTCCATTAGCAAACCCAGGTCCCACTTCTTGTGAGAAGCAAGGCCTCCATCGCATCGAACAGAAATTTGTCGAGGAAAAATTTATTCAAAAAACCCTGTGATGTCTTCATTTTCACCACCGCTAAGCGGCTTTGGATATTGTTGCCATGTAATACACTGGGACAGCTGGCTAAAGCACTTTCCACTCTAGTGCCCTACCCCTCAAAATAGTTGGAAACCAGAGGCTGAGTCTATAAGCAATTGCTGGTGCACGTTCGTCTTCTACTCGTGTCCCGCCTTA
>JBKQMP010000124.1:0-13975 GCA_052146665.1 Dissulfurispiraceae bacterium
TCAACAGCCAAATCTCATTCAATCCCGTAGAGAAAATCAGAGCATGCGATATTGAATCGCCATAACCCGCGGCTTAGTCCTTCACACGTCATTCCGCAACTTTGCAGCGGAATGACGCTTAACCGAACTCCACACAATTATAGCACGCCTACAAAGTGCCCATTACAGAAAATACATCACCGTGCATTATTTCGGGACGAAACTCCATCTGTCGGGGTGGGTTTACTCCGAAAATACAACTATGCAGTAACTATGCAGTTCGTATGTGAAAAGATATGCAACCATATGAAAGAGGTACTTACTTTTCTGACCGTAATAAGTAAGAAGGGCTGAGGATTTGAAAAGTAAGCTGTTGAGAAAATAGATACATGGCATTCAAGAGGTCGAAGGTTCGATCCTGTACAGCTGCACCATTTATAATTAGAACCTATCTCAAAATTAACTTGGTGTAAAATATAATGCATGAGATTGAAAGACGAGCAATGGGAGCTGATCCGGAAACACTTTGCAGAAGAGAATATTCCGGATGATCGCCCGGGAAGAAAACCCGTTCCGACTCGTGCGGTACTGGAAGCAGTGTTGTGGATACTGAACACAGGCGCTCAGTGGCACATGCTTCCTCAGAGCTATCCGAACTATAAAACAGTTCATCGTCGTTTTCAGAAATGGTGCAGAAATGAAGTACTTCGCAATGTTCTGACCGAACTTGCAAACACCTTGCGCGAGCAAGGTGATATTGATGAATCGGAGAGTTTTATAGATGCCACGTTTGCATCGGCAAAAGGCGGCGGTCAGGGAATTGGCAAGACAAAACGCGGAAAGGGCGTGAAAATAATGGGAATTGTTGACCGTAACGGCCTTCCGATAGCTGTCTGCACTCATGCAGCGAACCATCATGAAGTGACACTGGTTCAGTTGACCTTTGACTTCTACATGATCGAGGCTAAGCCTGAAAAACTTATTGGTGATAAGGCATATGACAGCGATGATCTGGATGATGATCTTGGCAAACAGGGAATCGATATGATTGCACCTCACAAAATAAATAGGCAGAAGAAGCCGACTCAAGATGGTCGAAAACTGCGACGATATCAGCGCAGATGGCTGGTAGAGAGATTCTTTGCATGGCTTCAATGGCATCCTCGACTCCTTGTTCGATGGGAATACTATGCCGAGAATTTCCTCGGTTTTGTACAGCTAGCTTCCATATGCATACTACTCAAACGATTTTGAGATAGGTTCTAGTATAGTTGCGGATAAAGTGAAGCAGATTGTTATGGGTATGAACTACTCCCTTAGGTTTTCCTGCAGAACCAGAGGTATACAGAATATATGCGGGTGAGTCCGCCAAAACAGTCAGCCCAAGATTTTCATCAGGTATTTGTTTAACGATTTCATCGATGTTAAGAATTGGCAATCTATTTTGTCCCATGTTTTTGGCTTGCCCGAGTGCGTTATTGTCGGTGACAATTAGAGTCGCCTGTGAGTCCTCAAGAATGTGTTGGGACCTATCCAATGGGTGAAAACAGTCTAAAGGTATAAAAAGCCCACCTGCTTTAAGCACACCGATCATTGCAATAATCGCTGAAATGCCTTGTTCAAACAACAAAGCAACCTGATGGGCTTCCCCACTGCTCTTAGCGAGGATGGCCCTGGCAATTCTGTTGGCGGACCTATTGAGAGAATCGTAGGTTATCTGAACGCCGTTTTCTTTAAGAGCAATATTTGACGAAAACTGGATCACCCGTCTTTCAAAACAGGAATGAATGGGCTGCTCAGTCTCCTCCTTAGAAAAAGAGTCGGAGGCAAAGCGAAAACGGACTGCGCCATCATGAAATGATTGCTGGTTGACGTTCAACATCAATCTGTGCCTTCTTGAGACTGACCTTTCTTTTACAGTTGTTCAGTAAAAAAAATCGTGTGCAATATTGTTGGCTATTTGTGTATGTCTTGTCCAGTGTTCTGCACTTTTTGCTGGGTATAAAGCATAGAAGCCTCTCTTTATCGAGGAAAAAGCATCAAGGGGTCGGAATGAGAAGCGTCAAAAGCATCCCTATAAACTCTTCGCTACATCCATCAAATCGGGGTTTCGAAAGTTCTTGTGAACCACTCAAGATATGCGTTATTTGGCTGAGAGCTGATTTTAGGCTATACTATTAACGCGATCTGATAAGGAGGAAAACAACCATGCTCGCTAAAATTACCACAATTTTTTTCATGGTCTTGTTGATTTCCTGGGGATGCATGACTACGGTTCAGGCCGACCCCATGCACGATATGCAGGGCATGAAGGACATGCCCATGATGAATTCGGAAGAACCGGTGGTTGTGTTGAAGGCTGACCCGGCACAAATTATGGCGGGGAAGCCCGAGACCATTACCATATCGATCATAGGTGCCGACGGGCAGCCGGAACAGGAACTCACTATGATGCATGACCGGACCATGCACGTGATTGTCGCAAGCGGGGATTTCACTGTTCTTTCCCATATCCATCCTGAGGATTTCGGTCCCATAACTGCCAAAATGAAGGAGACGGCACAATACCCTGTGCATTATACATTCCCTAAGCCTGGACGTTATATATTAGGGATTGACTTCGCGGTAAAAGACGAGGCCTATTCAAGACATTTCGTGGTCGATGTTCCGGGTAGTCCTGAGATGGGCGGACCAGTTAATGATTTTTCTCGGCAGAAAAGATTCGGGGATTACGATGTGACATTAACTACTCGACCTGAAAGCATCTCCTCAGGAAAAGAAACAACACTCACTTATCGGTTCGGGAAAGATGGAACGCCGGTTACCGACCTGGAGCCCTATATTGCTGCGATCATGCATGTTGCAGTGATATCGAACGATTTGAAGCAGTTTGTCCACGAGCATGGTTATGTGCCGGGCATGCCGCCCATGGAGATGCAGGGGCATCACATGATGCATGACATGTCGCTACCTTCGGCTTTCGGGCCTGAAATTAAGGTGCCTGTTACCTTCCCGGCAGCTGGGGTATATGAGCTATTCGGCGAAGTAAAACACAAGGGACAGGTAATAGTGACTCATTTTATGGTCGAGGTGAAATAATAGCGACCAGATTATCCGGGTCGGCGATATCGTTGAGCGTGATCAATTAATGAACTGACTGTTTATTAATCAGTAGCTGATAAGGAATAGGTCAGCGGGATGAAAATCAAACCTTTCGCCTTCGGCTTAAGCTTCGGTATTGTCTGGGGCTCCGCCCTGTTCGTCACAACGTGGCTTTGTTACTTCACGGGGTACGGGAAATTGTTACTAGATGTGCTGGCTGGTTCCATATATCCTGGATATTCTATTTCACCCCTCGGAAGTGTCTTGGGTTTCTTCTATGGATTCATTGACCTGACGATCATGGGAACGCTTGTGGGCTGGATATACAACAAGTTTGTGAGGCATGATGAAATTGCAAAGTAAAGAACAAGGCGACAAAGTGTTATGACAAAGGGTAATGAGGATTGTCAAGAAAGTGTAGTTGAAGAAGTATTAGCGGACTTTGGGACTGACAAAAGATTTATTGCCTCCGTGCACGTCTCATGTAATTTATTAATAAGTAACCTATAAAAAAACTGAGGAATAAAAAGACCACGACATATGTTAGCTTGCTTGTATCAATGCCTATATCTTTTAGACTGTGGCCGCCCACATATCCTATTGCAACCATCACGGCAATCGTGAAGGTAACTGTAAAAGCGTCTGTTAATAGGAATTTCAAAGGATGCATTCTCATGATGCCCGAAACAATAAATATCTGTGCCCTCAGACCAATGAAATGCCTTCCAAACAATATAAACAAGCTTCCTTTCTTTTTAAATTTGTCCTCAAGCAATGCAAGCCTTACGGGGGGCAGAATCTTATGAAACCATCGATGGCAAACAGCCATGCGACAGTATTTTCTACCAAAAAGATAAAGGATGAAATCCGCTATCAGCACTCCGACATAAATGACAAGCAAGGCAGGCAGAGGCTTTACCATATTGCCTTGTATTAGGAATCCGCATAAGATGAATGTGGCGTCTTCTGGAAAGAAGGGCACCCCAATGCCTCCGAGAATAAGAAGGGCAAATAGTGCAATATACGGGTAATTTTGTATTAACGCCGTAATAGTGTTTAAGCCTGCTTTTCGGGTGTGTCTTGTGGACTATTTTGTTTTTTTACTTCGACTGTGTCCTGTGAGGCGGTCTCCTCCTTGATCTCTATTGAATCCCTTGAGGCAACTCCCTTCTGTGCCTCTATAGCCGAATCTTTTTCGTCAGCGGACATGGCTTTTTTAAATTCCCTTATGGTCTTTCCAAGTCCTTTGCCCAGCTCCGGTAGTTTACCTGGACCGAATATTATCAAGGCTATCACTAGTATTATGATAAGGTGTATTGGTTGAAAGAGTCCCTCAAACATGATGTCACCCCCTTCTTACATTATACTCTAATACCATAGAAAAAACAGTCGTGTGCCTTGAAGATCCAAAGGTGAAGAAGGCAGCTGTACAGGTGATGGGATTACCTGCGAAAAGAAGGGCGTCAGATCTCGAAACTGGTATAAGTTTCCTATAGCAATGTTGAGAATTAGCGAAACGGCGGTGACGCGGACAAAAGACTTCGTTTTTCCCCGGACACAGGGCATACTAAGAGCATGAAACGGGGGAAGATGAGGTTCCAGGCGGCATGTTTCGTGATGAACTTAATCGACATCAAGGAATGTTAGATCGTCCTGAGACTTCAAGAGACAACCGAATGCCGGCTCGATTATTATGAGAAGCTCTATGGTCAGGAGGTGCAGGTTTCTATCAACTGCCTCACGAATGCTTTGGATTTCTTCAGAGGTGACCCGGAGGCCTCAAAGACAGACGAACTTAAAGCGGCGATTCCGGAGGCCAGCTGTCTACAGCGGTTTGTTCGGTGGTGAAAACTCTTGCAGTGTTTTAATTGCGATAATGGGCAAAACTCTATGAATGCGAGGCCATTTTCTATTTGGGAAGTGAAAAGTTGAAGTTTGGATGCCCCCCCGCGGTATGCTCATACCATAATTTCCCGCCGTGCTTTTCGATGAGGTTGCGACTAATCGGCAAGCCTAGACCGGTGCTTGCGGTACTTTCGAATTTTTCGAAAATCCTTTCCCTTTTTTCTTCAGGTACCCCTGGTCCGCTGTCCCAGACATTGAAAATGTATTCATTCCCGTGGTCTTCTCGCCCGAATGATATTTTACACGCCTCCCCGCCGTACCTGATCGCGTTACTGATAAGTGCGCGATAAACAATCAGGAGCCAAACACGATTGGCTTTGATCATCACGGACTGGCTTGGTATCGATTTGAGGCGGTTATCAATCGTAATTTTATTTTTTGCAATCAAGTCTGCAAACTCATTAAGAACAGGATCGATTACATCTTCGCGCAGATCTATGATTTCCTTTCTTGGCATATGACCATCTTGCAATGACGCCTTGCATAAATAGTCAGAGACGATGCGCTCCAGGCGGAGAGTCCGTTCGTAAATATCTTCGAGCGTTGCCCTCACACTCTCATCAATAGGACCGAAGGATCCACGCATTAGGAGTTTGATAGTCATGCCCATCGATGTCAATGGATTTCGGATGTCATGGGTTGCAATACTCAGCATGTCAAGTATGTGCTGCTCATATTGTTTCCTGACGGTAATATCTCGCGTTATGCCGCACACACCAATAATCTCTCCCTCCGCACTTCGCCAGGGAGCTTTTTTCACTGAATTCCACACGCAACTGCCGTCTGGACGTTGAATTTTTTCCTCTAGTTCAATTGGTTGCCCAGTATGAATGACGTTCATGTCATTTTCGAATGCTTGCTGCGCGGCGTCCTGAGGCAGAAAGTCATAATCGGTCTTGCCAATAATTTGATCATAAGGCAAACCAAGATGTTTTGCTTTTGTACGATTCACCATGACGAAGCAGCATCGATGATCCTTAAAGTATATGGAGTCAGTCGAATCATTCATGAGTGCAAACAACATCGAGGAATGTCTTCGCAGCGCATCTAGTTGTCTTGCTGTAATATCGCACATGTCAGTTTGCAAGTAGTATGCAATATTTCCTAAAAAAAGTCATTGTCACGTTCTCTTTAATAGCCGAATGGGTACAATAGTCAAGATCTAGTGTCAAATGCGCCGACATGCTGAGCACAATTATAGCTTGCTCAGTTCAATCACCACACGGATGGCAACTTGCTGAGTAACCTTTTGCCATGGTTAGACGGCCGCTTCGCTGAGTCGTCATTTGAGAAAATTAATATTTCTGTGATGGCACATACTGGCAAAAGAGTTTCCTCGGCTAGCTACCGGGTAGAGAGCCGAAGAAATTTTACATCATCTTCACCACCTCGAAGGATGATTGGTCATAAAATGCTGAGAGCAAGAGATTAGTGTGGTTAACAAGCGAACTCAATTTATAATCATCAGCTGTCCAACCCCTGTCTCTTGTGGTCACTGCGTTGGATATACAAAAAAAAGATTTGTAAGCCAGTCCAGATGAGGGAGACTTAATGACACCGTCGCGAGATATTTCGCTCGGAATGGAGCCTCTAAATATTTATTGATGAAACGTTACGATAATATATAATAATTTATGTTCTATTTCGTGATTCAGACCGCAGTCGCTGTTCTCTCCAAATGGATCTGCTGCGGCCTCAGACGAGTGCCTGAGCGGCGAGCGTAATGGTTGCTATGAGACGAGACCTCATTACCAAACAGGAGATGGAGATTATCCTGAACTCATCCCATGATGCGCTGATCGCGGTCAATCAAGCAGGCATAGTTACTATTTTCAACAGAGCCGCTGAGCGTATCATGGGTTTGGAAGCGGCTGGAGTTATCGGAAGACCTGTAGTGGATGTAATACCAAATACGCGCCTGCATATGGTCTTAACTGAAGGAAAGCCTGAATTGAACCAGCAGCAGCAAATAGGGAAGTCTTTTATTATCACTAATCGTATGCCCGTTCTTGGCAAAGACGGACAAATTATGGGTGCAGTGGCTGTCTTTAGGGACATAACTGAAATAGAAACCCTTACGAAACAGGTCTCAGACCTTTGGAAGGTGCGCAATCTGCTCGAGGCGGTGATTGATGCAACTCAAGACGCTATCTCTGTTGCTGACGAGAGAGGGATAAATATCATTGTAAATCCAGCATACACGAGGATCACGGGCCTCCCAAAGGAGGCGGTAATCAATAAGCATGTCACTGTCGATATTGCTGAGGGAGAAAGTATGCATATGAAAGTTCTCCGGACGGGCAAGCGCGTCCATAATGTCCGCCTCAAAGTCGGCCCTTTAAAGAAAGAGGTAATTGTCAATGTGGCGCCCGTTTACGTGAATGGGAAAATCCACGGAAGCGTCGGAGTCATACATGACATTTCCGAGATCATGGCACTGAATCAGGAACTTGCCAAGGCCAAGAAACTGATACGCCATTTAAAGGCTCGTTACATATTTGAAGACATAATTGGAAACAGTGAATCTATGGCTTATGCCAAAGAGCAGGCCCTTCGTGCCGCTCACACGCCAGCCACAGTTCTTCTGAGGGGTGACAGCGGAACCGGCAAGGAGCTTTTCGCTCATGCCATTCACAACGCTAGCAACAGGAGACGAGGACAATTCGTGAGGGTTAATTGTGCCGCCTTGGCAGAAAGCATCTTGGAAAGTGAACTTTTTGGTTATGAGGCGGGAGCCTTTACGGGTGCGTTAAACGAGGGACGAAAGGGCCTCTTTGAAGAGGCTAATGGAGGAACTATTTTCCTTGACGAGATTGGAGAAATCGGACTCCCACTCCAGAGGAAGCTTCTTAGAGTGCTTCAGGAGAAAGAATTTCTCAGGGTTGGGGGTACGCGTCCTGTGCCCGTCGATGTGAGGGTAATAGCGGCAACAAATGCTAACCTTGAAGAAAAGATCCGTGCGAGTACATTTAGGGAGGATCTCTATTACCGCATCAATGTTATTCCCATATTCATCCCTTCCTTGGCCAAGAGGCGAGAGGATATCCCAAGCCTTGTAGAACACCTGATCTTCAAGATTAATCAGGAGTTTGGACGACAGGTTCAGAGGGCGTCCGAGGAAGTCATTGAATATCTTATGAATTGTGACTGGCCTGGCAACGTGCGGGAGCTAGAGAACTTCCTAGGTCGGGCTATGATCAATATGCGTCTTCAGGATGTACTTTTGGAAAAGAAGCACCTGCCGCCTATGCAGGTGGATAAGACAGGATCTTTTGAACTTCACGAACTTGCAGCTCTTAGAACACTGAGCCAGATTACTGCCGAGGCTGAAAGATTTGCCATCCTACAAGCACTCGCAGAGACAAAAGGTAATCGCACGAAAGCTGCAATGCTTTTGGGGATAGCGGTTAGGAGTTTTTACTATAAGTTAAAAAGACATGACTTGGTTTAACAAAAAGTGCAATAGCTTGCATGCATAAAATGACATATCTACGCAATAATATGCATCACCAGGGGATCTTCTAATTGTTAAGAATAAAGAAGTTCATTTTTATTGTCTTATAAGGACAAGTCGTATTTATATTGATTTTCTTGCATTTTTCATTGCTTTCTCATTTATTGGCGTTCCACAGTCTGGTAGTCAGTGAAGAAGTGGCACGTCTCTTGATGCTTACCTTAAGTAGTTTAGCTCTAGAGGATGCGGGAAATAGAAAGAAAGATGACGAATTTCATGATCGCTTTGGGAGACGGGCCCAGTGTCCGGCTCACTCACAACACTTTGGAATATTCGGGATGCGTTATAATCTGATCTGGAGGATATAATTATGACTAATTTCATATCACCTGGTGCTCGCTTTCGTGCGGCGGTCCGCGAAGAGAGGCCGCTGCAGATAGTTGGAGCCGTTAACGCATATGCGGCGCGCTTGGCTGACCGAGTGGGCTACAGGGCCCTTTACGTCTCTGGAGGTGGGGTTGCCGCCAGTTCGCTTGGCATCCCTGATCTTGGTATCACCACTTTAGATGATGTACTCACGGATGTGCGGCGGATCAGTGATGTCACTGACTTGCCCCTTTTGGTAGATGTTGACACTGGATGGGGGAGCGCCTTTAACATCGCACGAACTATCAAGTCAATGATCAAGTTTGGGGCGGCGGCGATACACATAGAGGATCAGGTCCAAGCAAAACGTTGCGGCCACAGGCCTGGCAAGGCTATTGTCAGCAAAGAAGAGATGGTTGACCGTATCAAGGCTGCCGTGGATGCCAGGACAGATGCGGATTTTGTAATCATGGCCAGAACGGATGCCCTGGCAGTGGAAGGTATCGGATCGGCGATTGAGCGTGCCTGCGCCTGCGTTGAGGCGGGTGCGGATATGGTCTTCCCCGAGGCGATAACCGATCTTGACATGTACAAGAAATTTTCCGGTACGGTAGCGGTGCCGATACTGGCCAATATCACCGAGTTCGGCTCGACCCCGCTATTCACATTGGAAGAATTGCGCCAAGCAGGTGTTTCGATGGTGCTATATCCGCTTTCAGCTTTTCGGGCCATGAGCAAGGCGGCACTTTTAGTGTACGATGCAATCCGAAAGGATGGAACTCAGAAGAACGTGCTAAATCACATGCAGAGCCGCGCGGATCTTTATGCCTTTCTTGACTATTATGAGTTTGAACGGAGACTTGACAGAATTTTTTCTAAGGAGGAAGAATGATGAGCAGAGACATTGAAACTGCAATCCTAAGGGTAAAGAAATCAGTTGCCCTCTCGGGCGTTGCTGCTGGGGATACCGCTGTTTGCACTGTGGGCCGCACCGGAAATGACTTGCACTATCGAGGGTATGCCATTCAGGAACTTGCGAAGCATGCCACTTTTGAGGAAGTGGCCTATCTTCTTGTGCACGGCGAATTGCCGACCGAATCAGAATTGAAGGACTATGTAAAGAAATTAAAGCGCTTGCGCAGTTTGCCTGTCAAAGTGAAGACGATGCTTGAACAGATCCCTAGTGCGGCTCATCCCATGGACGTGCTGCGTACCGGCTGCTCCTTCATCGGTACAGTATTGCCGGAGCCCGACAACCGCACTCTTCAGGGGGCACGTGACATTATAGACCGGCTTATCGCCTCTTTCGGCTCTATGCTTCTTTACTGGTGGCACTACAGTCAAAGCGGGCGCAGAATCGAGATCGAGACGGATGATGAATCGGTCGCAGGGCATTTTTTGCATCTGCTCCATGGAAGGAAACCCTCCCCTCAGTGCGAGCGGGCACTCGATCAATCGTTGATTCTTTATGCTGAACACGAATTTACTGCTTCCACTTTTGCTGCCCGCGTGATCACTGGTACCCTTCCGGATGTCTATTCGGCCATCACCGGTGCTATCGGCGCACTCCGAGGACCAAAGCATGGAGGAGCGAACGAAGCAGCTCACGAAATCCAGCGTCGTTACCGCACGGCGGATGAGGCGGAAGCCGACATAAGAGCCCGTGTCGCCAACAAGGAAATCGTTATCGGATTCGGACACCCAGTGTATACCGTAAGCGATCCCAGAAATCCCATCATCAAGGAGATCGCGAGGGATCTATGTATTGAGGGAGGCAACCTGAATCTCTTTGATGTCGCAGAACGGATCGAGACTGTCATGTGGGTCGAGAAAAATATGTTCGCCAATCTCGACTGGTATTCTTCCGTGTCGTACCATATGATGGACGTTCCTACCCCCATGTTCACTCCGCTCTTTGTCATCTCTCGGACTGCTGGATGGGGGGCACACATAATCGAACAGAGGATGAACAATAAGCTCATCAGGCCTTCCGCAAACTACATTGGGCCGGAAGACCGAGAGTATGTCCAGATCAAAAGCAGAAAACAGGGTCTCAGTTGACACGTCGATCTGAAACATGTCAGGTGTTCCTGTTTGGCTCCGCGCTGCATTTGCAGCTCAGAGAATTTTGAAAGAGCGAGGTAAGAATATGGGTTCTGACATATCCAATTTGCGCCCAGATCCGGATGGGGTCTTGGTCGATATAGCGAACTATGTTTGTGACTACGAAATCAAGTCAGACGAAGCTCTTGATACAGCCCGCTACTGTCTTATGGACACCCTCGGGTGTGGGTTCGAAGCATTGAATTATCCAGCTTGTACCAACCTTTTGGGCCCTATCGTACCCGGCATAATCGTGCCCAATGGTGCGAAGGTGCCAGGTACCCAGTTTCAGCTTGATCCTGTGCAGGCGGCCTTTAATATAGGCGCGATGATCCGCTGGCTTGACTTCAATGACACATGGCTCGCAGCCGAATGGGGTCACCCTTCTGACAACCTAGGGGGTATCCTGGCGGTGGCAGATTACTTGTCGCGCAGGGCTGTGACAGAGGGCAAAAAGCCGATGTTGGTAAAAGATGTATTGGTTGCCATGATCAAGGCCCACGAGATCCAGGGTGTCATTGCCCTGGAGAACTCGTTCAATCGGGTGGGTCTGGACCATGTTGTCCTGGTAAAAGTGGCCACCACTGCGGTAGTGACCAGGATGCTCGGAGGATCAAGGGACGAGATCATCAACGCTCTCTCCAATGCCTGGATAGACGGTCAGTCTCTCAGGACATACCGCCACGCCCCCAACACGGGCTCCAGAAAATCGTGGGCCGCGGGAGATGCCACAGCCAGGGGGGTAAGGCTTGCCCTGATGGCATTAAAAGGTGAAATGGGGTACCCTTCTGCCCTATCTGCCAGGACCTGGGGTTTTTATGATGTCCTTTTCAAGGGCAATCAGTTTAAATTGCCCCGTCCCTTCGGCTCCTACGTGATGGAGCATGTGCTTTTTAAGATTTCCTTTCCGGCTGAATTCCATGCCCAAACTGCGGTAGAGTGCGCAATGCAGCTCCACCCTAAAGTCAAGGACAGGCTTGCCCAGGTGGAGAAGATTGTGATAACAACCCATGAGTCGGCCATGCGCATCATCGATAAGAAGGGACCATTGTACAATCCAGCGGACCGGGATCACTGCATTCAATATATGGTGGCGGTCGGACTAATCTTTGGACAACTGACTGCTGCGCATTATGAAGACCGCGTTGCGGCGGATCCTCGCATTGATCTCCTGCGTGCAAAGATCGTATGTGTCGAGAACCCGCAATACACCAAAGATTATCTTGACCCCGAGAAACGCTCAATCGCTAACGCTATCGAGATTTTCTACTCGGAGGCCACGCAGACAGATAGAGTCGAAGTGGAATATCCCATTGGCCACCGTCGCCGCCGAAAGGAGGGCATCCCCTTTCTAATGGAGAAGTTTGAGTACAACCTGGCCCGCCGTTTTCCAAAAAAGCAGCAGAAGGCGATCCTCGATATCTGCCGTGATGCGATTCAGCTTCAGTCGATGACGGTGAATGAATTTGTCGATATGTTAGTAATTTAGATCTAAGCTTTTGGTGAGTTTCATTTCACGGCCCGAAGGCGAGGAGCTCTAGCGAAGACATCTGATTTGAGTAGTTATTCACAACCTGATTGACACTCGGAAGGGTCGCTTTCTTCTTTATCAAAAATGTCCTACTAGTTTTCTTGAAGGACGCTGGAAGAAAACCCAATTAACAAGATAATTAGTTGAGACGTTAGTTCTGTAAGTAGTTCTTTTACAGAGCGTCTCCGGCCGTGCTAATCCTCACTCTCTCACTTAATAGGGAAGGAAGAGAGAGTTGAAATGAAATCTGTAGAAAATTGGTACAGGTAGCAGTATAATGAGAAATAGGGGGGACTAGGCACAGGAGACCGGTCGGTGCCGATCCTTCCACTGAAAAGAATTCACTGATGGAATTCGTGTCTCCACATCACAGAGGGAGGATCGTCTTGAAACCAGATCCCAAAAATGTTATAGTTTCAGAAAATCAACCGAATAGGAGGTTAAATCTGTTTGATTGCTCAATGTTTTTTCTTATTTTCTTTTAAGATTTTTCATGCGGGAGGAGGAAGAATGAAAAAGGCATTTTTAGGAAAGATCGTGGTAATCATGGTCATACTATTTGCGTTGAGTTTATTGATCGGCTGTGCAGGGATGGAAAAGGCGCCTGCTAACAGATTGCCGGGGTACGCATACTATCCTAAGGCTCTAGTCCACGCTGACAATGCATTGAATGAAGCGAGACAGGCGGGCAAGGACAAAGAGTGCCCGGCGGAATTCAATGAGTCTAAGGCAATGGTTGACAAGGCCTATGAGGTTTACATGTCGTGCAGGACTAAGGAGGCCATTGAGATGGCCAAGAACGCGACTGCTAAGGCAAAGGCTCTCTGCCCAGCAGCACCGATGCCGGCACCGAAGATGGAGTCAAAACCAGAGCCGAAGCCCGCAAAAGTCATTGACAGGATGACACTCAGGGTGCTCTTTGGTTTCAACAAATCCGAAGTCACGGAACGAGATAAAGCAGAGCTCAATAAAGCTATTGTTTTTATCAAAAAATATCCGGGGACCAAGATCAAGCTTGAAGGGCATACCGACAGCGTTGGCACGAAGCAATATAACCAGGCGCTCTCGGAACGCAGGGCGTTGGCGGTAAAGGAATATCTCGTTAAGGGAGGCGGAATAGACAAAGCGAGGATTACGACCGCGGGATATGGCGAGAGCCAACCTATAGCGACCAATAAGACCAAGGAGGGGAGGGCCGAGAACAGAAGAGTTGAGGTTCTTATCCTCGGGCAATAGAATAATCTCAGTCAGACCAGTACTGGAAAGGGGGGGAACACAGTGTGTGCCCCCCCTTTTACGTTGTTGATAAGAGACTTCTTCCTTAGAACGTCTTGAAATAATTAGTACCTCCTGACCAAATAGTGGTTGACCCCCTTGCTCGAATATCCAACCCCTCAGTGCGGTGAGGATCAGCGATTCCTTAACCAAAGGCCCAAACTATGCTAAGCCGCTATAAATAAAACAACTTTCGATAGTACGTCGCTGTGAAGCAAATTCGCATTGGAAATAATGGTTGACTTTTATCTCTTATCTGA
>JBKQMP010000125.1:0-29662 GCA_052146665.1 Dissulfurispiraceae bacterium
CCTTAGTTGGGTATGCCCTGAATTTGACTCCGCTTGCCATGATCTATACCCTATGATGTAGTTAACTGCATCAAAAATCAAGTCATTAAATCCAAACAACCTTAATGTTTGGCGGTCTAGGCTGCATGCCCCCTCCTGGCCTGCGGCCTAGCAGCGGGCATGCGCAGCCATCAGTTCAAACTTCATAATTATGCAGGCGTTTTAAATATATTCTTCTAGCTGCTACGGGGTCTCAGAGAGTATTAATAGAAGCATCGCAGCAAGAGAAACGCAGCTTTTATGGTTCTAGCGCACTGTCTACCCCTAACAATTCATCGTCTGAAACATGCCGACTGAAAAAAACCTTTCTAGCTGCAGCACCTCCTTAATGCGGCCTTGTTAAATGGAGTTCGCCCGAAAAACAGTTATTAAGGCAGTTTAGGATATTCCAACCAGCTTGGTAGCACAGGTCTGCTTAGGACAGCTCCACCAGTTTCTCTTTTAGTGAGTGAGAAAATCTCAAGCAGGTTTGTAATAAGCTGTGGCATAACGGCACAATAACACTTGCACAACGAGGCCATCGTGTTCAATCATCTTTTAATTCATGTCATCATCATATTTATTAGTAATCATTAAAGACTAGGACACCTTTTTGAAAACAGCATAGTGACCATAGTGATGATAACCGACAAGTAGTTTCGCGTCTATGGCAACGCAGAGTGCATAAAAGCAGTTGGCTATTGCCTCACTGACCAAGTTCGGATAGAGATCACAAATCCAGTCGAATCTGTTGCTAGGATCCACGTAAATGTCTAAAAGGCATGCTTCCATGCCAACGCTCTCCGCGAATCTTCTCAAAAGATCCAAATCAAAAGTTGAGCAGTGATCACAAGAGGACATTAATCTATAGGCTGTGTCATAAAACCCCCCTAATCTGGGGAAGGATAAATAAAGGTATCCCTCTTTGTTCAGCAGGTTACTTATATGCTGGATGATATGTCGCCAGTTCTGGCAGTGTTCTAAAACATGATGGCCAGTAATGAGGTCGAACTTTTTGTCGGTGGTGAATGATAGGATATCACCCCTTAAATAGATGGAATTCTTAAAGATGGCCCCACGAGGTTTAAAAAGATAATCGATGCCAATAAAATTAATGCCATCCATGTTTACACATCCTTTCTCAAAAAGAAATCTACCTTTTTCACCGAACATCCCACAGCGAGGACCGGTCCCTACGTCCAGAAGGTTGATAGTTCCAGTTCGGGAAACCAAAAAACGAACCAGAGAGATAAAGACTGAGTGAATCATTTTATGAAGGTAGGCATGATCAAACTGATTGATGTATTTTATTATGCTGTCTTCTTCTGCAAGAGTTTGAAGTGGAATTTCAAAGGGGAGGTCTTTTGCTATGCAATGATCGTTAAAATAATCCTTGTATTGACTGCATGCGATATTGGCCACATTTTTGAGTTGATCATCTAACATAACCAAGTATTGCAAAAGAATATAGAAGGGAATGTTGTTCTTCTTTATATTATCTCTCAGCCATCTTCTGGCGTTTTCAGCAGGCTCATGCAGAATTTCTTCCGAGACAGCAAAGTGTTTCGTCTCTTCTGATATTTCGTGAAGGTTATGAAGCTGAACCTTGCGCGCTATTTTTCTATAGAGGCTTTTTAATCCTTCTTGTTTTATCACTCTTATCGCTTTCCGCGAATATGGAAGAAGCCTGTCAATCATGGCGTCACCAGAAGGTGCTCAAAATATCATTTCCCCTTAAAGTAATCATACTCAATATGCTCTTATACTAAAAGATTGTATATCCCGAAATGATCTTCAACCATTGCATCTACTGTCCTGAGTCTTTTTCTGGCCTCCCCGACTCTGTCTCTCAAAAAATTTATCACTTCTGGCCGCAGCCTCAAATCCTCTATGATCTCAATTGCTCTGGGTAGTGGGTCTTCAACTGGAATGAGAAAACCAACTGCTTCTTTTGAGACACGTTCCCTTAAGGCGCCGCTATCTGTCGTGATGACCGGAACTCCACTTGCTATTGCTTCAGATAAAGTATAGGAAAACGTTTCTGGCCAGTTTGAAAGCAATAGTATGATATCAGGGCTGGCTTCATGTATCGTTGCTACCACGTTATTTCTCGCATATCCGCCTATGACATTAAGATTCTTATAGGAGGGCACCAAAGAAGGATCAAAAATATTGCCGATGATACTAAAATGAATTGTCTCAGAGTTCTTATAATGTTTCATGAGCTCGAGGAACGCCATATTGCCTTTGTAATACAAAAAGTTCCCAACAAAGGCTATGTGAAGCGCAATCTCTTTCTTTGGCTCTCTGTTTTCTCTTCCATTCACCAACAGGTTCCTATCAATGCCCAGTTCTACAACTGCACATTTCTTCATGGAGACGCCTCCATAAAGACCCATCAGGACATCTCTCACGTAAAATGACGGCACGATGATTTTATCCACTATTTTAAATAGATAATTTATATAAGAACGCCGCTCCGTCATAAATCCCCTGCATACCTTATAACCATTTCTTGAGAGGCATTCGTAACAGTTCTCCTCATTTGTTTGAAACCAGCAAAAATCAGGTGCCAGCATAATGCAATTGATACACCAGAAATAGTATTCATGGAGTGTAATGCAGACCTTCTTCTGTCTATCCTTGGCTACCTCGATAAGGGATACTGGAAAAGTCCTGACACTTTGAAAATGCACTATGTCCACATCAATGTCGTCCAGGATTTTGCCAAAGATCTTCTCAACGTCAACGTCTCTTAGCCTGTGGTCATCCAATCGGCCCCCGCAGTATTCGGCTTCTTTTATTTTATAAGCCTCATATCTCCTAAGCCGCCAGCAATTTCTTTCCGGAAAAAGAATATAAACAGGCAGACTCTTTTTTATAAAGACGCTGAGTATATCCAACAGATGATATTCTATACCGCCGGGATAACCATCAGGCTTTTGATCTATCACATAGAGTACTTTCATAATCACTATTCTCCAGCAGCGCTAACCTTAAATTGATGTACTGATGAACAGGTCTGAGGCTTTCATTTAACGCCTTTTCTACCAGATTGCAATATTCCGGATGTAACGCTCGTAGCGTCTTGAGATTTCTCTCGATCATAAAATTCTTCTCTCGTATCATCTCTTGATCCCTAACGGATTCAAAGGATACACCCCCGAAATGGTAAATATAAGTTGAATCATCCAGCACATTTACGAATCCCTTTTTCAATGCCCTCATGCAGAAATCAGTTTCCTCAGCATACCCTTTTTCAAATCTCGTCTCATCAAAGTAATTAAGCTCTTCTAGAACATATTTCTTGATATACATGCAGAAACCCAACCCTGCCGGGACTTCGGGATAATATCGTAACGAAATCCCTTCAATAAACGCTGAAAAGGTTTCTACATCCATTCCCAATGGAATCGTATTATAATGAAACGGTTCAGGTATCCCATTGATCGTCACATAGTTTGATAGGGGGGTGGCTGTAGCAACTCGTGGTTTCGAATAAGCCGCACGCTGCAGCTTTTTGATCCAATTTTTGGTGACCAAGGTGTCGGAATTCAAGATTATCACATCCTCATCCGACAATTTCATTCCTTTGTTTATTGTCCTTACGAAGCCAAGATTATCAGCGTTGAAGGATAACCGAACTTTTTCGTCGGTGATCCCTTTCTGCAATTTATAAAGGTATGGGATAATTCTCTGGTCAGTGCTCTTGTCATCAAGAATGACAAGAGTATGGGTCCTAAGATCAGTATGCCGAAAGATGGTCTCAATACAAGCCACCAGATGATCATATCCGTTATAGACAGGCATGATTATGTGGACAGGTTTTTGAAAAAAGCCGGAGACATCAGAAAGTCTTGGGTCAATGTCACATGCTATTTCCTTTGGCCTAATAAATTTTGATTTCAATTTTAGAAGGGAGTGATTAAAGCGGAGATTTCTCTTGATCCTGAGAAAAATCCCTTTGATTCCTTCTCGTTGGAGAATCTTGATGCCTTTGATGAACATCTCATAATATATTCTTCTTCTTGACCCCAGTGGTGCAACGCTGTCCTTCAATTTTCTGTATCGTTCGATCAATTGCCAACTGAGACTGCCTGTCATTTCCGCTATATAGGTCTGGAGGGTTATCACTTCGTGGAGTAACTTTTCTTTTTCATCAATCAGTTGCTTGTTCTCAGCCTCTATCCCCCCTAGTTTTTTGGCAATCTCCGTTTTGTCTTGCAAATCATGGAGCAATTTCATCTTCTCTGTCGCCATGATCACACAAAAGGTGTATATGGCAGCTGGAGATATGGCCGTCATATTTTTCTCCAAAACTTTTTTATATGCTTTTTGGCTAAAATCTTCTGACAAAGCCCTTCTGTTGATTTGCGATTCATTGGACCACTGGACATATTTTGCCGTCACCTTCTTGACAGGCTCAAACCAGTATCGTCTTGACAACTCTATCAAAATCGTCCAATCCTCAAATATTTCAAAAGTTTCGTCAAACCTGACATCATCGAAAACTGTTTTATCAAAGAGGAGACAAATGAAAGGTATATAGTTCTGTATTAGGAGCATCTCCGGCGAAAAGTCTTT
This sequence comes from Dissulfurispiraceae bacterium, assembly GCA_052146665.1. GTDB lineage: Bacteria > Nitrospirota > Thermodesulfovibrionia > Thermodesulfovibrionales > Dissulfurispiraceae > JBKQMP01. The sequence goes on from JBKQMP010000125.1 coordinate 4,603, forward strand.
TGAATTAAATACATATTTGAATTTCTCGATAAGTTCGTCCCCGCCATCCATATCGACAAAAACTACTTCGGCTTCAGAGTATACAATTTTCAAGGGCGAATATTTGAGCTTCGACATTAGGATTTCGATATGTTCTGGATATAATTGGTCATCATCATCAAGAAACCCGATATAAGCTCCTTTTGCATGCTCTATGCCCACATTTCCCGAATGAGCTCTCCCAGTATTCTTGTCAAGTTGAATATAGTGCAACTCCACATCTTGAAGAATTTCCTCAATCTCCTTTAGATCTAAATCACAACCACCATCGTTTACAAGAACAACCTCGATAGGTCTGTAGGTCTGTTCTGTGATACTCTGGAGAGACTTCTTGAGGAGTTTTGGTCTGTCCTTTGTCCTGACGATGATAGAGATTAAGGGATGTATCACGATATCTGTCATACTGAAATAATTTTGTTATCTATCGATAGTTTAGCGACATGTGATCACTCTAGTAAAGAGCTCTAAGTAGCATGTACTCTATTTTTTTCTGGAAATGATAAATTATTAATGATAAAATCTGTCTTCATGATACAGCTTGGTTTCTCTCCGTGTCCTAATGACACCTTTATTTTTTATGCCCTTGCCAACTCGAGAATAGACGCTCAGGGCCTCGATTTTAATGTCGCCATCGAAGATGTGGAGACACTCAATCATCTTGCAATGAAAAGATTGCTTGATGTCACAAAGATATCGTGTCACACATTCTACTATCTCAGGAATGATTATCGATTTCTATCGGTGGGGGGAGCATTTGGCCATGGATGTGGCCCGCTGTTAGTTGCGAAAGATCCCAGTGTTGTCTCGGACAGAAAAAAAGATGAAGCGGTCAAGATTGCCATTCCGGGAAGACTCACCACAGCTTTTCTATTGCTGCGGCTGTATCTATCAGCTGCCCTTCGGCTCAAATCACCATCGTTTGTATTTATGCCATTTCATGAAATCATGAAATCAGTCAAAGATGGGAAGGTTGACGCCGGGCTAATAATTCATGAAGGCCGGTTCACCTATCATGAGCATGGTCTTATTCAGATAGCCGACCTTGGTACGTGGTGGGAAGCGCTCACAGGGCTTCCTCTGCCTCTTGGCGGGATCATCGCAAAAAAATCCCTTGGGGATTCTACTATAGAGAAAATTAAAAATCTTATCAGGTCGAGCCTGCAATATTCGCTGCTGCACCGCGAAGAAGCGATGCCTTATATTAAGAAGCACGCTCAGGAACTGTCAGAAGAGGTTATCAATAAGCACATCTCACTTTATGTTAACAATTACACTCTAGATGCAGGTAACGACGGCAAAGCTGCCCTCAACGAATTATTTACTAGAGCAGATAGACTATTAAAGGAGCCCACAGTATGGCAACAACATCTATAGAATTATTTACCAGAGAACCGCAAATCGCGTATTTTTCTATGGAGATAGGCATAAGAAGCGACATAAAAACATACAGTGGCGGTCTTGGAGTGCTCGCAGGAGACACCATCAAGTCTGCTGCAGACATGAGACTGCCCATTGTCGCAGTCACTTTACTTACAAAAAAAGGATATTTCATGCAGGAACTGGACGTCTACGGCAGGCAAACCGAGCTTCCGGATGAATGGGACCAAAACAAATTTATGATTCTCCTAAGCGAAAGGGTGAGCGTTCGTCTTGAAAACCGCGAAGTCAAGATTGCGCCGTGGCTCTATGTGGTTAAGAGCGCAACGGGTGGTAACATCCCCGTTATATTTCTTGATACCGATCTAGCCGAAAACTCTCCGGAGGACAAAACGATCACTCACTACCTATATGGCGGAGATTCAGAATACAGGCTGAAACAGGAGACTGTGCTTGGAATAGGTGGCACAAAGATGCTTGAGGCATTGGGGTTTGAAATCAAGAAATACCATATGAACGAAGGTCATTCAAGCCTTTTGACCCTTGAACTTTTGAACAGATATAAAAAGGACATAGAAAAAGTGTGGGATGAAAGACTCGTCTGGGATTTTGAGAAAGTGAGGGGTCTCTGTGTCTTTACCACCCACACGCCTGTGGCGGCTGGCCACGACAAGTTCTCCTATGATATCGTGCAAAAAATAATGGGTGAGGTGATTCCGTTAGATGTGTTGAAGGAATTATCTGGGAATGACCATCTCAACATGACCCATCTTGCCTTAAATCTGAGCCAGTTTATAAACGGCGTGGCCAAGAAACATGGGGAGGTGTCCAAGAACATGTTTCCGGGTTACAAGATCAACGCTATAACAAATGGGGTTCACTCCTATACATGGACGTGCGAAAGCTTCAAAAGGCTTTACGATAAGTACATGCCCGGCTGGGCGAATGAACCAGAAATATTCGTCAGGGTGGGACGCATACCAGACAATGAATTATGGGAAGCCCATATGGAAGCAAAAAGGACTCTTATCGATCAGATCAACCGCGAGACTCAGTCAGGGATGACCTATGATACCTTCACCATCGGTTATGCACGGCGCGCTACTGCTTATAAAAGAGCGGACCTCCTCTTTTCCGATATGAACCGTCTAGCCAGAATCGGCGAGGGTCGGCTTCAGATTATCTATGCTGGGAAGGCACACCCCAGAGATGAGCCGGGAAAGATGCTCATACAGCATATTTTTGAAATCAAAGAGAGACTAAAGGACAAAATAAGAATCGCATATCTGAAAAACTACACGATGGATCTGGCATCAAAGATCACATCAGGGGTTGACATCTGGCTTAATACGCCGTTGCGCCCTCTCGAAGCCTCTGGCACGAGCGGCATGAAGGCAACTCACAATGGCATCCCCAATTTCAGCGTGCTCGATGGCTGGTGGATAGAGGGCCACATTGAAGGATATACAGGGTGGGCAATAGGCCCGTCTCCTGATGTGCCCGCTGACCCGGCGAAAGACGCGGATGATCTCTATTACAAACTGGAGACCATTATCATGCCAGCCTTTTACAACGACAAGAACGTGTGGATTCGGATAATGCAGAACGCCATAGGCAAGAATGCATACTACTTTAACTCACATAGAATGATGAGGCGGTATGTGACTGAGGCATACATAAGATAAGAAGTGCCGTACTCATGAGAAAGAAGGATTACCCTTTCTGCTTTCCAATGTCTGATTGCGTTTCCCGAAGCGCATACGCCCTACCCTCTATACCGAACTCGTGTCTCAGAAGCCATTTTTTTACTGGGACCCCACAGGAGAAACCACCAAGTGTGCCGTCACTGGAGATAACTCTATGACATGGAAGGATGATGGGCAGAGGGTTCCTCTTTAATGCTTGCCCAACTGCCCTCATTGCCTGGGGATTGCCAATCCTTGATGCAATCCATTTATAAGTCCGCACCTCTCCATAGGGTATCTCTTTTAACGTCAGCCAAATCTTCCTCTCATGACATGTCCCACGAATAAATTTAATGTTCTGCGTAAATTCTTTCAACTCACCTTTGAAATACGCATCGAATTCTCTTGCGACGTGAGCCCGTCCAGAGGACAGCGCCGCCTGTACAGCCTTGCCACTCCCTCCCGCGATGAACTGGTGAAAGGGCACCCCACAGGCATCTGTAGCGATGCACACCTCTACGAGAGATGCTCCTTCAAAAACACATGTAATGTCGCCTACGGGACTTTTATATGTAATCAAGTTATGTTTCATGTCTTCCTTGCCTCCCACTCATATTGACGCTTGACTTATCATCGATTTCAGGACAGAGCGGATCACTAAGATCCTCCTTTGACCGACACATTTGTAAATTTTACCATACCCCTTTTATAATTTAGAAATGCGTGTAAAATTGCTACTCGTCGTTCTTTTTCTTCTTCTTGGCTTCTCGGCAGGCGCATACTTTGCAATTGCCAAGGGAATTCCCTCCCTAGAAGAACTAAAAAAACATCATCCCTCTGATGGGACCAAGGTGTATGCTGATGATGACACTCTGATAGGCGAATTCAAGGTCGAAAAGGGTATCTTCATCCCTTTAAACAAAATCCCTGCTTACCTCAAGAATGCTGTTGTCGCCGTGGAGGATTCAAGGTTCTGGAGTCACAAAGGCTTGGACTATATCGGTATTGCAAGGGCATTGATCACGGATGCAATCCATGTGAGCATAAAAGAAGGGGGCAGTACCATCACACAACAACTCGCAAAAATTGTGTTTCTCTCCCCCGAGAAGACCATAGAAAGAAAGCTTAGAGAGGCGTATCTTGCCGTAAAGCTCGAGAAAGAACTCTCGAAGAACGAGATATTGGAATTGTATCTGAACAGGGTTTATTTCGGGCATGGCGCGTATGGCGTTGAGATGGCATCTAAAATATATTTTGGTAAATCCGTCACCTCCATAACCCTCCCAGAAGCTGCCCTCCTTGCAGGTCTCATAAAGGCGCCCACTACCTACTCGCCTTACAATAACCTGGTGAAAGCAAAAGAGAGGCAGGAAATAGTTCTCGGCAGGATGGAAGAAGTCGGGTACATCAAACCTTCGGAGAGGGCTGCAGCTAGCAGGCAACCGCTTGCACTCTCTTCCATAAGGCTAGATACTGAGGCGTACACCTATTTTCTTGAGTATATAAGGCAGACGTTAGAACAGAAGTACGGAGTAGAGATGCTCTATACGGGTGGCCTGAGGGTATATACCTCACTGAACAAACGCGCCCAAATTTATGCTCAGAGGGCATTACAGGAGGGCCTGAGGGATGTTGACAAAAGGAGAGGTTGGCGGGGCCCGGTCGGGCACAAAGACGATGTGAAAACAGAAGAAGGAAATGGACAAAAGGCGTCTTTTTCAGCTGCAGTAGGCGACATATCTACTGGCGTTGTGATCTCCGTATCAGCAAAAGATGCCATCATCAAAGCAAGAGGACTGCATGGGAAGCTGGCACTCAATGATGCCCTGTGGGCGAGTACCATTATTGACAAAGGAACGGGGCGAGTACGAAACATAAAGCATTTTGCTCTCACTGAAATATTGCATAAAGGGGATATCATTTGGGTTAGGACTAAAGATATATCCAATAAGCAGGTAACCTTCAGCCTGGAACAGGAACCAGACGTCGAAGGAGCGGTGGTAGCCTTGGACCCGGAAAATGGATTCATTAGAGCACTTGTTGGTGGCTTTAGCGCTTCAAAGAGCGAATATAATCGGGCTGTTTATGCGAAGAGACAGCCCGGTTCTGCATTCAAGCCCATAATTTATACCGCAGCTCTTGAAAATGGGTACACTCCTGCGAGCATTATAAATGATGAGCCAGTAACATACCAAGGAGGCCCTGCCGGCAACTGGTCTCCTGAAAATTATGACCGAAAATATTACGGACCTACAAGGTTAAGAGAAGCCCTTGCATACTCGCGGAATGTTGTCACCGTGAAACTCACTGAGTTGCTTGGCGTTGATAAAGTAATTGCTTTTGCAAGAAAAGTAGGCATAGAGTCACCAATGCCGAGAGAGCTTTCGATAGCGCTTGGCTCGCTCAGTGTCTCCCCTCTGGAATTAGCGACAGCCTATTCTGTCTTTGCAAATGGAACCAGCAGGCACGACCCTATAGCAATAAAATATATAACTAACTCGAAGAACGGGATTTTAGAGAGTAATCAGCCGGACGGAGTAGAAGCAATCAGTCCCCAGACTGCATTTCTTGTCACCTCCATGATGGAAGACGTGATCAAATACGGTACCGGCACGAGAGCGAACATAGAGAGGCCCGCAGCAGGCAAGACTGGAACAAGCAATGATTACAAGGATGCCTGGTTCGTAGGATATACACCAGAACTTGTGGCTTGCGTATGGGTGGGCTTTGATGACATGAAGCGTTCTTTAGGGCATGGAGAAGTCGGGGGCAGGGCAGCCGCGCCGATCTGGGCGCATTTCATGAAAAATATACTCGCCGATGATCAGCCATCTGAGTTTCCGATACCTAACGGAATAATACGTTTACCTATAGACCCTTCAACAGGTCTGTTAGCGCATGATGAAACGTCCGCCATATACGAGTACTTTAAGGAAGGAACACAACCGACAACATATAGTAAAGCACCAAAAAGAATGGAACGGACACCTTCACAGGGGGATCTCGACTAGTCCTTCTCGCTTACTTTGACTGTTAACTCGCTCCTTTTCCCTCATGATTTACCATGAATCTCCCCGCAAAAGCCATCTCCTCCTGCTTCGTATTCAGTCTCTTCATTAATTTTTCATCAAGTATGCATCTGAATATTTTCGAATAAAGCGGGCCTGGCGCGACACCGAGGCCTTTTAAATCATCTCCTTTAATTAAGGGTTTTACATTCCTTAGTTCTAAGAGAAAATGTGAAATGGCCCGTTTTTTCTCACTATTTTTTGTCAGTGCCATGCAGAACAGAACGATCTCCGTTTCCACGCCGACAAGCAGATGATAGGTTTCAACAGCATCATCCGGCCTGAGTCTCTTTAATAGCTCCTGGGCAAGATCGAGCCCCTCTATTATCTTATCCCTTATTATCTTTGACACGGAAAGCCTTTGAAGAGCGGCTTCCCTCTCCACAGTGTTCAATTTACAGAGGAGTATCATGCTATAGATGACACCTCTGTCATATCGCTCGTTTAGAAAAAGCAGGTCAAACCAAGTAATGGTATCGTGAACAGATTGAAGCAGGGACTCCAATTCCGGTGAATACAGGAGCTTCGGGTGTATAGCCTTCAATAAGCCATAATCTCCTAGCCTCTTCAGAGCCTTAATAGGGTTAGTCTCTTTAAATATAAGCATTAGTTCGTCATAGATCCTTGTACCAGAGAGCTTCTCAAAAATGTTCATCCTAATGGCTAGCTTGATGAGGTTTTCCGTATGTTTTGTCAATTTAAAAGCAAATCGCTCTGAGAATCGTATCGCCCTGAAAGCTCTCGTCGGGTCCTCAACAAAACTCAGGTTGTGGAGGACCCGGATCAATCGATCTTTTAAATCCCTTTGTCCGCCAAAGAAATCGATGAGAAGACCGAAGTTTTTTTTGTTCAATTTGACAGCGAGGCTATTAATGGTAAAATCCCTTCTATAGAGGTCCTTTTTTATGGACGAGATTTCCACTTTCGGCAAAGTGGCCGGTGATTCATAATATTCCGTTCTCGCCGTAGCAATATCTATTCTCATGTCCTTGTGAACGCCCCCTTGATTTATTATTACCTGCGCTGTCCCGAAGCGCTGATGAGCGGTTACCTTGGCACTGACTCTATTTGCCAGTGTCCTCGCAAATTTGATTCCATCCCCTTCAACCACAATATCAATGTCCAAGTTTTCCTCTCTCTTAAGAAGGTCTCTGACGCAGCCTCCAACTATGTAAGCGCCAAAGCCGAGCTCGTCCGCTACTTCACCAGCCATCTTTAGAAACTCGTAGAGCTTCTTTGGGAGACCCTCCTTGAGGATTTTCGAAACATCCCTTGTGAATCCAAGAAAAGACTCGCTTTTTACAGACTCACCTGTAGAGGCCCTGCTTTTTCTAAGAAAGTCCTCATAAAGTGACCTCAGTATATCCGTTCTTGTTATGGCTCCCACTATCTTGTCGTCTTCTATCACAGGGATGAAACGCTGATTCTGCTCTATCATGGATGTCTCGATCTCTGATAGGGTAGTTTCCGGGGAAACTGTAATTGCGTCCGTGGTTGCAAAATCGATGCAACAACTTTTGCCAAAACCGTGAAACAATGCCTTTTCAACCACCTCCCTGGTGAGGATACCTGCATATCTCTCATTTTTAATCACTGGCAGAACATTGACACCATAGCGAGTAAGCATTGACTCAGCCTCTTTGATCTTATTATTCCATTGAATTGCTATTACTGGTGCGGTCATCACATCCATTGCGAGCTTCACAGGTCTGATCTGTTTTCGCAGTGCTTGAACCAGCCGTTCTTCCACAAGTTCAAAGGGCATATCCTTGATCGTAGCCGATGCTGCTGCGGCATGCCCTCCTCCTCCAAACTCGGATAACACTTGAGACACGTCCAGTTCCGGTGCCTTGCTCCGTGCAACGATGAATATCTTGTCAGCCATTCCTATCAGCATGATTATGGCATCCATATCTTCCATGTCCATGATCTGATGTGCAAGGTGCGCCACGTCACCAAATCCTTCCATCGTACCCTTTGCTATTTTCACCTTTATCCCGTGGACCACCTCTTCCCTGAGAGACTCAACAAGTTCGTTGAGCAGAGAAACTTCTGCTTTGCTTATTTCTACTTTTAGAAAATCGGAGACAATTTTCAGGTTCGCACCTCTTTTTAACAAATGTGCGACTGCCATGAGGTCTCTCGGAGTTGTAGAACCGAATGTCAGCGAACCAGTCTCCTCATAGACGCCAAGACAGAGCAGAGTAGCTTCCATGGGTGTCAAGAGAACCTTTCTTTTCTGTAGTAGCTCGACAAACAGGGTGGACACAGCACCCACATGCTCTATTATCTCGAAATCGCCTTTGATGTCATCAGGGGTGACAGGGTGATGGTCATAAATATGTATTTTCACTCCAGGTTTTGACAGAAGTTCCTTTAAGGGACCAATCCTATCCGGGTGTTTCGTATCTACTATAATCAATCTCTTCACCTCGCCCAAGGGAACCTCTTTGAGCTTCGTAAGCTCTATAGGATGAAACAGATCGATGAACTCCCGCACCTTCTTTTCCATCGAGCCGGGGAAGACGATTATTGCATCAGGATAGAGTTTTTTTGAGGCACAGGCAGAGGCCAAGGCATCAAAATCTGCGTTTAAGTGGGAGGTGATGATGTCCATGAGTCTTAGAATACCACAGTTTGACAACTAATCAGTCAAAATTCTAAAATGAAAGTCTACAGAAGCTTGTGTATTCAAGTTAACCTTTCTTCAGAGGGGACAAAGAAAATGTGCAGACTGGCTGCTATTACATCCAATAAATATTTTTCGCCAATGGAGAATATCCTCGCGCTTGAGACCATGAAAGAAGGACATGATGGTTCTGGTCTTGGTCTCACGCTCAAGAACCTCGGAGGAGAGTTCGGGCAACTAAAGCAATATCCAATTATGTCCGGCATCTGCTCTAAGAAAGGAATTCAGGCATTGGATGACCACATGGACAAAGTGGGCTTTAAACTCAAACATGTCTGGACACCTAAGACAAGACCTGTCAAAGGCATTCAACCTCGTGACTATTATTTTGCGAGGGCATACGACTATCCTAAGCCATATAAAATCAGACCGTTGAAGGAGAAAGAAGACCTACTGATGAATACCCGGCTCACATTGAGAAATATCGGCGAATCTGATCAGTCCATTTTCGTATTTTCATTCTATCCGGACGTGATTACTCTAAAGGAGGTAGGAGACCCCCTTCAGCTTGCGGAATTCTTCGGTCTGGAAAAAGACATCCTAAAGGCAAAAATCGTACTCGCTCAAGGAAGGCAAAATACGAATTATGCCATATACCTGTATGCATGTCATCCTTTTTTCATACAGGGATACTGTTCCATGACAAATGGTGAGAATACAGCCTTTGTCCCTATCAGAGAGTTCTTAATGAGCAGGGGATTCCCCGGTTACATGGGCTATAACAGTGACAGTGAAGTTTTTACGCATATACTTCACTATACCGGAAGACAGCTTAGACTTCCTCTGCGCTATTACAAAGATGTCATTACCCCTCTTAAAAAATCGGAGCTGGCGAACAGGAAAGACAGGGAAGTATTAAAATTACTCAAGCAATCATTGAGGCCCCTTTGTATAGACGGCCCAAATTGTATCATTGGATTTACACCTGACGGAACATGTTTTATGGTCCATGATTCCAAAAAGCTGAGACCGGGAGTGGTCGGTGGTGTGAAAGGTAAGTATGCCCTAATGTCCGAAGAATGCGGTGTCGACAACGCGGTCCCTGATAGAAGCAGGGATAAAGATATTTTCCCCATGAAGTATGACTTTGCAATTGTTTCGCCCCTGGCTGAGGAGGTAACGGTATGGAACCAGCTACAAAATTAGACCACAATCATCAACTCTCCTTAAGGGAGTTTCCTTATATTATCCGATGGAGGGACGACAGATGCAAGAGGTGCGGTAAATGCACCGCAGTCTGTCCTGTCAAGGCCATCGAGGCGACGGTCAAGGTTCAGAGAATCGTTCAATCAGAAGGCCTGCTCCCTGCGCCAACCTCTTCGAGGAGGGTAATTCAAGTAGTTGAACAGGTAACTGATATGGAGCGTTACTGCACAGGCTGTGGAACCTGCACGCTGGTCTGCCCTAACGAAGCGATTGAGCCTGAACTCAATTCACAGAATAAATTTCTTCACTATAAAAATAAAGGCGGTGAAGGCTATAAAAGGGGGGGAAGGAGAAACGATCCGGCAATATCAACGCTCGACAGGCTAAAATTCACAAGGATTTCTATGCTTACCGATCCTGCCCTTGATGCCGGCAGACACGAATTTCGGGTAAGGTCACTTCTAGGAAGAATGCTTCCTCCCGAAGAGCTGCCGCTAAAATCGGTCAACGGCATACTCACTGTTGACAAAGAGAGTGGTACGTTTATACCGCCTGTCAGGGAAATATTTCCCATAATGGTCGGTAGCATGTCGGTCGGTGCGCTCTCCCCTCCTATGTGGGAGGGACTCGCCATGGGTGTTACATACCTCAACGAAGTGGAGGGCCTGCCCGTAGTGATGTGCTCTGGAGAAGGCGGAATGCCATCTAGGCTGCTGAGGTCAAAACACTTGAAGTATTTCATCATTCAGATTGCATCAGGGTACTTCGGCTGGGATGAAATTATCCATGCGATTCCTCACATGATTGAGGATCCAGCCGCGATAGAGATTAAGTATGGGCAAGGTGCAAAGCCAGGTGACGGTGGACTCTTGATGGCGCAAAAGGTATTAAAGCTCATCGCCAAGATCCGCGGTGTGCCCCAGTTTGTTGACCTTGCATCTCCCCCAACACACCAAACAAAATATTCTATCGAGGAAGCAGTTGCCAAGATGATCCAGTCTATGTCTATGGCCTGGGGTTTCCGGGTTCCCGTGTACCCGAAGATCTCGGGGACAAAGACAGCGCGGGCAGTATTAAATAACCTTGCTAGAAATCCGTACGCCGCAGCACTTAGTATAGATGGGGAAGATGGAGGTACAGGAGCAGCATACAATGTATCGATGGATAAAATGGGCCATCCCATCGCTTCAAATCTGAGAGAGTGCTATCTTGACCTGGTAAAACAAGGGAAGCAGAATGAATTGCCTCTTATCGCAGCAGGCGGTGTCGGCAAGAAAGGTAATTTAGCGGCTAATGCCGCCGCACTGATTATGCTTGGAGCGTCAGCGGTTGCAATCGGAAAATATATAATGCAGGCAGCGGCGGACTGTTTTGGAGACGAATACAACCGGTGCAATCTTTGCAATACCGGCAAATGTCCGCGAGGAATAACCACACAAGACCCTAAATTATACAGAAGGCTCGATTCGGATCGAGTTGCAGAGCGTGTTGTGGACACTTTCAAAGCTGCTGATGTGGAATTAAGAAAGATCTTTGCTCCTATGGGCAGAAGCACAGAACTCCCCATAGGGATGTCTGACGGCTTGAGCATTGATGATAAAGCGATGGCAGAGAGGTTGGGGATAAGCTATGCGTGCTAAGACAAAGAAAACTGAACAGCAAAGACAGGCGCTGGTTAAGAAAATTTATACCATAAAGGGTGTGGTGAAAGGGAACAGGATACCTTCCAGAATCCTAGAAGAGCAAATTCAACAGGCTGTTCAGGACGGTAAAAGGGAATTGCTTGTAAAAGCCGATGGACAGCAGGGCATCGGCGGCCGGATCTGGCCCCGTGGCGAAGCAGTTAAGATAACTGTTGAGGGACCTGTAGGGCAGAGACTGGGCAGCATGGGTATGCCTGGGACCGAGATAGTAGTCAAGGGAAGCTCTTCTGATGATATCGGCTGGATTAACTGCGGGGCAAAGATTACTGTTTTAGGTGACGTGACGAACGGTGCGTTTAATGCTGCCGCACAAGGGACCCTTTATGTTCAAGGCAGTGGCGGTGCGCGGTGCGATACCATGACAAAGCACAACCCGCGCTTTGATCCGCCGCAATCATGGTATTTCAGGGATGTCGGTGATTCCTTTGCGGAATTCAAGGCAGGAGGCATTGCAGTCGTCTGTGGCGTAAACCCTAGAAACCCCGAGAACATCCTTGGATACCGTCCATGCGTCGGTATGGTTGGCGGAACCATTTACTTCCGGGGCACTATTCAAGGGTACAGCGAAAGGGATGTAAAACTCCTCGCCATTACACCTCAAGACTGGGAGTGGCTTAAGATCAATATCAAGCCTTTTCTGGAATCTATAGAGAGAATTTCATATTATGAGGCGCTGGTCCGATCCCCACAAGACTGGCAAAAATTCATAGCCTATACACCTCAGGAAAAACAGACACTAAAAAAGAGATCCAGGATGTCCCCCTCTGATTTTAGGAAGAACATCTGGGAGAAGGAAGTGGGACAGGGGGGTATCTTTGCCGAATACCTAGATCATGACCTGACCCTGCTGCCCTATATAACGACGGGAAAAGACAGACGGAACAAACCTATTTGGGCCAATGAAAAGTATGCTCCGCCGTGTGCGTACGCATGCCCCACATATATACCTTCGCATAAAAGGGCTTCCTTAATCCGTCAGGGCAAACTCCATGAGGCATTGGAACTCGTCCTGCAATACAGCCCCCTTCCCGCTACAGTATGCGGACAAATTTGTCCCAATCTGTGTATGAAGAGCTGCACAAGAGGTCTTTTTGACAAACCGTTGGATATTGACAAACTTGGCAGTCTTGCCCTTGACCTGCCTGCTCCTAAGAGGGCTGATCCTACGCAACATAAAATAGCTGTGATCGGTGGCGGTCCGGCGGGTCTCAGTGCTGCATGGCAACTTGGCTTAAAAGGGCATCTCGTGAATATTTATGAAGCAACTGACAAGCTTGGAGGCAAACTGGAACTCTGCATCCCGAGGGAACGCCTGCCTCATGAAATACTGGAAAAAGAGCTATCGCGATTCAGAGAAATAGGCGTTAACATTCACCTCAATGCTGTAGTGGATCGAGAAGAATTCGAAGCCATTTATAAGGACCACGAGATAGTCGTAGTGGCATGTGGAGCTCATAAGCCAAGGACCATCTCTTTTCCCGGAGCTGAAAATGTAGTGCCTGCCTATGATTTTCTCAGAGGGATCAATATTGGGAACCTGCCGGAACTTAAGGGCAAAAAAATTGTTGTCATCGGTGCTGGCAATGTCGGCATGGATGTAGCTTCTGAAGCATACAACTGTGGTGCTGAATCAGTAATCGCAGTGGACATACAGAAGCCTGCTGCCTTTGGAAAAGAGATGGAAATGGCCATCGCAAAAGGAACACAGATACTCTGGCCAAGGATTACCGAGCGATACGCTAAGAGTGAGAAGAAAATTTATTTTAAAGACAGTACGTCTCTTGATGCAGACCTTGTGGTCATTTCAATAGGTGATGTCCCCATTCTGGACTTCCTGCCCCCCGTGATTCATTCAGAAGGCGGATGGCTGGTGGTTAATGATATCGGTCAGACATCTGATGTAAAGGTATTCGCTATCGGAGACGCAACACAGCTGGGCCTCGTTACCCACGCAATAGGACAAGGGAGAATTGTAGCGGAGACAATACATCATCAACTGATGCATGCCCCTCGGTGGCCTGAAATTAAACAACCCATTGCATATGAGAGGATAAAGACTGAATATTATGATGCGTGTAAGGGGGATTTTACTCCCGAAAAAGAGGGCGACCGCTGCATGTCCTGCGCGACATGCAGGGATTGTCATATGTGCGAGGCGACGTGTTACTGGGGTGCAATAAGCAGGCTTGAACACGACGACGGTTCCTATGAATATGTCGTTGATGATGACAAGTGCATCGGTTGTGGGTTCTGCGCCGGAATTTGTCCATGTGGGGTCTGGGAAATGATGGAGAATATTTAGTACCCATCTTAACGAACGAGGGAGATGGTCAATCATTCCCCGGCGGACAGCTTTTTTATGGTATGATAGTCGGAAGCATTTATCGGGGCGTAGCGCAGTCCGGTAGCGCACACGGTTCGGGACCGTGGAGTCGCTGGTTCAAATCCAGTCGCCCCGATATTTATTGATATGGCCTCCCTGCATTGTGAAGAAAAAAACTATGATCTTAAACCAAACACGCATTTGAGTCTACAACGGTGGTCGCGTTAGTTATTAAAACAATAAGATCTTAGGCTGTCGGCGGGGGGTTCTCCCGAATTTATACGGGGATGAAGACGGTAATTAGTGAGATATTATGTTTACCAGAAAGTCATGGTAAGCCCCCTTGAGTGAGGCTCTGCATTATTGGTGGGCGGGCACGCCATCGTTAAAGTGCAGAGAGCAAAAGAAAGGTAGGCGAAAGTTGGTGCGCGGGGAACAGTCACCACCCGCTGCTTCCAGGCTCCCTTTGAACCGTGAATCTCTTGATTTGGGACTTTTCAAGACCAGAATAAAGGCTACCGTACAATGTAATTCCGTTGTGCATTTTGCGGTGAGAACTTCAGTGCCGGTTTAAGCGCTCAACCCCCGAGAAACCAGAACCTGTCTTGTCAACCATGTGTCCTATAAAAGAGTGGGAGTGCCCGCTCTTATATTAAAGGATTCATGTCAAAGCGGTTATCTCTTTGTAAGAGAGACCCTACTGCAGTTGGTGCCGAGAAATTGATTGTGTTATTGAATATAAATCTTTTAATATAAGGTACTAGTTGTAATGGAATAAAAGGAGAAGTTAGGAGGCTTGACATAGTATGTTTTCCATAAATAAAATCCTTTCAGATAAGAGAGGCTTTACGCTTGTAGAGTTGCTCGTTGTGATGGTCATTATCGGGCTGCTCGCGGCACTCGTCGCCCCACGCCTCTTCCCAAAGTTAGGCAAGGGAAAGCAGGCGGCGGCAAAGGCGCAGATTGAATTATTGGGCCAGGCGCTCGACCAGTACAGATTGGACGTCGGCTACTATCCCACCACAGAACAGGGGTTGAATGCCCTCATGGTTAATCCCGGTGATGACAAGTGGCAGGGTCCTTATCTAAAGAAGAGCGCAGTGCCACTTGACCCGTGGGCAAGGCCATACTTATATCAGTGTCCCGGCACGCATGGGGAGTATGACCTCTGGTCTTACGGTAGGGACGGCCAACCCGGTGGTGAAGATGAAGACGCAGATGTTGTAAGTTGGGAATAGACGTAACACGTCGAGCAAGCCTTTAGCGGTTTCTATGATTCTGAAGTAGCCACCACTTGCTGCAGTTCGCAACGCTATTGTTAGCCGAAACTTTTCAAAGGGGTTTGATCTTTAGCAATGATCTTTCCAGATCTTCACACATTTAAAAAATTTAGCACTCTCGGCAACCTGATTCCGGTCTACAGGGAAATCCTGGGGGATACCGAGACGCCCGTTAGCGCTTATCTGAAGCTCAATAAAACACCCTCATTTCTTTTAGAAAGTGTAGTGGGCGGTGAAAAGTGGGCCCGGTACTCATTTATCGGGATAGACCCCGTGATGACAATATCCTGCCAGGGGAAAAAAATCTTCATAAAAAGCAATGCTGCCATGGCGCCGGTTGAGGCTGATGATCCTCTTTCAATTGTCGAGGAAATCCTGTCTCAATATAGACCGGTGAACATGAAAGGTCTCCCCAGGTTTTCAGGCGGTTTTGTTGGTTACGTGGGATATGATATGGTAAAGTTTTTTGAAAGAGTCCCCGACATTCATAAGTCTGTCATCGATATGCCAGATATATTTCTAATGCTCACCGACACATTGCTAATCTTTGATAACCTTAAACAGACAATCAAGGTAGTATCTAACGTTCATACAGAGGGAATAAACCTTGAGGATGCATACAGGGATGCGGGAAGACGGATAGACACTGTGATAGAAAGATTGAGGGCGGATGACGGGCCACTAAATATGCAAAACCCTTCTGATAAGAAGGTGTCGGTATCTCCTTCATATGGAGATACTGATTTTAAATCAAACTTCAGTACTCAAGACTTTCTTGATTCTGTGAAAAAGGCAAAGGAGTATGTTAAGTCTGGCGATATAGTCCAGGTAGTCCTATCTCAGAGATTTGAGAGACAGACCGATTCTCGTCCTTTCGACATGTATCGTGCACTGAGAGTCATAAATCCCTCTCCTTACATGTATTTTCTCAATACCGGAGATGCGCAGCTTGTAGGGTCCTCCCCTGAAATCCTTGTGCGGTTGGAGGGCGACAAAATCACCTTGAGACCTATCGCAGGGACAAGGACAAGAGGGGAGACAGAAATTGAGGATGTCTCCCTGGAGCATGAACTAAAGAAAGACCCGAAAGAAATAGCTGAACATATCATGCTTGTTGATCTCGGAAGAAATGATGTTGGAAGAGTGGCGGAAATAGGCTCTGTTGAGGTTACCGATCTGATGAATGTGGAACGATACAGTCATGTGATGCATCTCGTTTCAAATGTGGAAGGCAAACTTAAAAAGGGCTTGAGTGCTTTTGATGTCTTTAGGGCATGCTTTCCAGCAGGGACAGTGACAGGCGCTCCCAAGGTAAGGGCAATGGAGATAATCGAAGAGCTGGAGCCGACAAAAAGGGGGCCCTATGCTGGTGCAGTAGGCTATTTCAGTTATTCTGGCAATATGGACACCTGCATCACCATCAGGACGCTCATCATTAAGAACAATAAGGTATATGTGCAGGCTGGTGCCGGGATAGTTGCTGACTCGGTTCCAGAAAAAGAATACGTCGAAACAGTCAATAAGGCCAAGGCGATGATGGAAGCAGTGGACTATTTCGAGAGGATGCCGCAATGCTATTAATGATTGACAATTATGATTCCTTTACCTATAATCTTGTGCAGTATTTGGGGGAGCTTGGAGAGGACATTGAGGTTTTCAGAAACGACAAAATATCACTTAGCGACATCGAGAGAATGCATCCAGCACGTATCGTCGTGTCCCCGGGACCCTGCACTCCCACAGAAGCTGGAATATCAATTGATGTCATTAGACAGTTTGCGGGAAAGACGCCGATTCTAGGTGTCTGCCTTGGCCATCAGTCAATCGGTGCTGCCTTCGGTGGAGAAATCGTGAGAGCCCCGGTTCTCATGCATGGGAAAACTTCACTCATCTATCATGATGGACTCACCATATTTAAAGGCCTGCCCAATCCCTTTGAAGCCACTCGATACCATTCCCTGGTGATCAGAGAGAAAACAATGCCTGCCTGCCTTGAGATTAGTGCTTGGACCCAGGACGGCATTATCATGGGTGTTAGGCACAAGGAGTTTTTGGTGGAGGGAGTCCAGTTTCACCCTGAGTCCATTCTTACTAATGTGGGGAAAGAACTCCTCAGGAATTTCATAGAATTAGGGCACTGATTGAGCAATATGATGCGCCTCCCCTCATATGCTCATAGGAGAGCTGGATGTTAAGAGAGGCAATCAACCTCTTTGTCCAAGGTATAAATGTGTCTGAAGCTGAGATGGCAGCGTGCATGAGCGAAATAATGGAAGGCAGGGCTACCGACGCTCAGACAGGCGCATTTCTTACTGCCTTGAGAATCAAAGGGGAGACTGTAGAGGAAATAACTGGGGCCGCTAGAATAATGAGAGAAAAGGCAACAATGATTGCCGCGCCTGAAGGGGTGATAGATACTTGCGGGACTGGCGGAGATATGTCAGGTACATTCAATATTTCGACGACCACGGCAATTGTGGTCGCTTCTTCAGGCATACCTGTGGCGAAGCATGGTAACCGCTCTGTGTCAAGCCAGTCTGGAAGTGCCGACGTCCTTGAGGCACTGGGGATCAAAATCGATCTTTCTCCAGAGAAAGTTGAGCAGTGTCTTTTTGAGACTAATTTCGGATTTTTATTTGCCCCCCGATTCCATCCAGCCATGAAGTTTGCTATAGGCCCGAGACGAGAAATCGGCATAAGGACAATTTTCAACATCCTCGGACCATTGACTAACCCGGCTGGAGCAAAAAAACAGATGCTGGGCGTATTTGCCGACAGGCTCACCGAGCCGCTTGCATCGGTTCTAGGGAAGCTCGGTGCTACAGACGCCGTAGTAGTGCATGGAGAGGACGGACTTGACGAGATCACTGTTTGTGACGGGACAAGAATGTCAAGATATAAAAATGGAAAGGTGGAAACGACCTATATCATGCCAGAAGATTTCGGGTTTAAGAGGGCCAAGATTGATGACCTCCTTGGGGGAGGTAAAGAAAAAAATGCAGAAATAACCATGTCAGTGCTTAACGGAGAGCAAGGACCGAGACGTGATATAGTGCTCATAAATTGTGCCGCAGCGATAGTTGTGGCGGGCATGACCGATAATTTTAACACCGCGAAGGAAATTGCGGTGGAAGCGATAGATTCAAAAAAGGCGGCGAGAAAACTCGATGAGATTAGAAGAATATCAAGCCTCCTTTATCTGAATTAAACAACACCTAACATATCTCGTACTCCAGCACAGCACACTCTCTGTTGGTCTTTTTACCGCTCGTTTATAAGGTACTTTGCAACTATTGATTCGAGAGAGCAGGTTGCTCGAAGACCTTGACATAGGAGACGAAGAGCATCTAAATCCGATTTCCATATTGCCTCACCAGGCGTGACAAAACAAAAACTACCAGGCTCATACGTCGTATGGATCTGGCCGTCCCTGAAGTAATAATGGGCATCGCTCAGTTCAGCGGGATAGGCGTGCATTAGCGGTGGGATGTCGTTAGGCCTGAACCACAGTTTGATTTCTCGTTCGGCTTCAGCGTCTGTGGCAGACGCATGGATGAGATTGTCGATTCGCTCCCCGATTGCGGTTCCCGAAGCATCTTTGATAGGAACCACGGTGCCCAGTGCACGTATGCACCCCGGTTTTTTCTCCCGCGCAATATGTGGGTTCGTCGGGCCTGCGATGTCCCGTATCTTCCTTGTCGCATCCGGGCCTTGATAGACAAATGCTATCACTCTCCGCTTCCACGCTTCCTCAGGATAATGGATAAGACCCATAATGTATTGCAGAAGCGATGGGAAAAACACTTTATCGCGATGCTCCTCATAATGCTCCTCAGCGAGCATTCTACTGACATTGACTATCTTCGCTCCGGCAAACTGCAGACCTGTATGAAACTGGGATAGCTGAGAAAGCACATATCCTGTCAATGAATTCTTTAGAGCGTCAGGTTTTATCAGCACCAGCGTCTGCTCAAGTTCTTTATTATCCATAAAAATCCCCCCTTCTCAAAATTCTCTCTAAGATATTCCGCCTCCGGAAGCGAAGCCCTCAGAACCGGTCACTATTAATGTTAGGGTCTTTACAATAAAAATTTGAACTGTGTAGCTCAAAAAAGTCATTCATTAAGGTATCGAACTATCTGCTCACGGGAAAGATAAAGGCTGAACAATCATTTTCACAACATCACCCTTCCTCGGCTAATACAGACCGTTGTCTCCCTGAAAGATATCGTCGCTTTCAGTCCTTTCTACC
The DNA here is from genome assembly GCA_052146665.1 of Dissulfurispiraceae bacterium. Taxonomy (GTDB): domain Bacteria; phylum Nitrospirota; class Thermodesulfovibrionia; order Thermodesulfovibrionales; family Dissulfurispiraceae; genus JBKQMP01. The sequence goes on from JBKQMP010000125.1 coordinate 24,165, forward strand.
GGCATTCATCAATAATCTCAGGGAGATCCAATGCCTTGAGATGGTCTTTCAGCAGACGGCAGACTGTAAGAGGATCATCAACTATGTGAAATATTTCAAAGTCTTTATGAGTTATCATTCCCCGGGGGACAAGGGTATTTCTCATCCAGTCAATCAGCCCCATCCAGTATTCGCTGCCATAAAGTATAATGGGAAAGGACTCTATTTTCCCCGTCTGCACAAGGGTTGCCGCCTCAAAAAGTTCGTCTAGTGTACCAAACCCACCTGGGAAAATGACAAAAGCAATCGCGTATTTTATGAATAGCAGTTTCCTTATAAAGAAATACCGCAGTGACAGGACTATGTCTAAATATTTATTAGGATATTGTTCTGAAGGGAGCTCAATGTTGAGGCCCACGGATTTTCCCTTACCCATCTGCGCCCCCTTGTTCGCAGCTTCCATTATGCCAGGGCCTCCGCCTGTCACGATTGAAAATCCCGCCTCTGAAAGCATTCTCGACAACTCAACCGCTCGATTGTAATGGTATGAGGCCCTGTCTACTCGAGAACTGCCGAAAATACTGACTGCCGGACCGAGATCAAAGAGCGTCTCAAATCCCTCAACCAACTCAGACTGTATCCTGAAAATCCTCCAGGTTTCTGATTTTCGCAAATCTTCAATCATAACATTCTCATCCCCTCTTTCACCGGTAAAACTACTTTCTTGGCATCATACGCCGTCCATATATTATTCGCTCACTGTTTTGCGGTCGCTGCCGTTGAGTTCAAGGGTCATATGCTCAATGTTCTTGGTAGTTTGATCGACCTCGGAAAGAGATAAAATATCTTTCTGGCTAGAAATGCCCAGTTCTTTGAATTTTTTTATTGTAGGTATAAGCCTCGATGACAGAGAATTCGCACCTTCATTATATGAAACAACCGCCCTCTGAAGTGATGTCCCTGTCTTCGAAAAATGATCAATGACAATGGCAAAACGCTCATATAGTTCTTTACCAAGTTTGCTTATTTCTTCGGCATTCTTAGTCATCTGCTCGTGCTGCCAGCCGTAAGCTATAGCTTTCAGCAGGGCAATAAATGTAGTCGGCGTTGCAAGGATAACTTTTTTCATGCTACCGTCTTCTATAAGCTTGGGATCATATTCAAGGGCAGCACTAAAAAATGACTCTCCTGGCAGAAACATAACAACAAGTTCAGGAGAGTGAGTGAACTGATCCCAGTAAGACTTTGATCCGAGTGCATTCATATGGTTTCTTACCTGCGTGACATAATTTGTTATAGCTTTCTTTCTTTCATCATCGGTACCTGAAGAAGTTATATTAAGATATGCATCTACGGGTGCTTTTGCATCTATCACAATTTCTCTTTTATTGGGAAGTCTCACAATCATATCAGGTCTCAGCCTTCCAGAACTCGTGGCAACAGACTCCTGCTCAAAAAAGTCACAGTAGGCGGTCATCCCCGCCAGTTCTGCAGACCGTCTTAACGACAATTGACCCCATGAGCCACTCACTTGCGGTTTTCTCAAAGCGGTCACAAGGTTGCTCGTTTCCTTTTGTAATTGTTCATGCATTGTCGAAAGGGCTCTGATTTGCTGAGACAGACTGCCAAAACTCTCGTGCCTGCTTTTCTCAATTGCCCGCAGTTGTTCATCATATTGCTTTAACATTTCCTGGAGAGGCCTTATAGTGCCGTCCATGGCTGCCTGATGCTCGCCAAGCTTCCCCTTTGTATCGGACACAATCTTACCAAGGTGCTCAGAGGCGAGCCGGATAAAGTCTTCGCTGCTGCTTTTCAGAGCCGCAGATGAGAGTGCATTAAATGTGTCGGTCATTTCACTCTTCATGACTTCAATAAGCTCCTTCTGCTCTTCAAGTTGCTTTCGAGAGGCGCCGAGGTTGGTCACCGACTCAATCTTCAACTGCCTCTCATCATTAAGATCGCTTCTCAACTGGTCGATTTCAGAGTCCTTGTTGTGAACATGCTGTCTCAGTTCACCTACAACGGCCTCAGCTCCTCTCGCTCTCCCCTCAAGCTCAGCAATTTGCTTTAAATACATTGACTGCAGATGATCAATCTGATTTAAATAAAGTCCCTGGAGCCGGTAACGTGCAAAGAGCCACACGACAGCAGCGACTGCCACAATGCCCGCCGAGAATAACGCAATTTCCACAGGTATTTATTCCTCTACAAGATCTGTTCGGACAAGGGCGAGTATTGCCGAGTGGGGCACTATAAGATATTTATTTCCTTCGAACTCTATCTCCACCGCAGCCTCTCTCAGGAAAAGCGCGTAGTCCCCTTCAGCTGCCTGGAGCGGTATAAATTTTAATTCCCGTCTCGTCTTGTTGGACCACGGCTCCTCAATAATAACGTTGGGATCATGCACGGGATAGCCAGGCCCTATCTTTACCACAAACCCGCCCTGCACTTTTTCTTTTTCCTTAACCGTCGGCGGAAGGTAAAGCCCTGACGTTGTTCTATTCTGTCTTTCATCGATATCGATTAAGACCCTGTCGCCGACTACGATAAGATTTTTTTTCGTTTTCATATGCTATTTTAAAACATTTGTTCTTACTTTAGCTTTCATAAAGAATAGCGGCAAGACTCTGCCCGAAACAATTGGCGCTTTCAAAGTCAACACCTCATTTTTGAAGACCGCGGTGCCTAACAAGTCTCTTTACCGCGGAAGCTACTTGGGAGACAATTTTTCTGAAAGATCATCGACAAAGCACGATGCCGTCTTATCGGCAGCAAATTCCATTTCCTCTCACAGGCGCTTAAAGTCCTCTGCTTCCAGTTCGCTCAATGTTTTTTGCCTGTCAAAATCTTTCGACAAATAGATGCAGGCCGTCTGCCAGATGATTGCACCCTGTGGGTCCCTCATTGTCAGAGTGGTTCTGCTCAGAGACCCATCACTCATGATCCCTTTATCAAACCCCTTATCAAAGACGATGCCACCTCTGTTAAGATCAATGGAGCCATGGGCGAGTCTGTCGACCTTCAAAACAATAGACGTTTCCTTGTCAGGGGGGAGCCTCTACCGGTCCTTCCACAACACTCAATGCAGGCCAAAGTGGCTGGGTCTCCCTAACATGGTCCACGAATCTATCCAATTACGAGGGCTCCGAAATCTTGTATCTTACCTTGAGTACCCAATCCACGTGCTTTCGTGTATTCGTCCCCGAGCAAAAGAAGCGCACTTCCTCCAGGGGCGCAATCGTCGCGACAGCGACAAGCATGGTCTCTGCAGGGGTGCTTTTCATGATGCCCGGAGTGTCAGAGCGGTAAACTGTTATTGGTCCGCTTAGAGCATCAATCTGGACAAATTGTTTGTGAGTCGATGAGCACCCTTGAAAGAAGAGTAGCGTGCTTAGGACAATAAAAGCCCACTCGAAGAACCCTTTTTTTTCATATTGGCGCCTCATAGTCTTTTATTAACTTTAGAAAAGAGAATTCCCTTGCTTCGACAGCTAGTCTACTCTATGGTAAAAAAGTTAACGCCCTAAGAGGATACCAGGACCCATCAGTAAGGATCATAATCTTCAGCTCACGACGCAAATAAAAAGCCTTGCATTTTTCTAACAGATCTCAAGCTTCCGCGTTTCAAGGAACACTCATCGGAAAGAGTCCACCCGCAACGCATTAACCCGAAATGCTCTGTCCTTTTATCCGTCACCGTCTCAGTTGAGAAGGTCCTAAGTCGAGCGGTAATAAAGCATACCAAAAAAGGTGTAGCTACTCATCAAAATTATAGCACACCACAATTTTATCAGTCTAACAAATACCTATAGGCTGATTTGTTTTACAACGCCTGTTCCATTAACGAACATGTATACTTTACACATTCCAGCCTCTCAGCGACGCTATTCCGGTCAAGGACGGCAAATACCCCAGTCAGTTAAGACCCTTTTAGGCCCCCTAGTGGTCCCACCTAAACCGTATGTAGAAGGCAGTTCCTATACTGGCAGGCGCATAGGAGAGACAAAGTCCCTCCCGGAAATCCTCATTGTAATTTCCCGTCCATATCCTGGCGAACTAATATTCCCAGGAACCTTACGCGACTCGGGAATTCTCTCAATTAGTGGCTTTTACCAGAATGCTCTAACACATCCTAAATTGTGGCATTTCTTCCGAGGGATTCTCATCGGGTTGCTACGTTAGGGAGTGTATTTCCCGGCTGGCCAGTGGGTCTTTAACACGTCCGGAAAAAGAAACTGGGCACTATCCTCGACGGCACCTTTTTTAACTGTTATCATAAGCTTCCAGCGGCCTTCTTTTTTAAGGTCAAGATTCGACACAATGTAGAGACCATCACCCTTTTCCTTGATTTCGGCAGCTTGAGCTGCCTGTTGGTCAGTATCGAGATTTCGAAAATCGATGACGATGGACGCCTTCTCTACATCCTGATCACGCGCGTTGTGAATCACAATGCCAATGACGTCATTACCGATCTTATACTCCTTCTGATCCAATAAAATTTCGACGCTGAACTCGCCTTTTTTAGTAATATCAAAAAGGGTTCCGTTGAAGTGTTTTGTGAACAGCGGTTTCGCTTTCTCACCTTGCTCAGCATAAGCACAGGAGGCGAATCCTGTCAGTAGAACACTAAATCCTAACAAAGCACCTATCACGCGAGTAATAATAATTGTCATTCCCATCTCCTTACTGCTTTTTTTCATGCCCCAAGATCGTCCATATAATGTCCGGTCATTCTTTACTCTACCTTATTTCAGAATCTTCGGCAACTGAGGCCTATAAAGTGACTATTTATAGCTACATAAAGGCTGGCTATTATGTCTCAAGATCTGATAATCTATCCTCCGTCAATTCATCAGTCTTACGCTCAAGTTCTGCAATAACTTGAGCGCCCAGCAGAAGGATTACTGCAGCGGCTTCTATACTAAGGAGAGTCACCACGGCCGTAGCGAAAGAACCGTAAATTAAATTTACCATCGATAGAACCGAATAATACCAGACGAGAATACGCCGAGTTATCTCCCATAAAACAGTTGCAACTATTCCACCTATCAGCGCGTGGCGGAAGGTGATACGTCCCACGGGCATCACCAAGTACAAAGACGTAAGCATCAGCACCTCACCAATAATGCCCATTAGATAGAGCACAACCCCCGACGTCCCTTCAAGGCTGAAGCTCCATCCAAGAATTATCAGTCGCCTGCCTTCAATTGTCTCCAATGCTCCCGCGATAAACGATACCAACAATATTCCGAGGCCCATTAAAAAAATGTACACGTAAGGAATGATGGCCGAAATTAGAAAATGGCGGCGCAGAATTCTGACCCGATGAAGAAAGATTACCGACATAGCATTTTCAAGTACCGTGAAAGCTATGGAACTGAAGAACAACATGACCAGGAAGCCAATCAAGCCAATGACCTTACGGTGCGTAAGAAATACTTGTACTTGTTCGGTCAGATTTGCTGCGTAGCTGGGTATCACCATTGCCAAATACATAGACAAGGTTTCAAATAACTGTT
>JBKQMP010000126.1:0-11619 GCA_052146665.1 Dissulfurispiraceae bacterium
TCAACAGCCAAATCTCATTCAATCCCGTAGAGAAAATCAGAGCATGCGATATTGAATCGCCATAACCCGCGGCTTAGTCCTTCACACGTCATTCCGCAACTTTGCAGCGGAATGACGCTTAACCGAAATCGGCACCAACCACTGAAAATACGGGACCGTGTCTTTTTAAGACGCTTTCGATAAAGGTTTCTTATGGTATTTCATGCAACAGCAAATGGGGCGTTAAAGTTCTCTCAATGCAAGGTATCATCTTCAACACATCGTAGCCCTTCAAGGTACGGGGCGAAGTCCTTAGTAGCGAAAAGGTGAGGCCGGCGTTTAGTTCTGTCAGAGGGTGTTACAAATTAGCCGTGCATGAACACGTTACACTATTGTCATAATTTTGGAAGACACCTTTGTTCAGCCTTTATCTTAGAAATATCAGGGGATGATATACGGCTATAATGCTGCTTTCCCTTAAGATACAGTAGCTTGTCTTCGGGTTATTGAGCTGAAGAGGAAGCATGAAGAACCTGAACTTATACCCTAAAAAGTTTTGTTGAGCGTCACTACCGCCCCGCCAGCATTTCTATTATTATTCCCTCTTTCGTGTTTATGTTGAAAGCTTAGGACTGAGCAGTCCACAATGCTGATGTATCTTGAGCAGAAAGTACGTGACGTCTCTGTAGCCGTAAGCCATGCGCTTTAACCTCTTTATCTTGTTATTGATTCCTTCCGATATGGCAGAGGTCACTTTACCTATGAAGTAATTTAGTACATAATGCCGCTTCCCGAAAAACTTGTATCCTAATTCCACTAAAGGCTGGATATGGGATCTTATGGCTGCACAGATCCATGCTCTCAGATTCCTATAGGCTGCCTTCCGGTCACCTGCCGCATACACCGAGAGAAACTGTTCCTTCAGCAGCATCGCCTTGTACACTCTTTCGTTCAGCGATTCTAGCTTTTCCAGCATAGTTGTCTTCTTCTCCGTCACGGTGTTCTGCATCAGGATAAATCGCTTATTGCAATGCAGGATCCCATACAACTCCTTATTATCCGCTTGCCGCGCCTCCCTCAGTTCCTCTCTCCGGACAGTATCAACTGCATCGTTAAGATACTTCTTGACGTGAAAATGGTCCAACACTATTACCGCTTCCCTTAAATGCTTTTTAGTCGATGACAGAAACCCTTGGGCCCCGTCACTGGCCACCGCCTCTATTTCATCGCATCCCTTCTTGCCCAACCCGTGATAGAACTTGTCCAAAACTGCTTTGCCTCGCCCTTGATGGTTCCATATGACTTTCCTGCTATCAATATCAATTACATTGGTGACGTACTTATGCCACTTCTGCCACGCCACCTCATCAACGCTCATATGGCGGGGAGGAGTAACCTTTTCAAGTCTCTGTAACGACAGCTCCTCAAGTATGCTTTTGTCTATACGATATACCTTCTCGTCATCCAGTCCAAGAAACCAGCCAGCCTCCTTGTTCGTGGTGATAGATGTCAGTCGGTAGATATGTTCGGCAAATCTTAGGGTCACTCTCCCTCTCAGCCATTGAAGCTCTTCGGTCCTTATTCTTTCATCCTCATAACAAAGGGATCTCCGCTTCGGTACATGCAGAAATACTCGCTTACCGCTTATGGGCAAATCCTCAACGATGACTGTATCGACACTGTGCACAGGGCTATGGTGAACTTTTCCGCATCCGGAGCATACGCTGGGCTTGTCTTCTATCTGTCTTAACATCAACTCTATCCTATTGTCGCTTTGACGTACCATGTAGGCAACTTTATAGTTTGCAATTCCCAGCAATTCCGTGACACTATCTAATTGCATCGAATTTCTCCTTGGTAGTAATTTTGTCTCGCAACAAAACTATACCAGCTACGGTAGGAATTCGATGCATCTTTTTAAAGATCCTACTGGCTTTGATCTTCCAGCTTTTTAATGTTCATTTCAACTTTTGTACGAATGAGCCTTATTATTCAACTAGTTGTCAAACTATTATGTAAAGGAATACCGTCTCTAGACCGCTTCCAGATTCAAGAAAGACTGAATTTGCGAGGCATGCTGAAAATCCTGCTGTTACTTGCCTGCAAGTCCGTATCGCCGCTGCTTTGCGAATCCCGGCAAGAATGCAAAGCTCGAAGCCTTGAATGCATTGCAGGCAGGGGACGAGTCGGATCCTCCCCAAACTATGGAGGGAGATGTCCTCTCTCTACTAAACAGCAACTGCATCTAGCAAACTGTGGAAGGTCAAAAGGTAATAAATACCCGGAATGTAAAAACTGCTCGCATTTTTATAAGATTTGTAGCACCCGCGAAGCTTCCAAAATAGAAAGAGCTTTAAGAAACTCGATGGGCTCTCTGATCAGATCGTGCGCCAGGGAGGACAGTGCATCACTTACGTCCCCTTTGGTGTCTCCCCTCGGATTCTGCTCCGCTTAGTGCTTCAGAGACCGCCAACAACGCGCGAGTAGCTCCTCGCGGTTCTGGCGTAAATCCATTCCGGTCGGCGTTGCGGGATAAGGTCTGTCGCCCATCAACCCTTTCCACAAAATTCGGTTGTAGCGATCGAAATCGAAGCGGTCTTCGGACGAGAAGTCCATTCCCTCCGTGATCTGCGCCCAGTACTTCGCATCGTGCGTCGGCTTTGGCACAATGAGGTCGGCCGGCTTGGATGGCAGAGGCAATGTCGTGCGATAGAGAATCGGAGCGGGAGTGACAGTAAAACTCCACGGGCTCGGCGCCGTGTTGAAGATGTCGGCCATGGGCCTCGCGAGCGCGTCGTTCAGGTTCATTGGCGGGAGCCCGAGAACCTCTTCAATCGTGCGCAAGAAGTTAATAGTGTTGTACTGCGAAGAGACCAGCGCGCCTTGCTTCACGAAGGCGCCCGCCACGAACGCAACGCTGCGGTGCGAATTAACGTGGTCGCCGCCATCCTGAGAGTCGTCTTCAATCACAAAGATCAGAGTGTTGTTCGCGTACCTGCTGTTTGCAATCTTCTGAACAAGCAAGCCGACCGCATAGTCGTTATCGGCTTGCTGCAGCTCCGGAGTATTCACGCCGTCAATCGCGGTTCCGAAGTTTCCGGTGTGATCATGCATGAAGCGAACGAGGTTCAAAGAAGGAAGTTCCTCTCCTCCTATTTTGGCGTATTTGATATCGAACTCGCGCTCCCACTCTTTGTAACGATAATAGTCCGGAAACGAGTTGTCGAAACCGCGGAAGTACGGATCGGTGTACGGAGCGAGGACAGCACTTGAGGGGTAGGCCACGGTCGTTTTGGTCGAATGCGGGTCGGTCAGCAGAGGAATGCTGTTAGGGGAGCCCGCGGGAAATACATAGCGAGTCGTGTCCACAAAGAAACCGTAGTTGCGAACCGTGAGTCTTGCCCGCAGAGCAGAGTCCCACAAATAGCCGGTGTTCACTTCATTGTTCGGTCCGTCCGGCGCAGCCACGTTGGTCTGGCCCGGTAACAGATCCGGATCGTCAGGGGTAAGAGCATTGGCTGCCCGGCGCTCAGCGAGGGTCGGATAGGCAACGTTCACATTGCGATTCAACCCCTCGCTGTCCAGGCTGAGGCCGCGCAGGGCATAGGCCACCGGGAATTGGCGTTCCACCACATCGGGTGCGCGAGCCGAAGTGGTCCACAGCCAGCCGTCATAGCTGACTTCGGCGGTGTCATAGAAATTGTCAAGCGTGACGAAGTTTCGCGCCAAGTTATGCTGATTCGGCGTGTAAGCCAGTCCAAACTCAGCTAGATCAGGATCGCCATTGCCGATTTCCAGGTCACCAAGAATCTGGTCGTAAGTCCGGTTTTCCTTGATGATGAAGATAACATGCTTCACGCCCTGACGCACGGCCGCCATGACAGCAGCATCGTTGGCGCTCTCGGTGTGGGCAAACCGGTTGTTCAAGGCTACCTGCGCCGTCAGCGTGGTGAGCTGCGCCGCGCTGGGGCGCGGGAAGATCTGGAAGCCGGCTTTTATCAGCTGGGGATTGTACTGATTCGATAGCCAGCCACTTGTGTGCGTCGGAGGGCCGTAGCTATAGCGCAGGCCTGGATTGGGACCCGTCGGTGACTTCCCATTGACAACATACACCCAGTTTCCATCGCCGCTGAAGCTCACAGAATTCGGGTACCAACCGGTCGGAATGAGTCCCACTACCCGGTCGCCGCTATTCGTTCCACCCAGCGCCACCACCGCGATGCAATTCAGATTACCATTCGTCACGTAGAGTTGCTTCTCATCCGGCGAAATCGTCACGCTGTTGGGGTTAGCGCCGGTATATTGCGCCAGCGATTTAGGCATTTCTGGCGCGGGAGCGATTACCGGGATGGTTTCGACTATCGCGTTCTTCGTCGTATCGATTACGTCAATCGTATCCGTCTGGTCCTCGACGACATACAGGAGCGACTGGGTCGCGTTCAGCGTCATCTTGTTCGGTTGGCCCTTCACTCGGATTCGGTCCGTTACCACTGGCAACAGCGCATCGTTCAAATCCACTACGACGATCTCACGGTCACGAATGCTTGATACGTAAGCTGTTGCGCCGGATCCGTTACCCTTCACAACCGCCCAAAATGGATATTCCCCGCCCGGCACGCCCGCCTTCGGCGAGGCGATACTCTTGCCGGGGCGCAGGTCGCATTCCATTCCCTTTGACCACTTACCGAACCCTCCTTTGAACACCGTTATCGAGTCGTTGTAGTAATTAGCCACTACCAGCGTCTTGCCATCATTCGAAATAGCCAAGCCCGCAGCGCAAGGCTTCACGCCAACTTGAAGGTTTATTGAGCCTGCTCCGACGTCAGACTGTCCGCCAAGGCCGTTGCCCGTGCGGTGGCCCAAGGCAAGCGCAGTTCCGGGCTGCTCTCCCCACGTTCCAGTGGCGCTCAGAGTAATCATGTGGACGTTGTCCTCGCCACCGCCTGACACGTAAAAAGTCTTGCCAGATGGATCAAAGACAATCCCGTTGTATGTATTTGGGATCTGTACTACTTGCTTCTTGAGCGGCGTGTTCGTCGAAATGTCGTAAATGAACACATACTCATTCGAGTCCGGCCAGTGCGGCATGGGGGTGCTGGTGTTGTAAAAACGGTTGTACCCGCTAGTCAAAACCAGCAGGGTCTTGTGATCCGGACTCACCACGGTGGTGACCGCTTGCCCTGCCAGCCAGTCTGGATTGCCGGGCAGATCGGGTTTCATCGGCACGAACCGGGAATCCTGGGGCGCCAGCGGCGTAATCTGTTGGCCCATATTGGGCAGAAACTGGATGTCCGTTGGCGCGTCATTCGTCTCAGTGGAGCCACCAGACCCGCAGAGGAGAAGGAACACAGCGGTCAGAAAAAGACCAAGCCATTTAATGGATCGCATAGAAACCTCCTGTATTGAAAAATTTCCTGGCAGGGGCGTATGATGCAGGTCTTCACCCTGTGTATAAAGACAGTATAGAAGACCTTGCGGATACTTGCAACCGACAACTCAGAATTTTATAACAACCTGTTGTGTCGGCATGGGATTTCATTGCGGTCACGCGGCCATAGGCACGTATATAATCTCAAAAAGTTTGTAGGGGGATTGTCGATTTCAGTGATTGGGAGATCCCTGGAGTTTAGCCGGAGAATTTGGGCGGCCCTTCGTGTCCGTGACAATGAACATTATGTCTGGCTTGTAAGAGAACCCAATAAGGGTTATACTGAACGTAAGTTTATGGTCATTGTTGGGCAGATACCGATAGACATTGAAAAGGATACTTATGAAATGCAGAGCAAGATTCAAATATACGGGACGCCAAGACGTAAGTAACTATTTTCGATAAGACGATACATGCAAGATAGACACATTGAAAAGGAGATGGGTCATGAGCGTAAAAGAGTGTCTATTAACAATTAGTGCACTTTTGGTAAGTGTTACTCTTGCAGCATGCGGAAATGACAATTCTGCACCACAAGTTACTGATTACTCACAAGCTGCGCATTGGTTGTCTATACCTGCTGTGACCATGCCAGTAGATGTTTTTTACCTTTATCCGACTGCCTGGTCAAGTAGTGATCCTAATCCACAGATTTGCGTTATCGATGAACCTTCCATGTTAATACAGGCACCCCTGGCATTTGAACGACAAGCTACCGCTTTTGCGACCGCGGGTAATGTTTTCGCACCATACTACAGACAGGATAACAATTCGCCGGTCGATCGATTAAACGTTATAGCAGGCATACCAACGTTGGATGCGGTTGCGGCCTTCGACTACTATATCCAGAACTTCAACAACAACCGCCCGTTTATTTTACTCGGGCATTCCCAAGGGGCAACTATACTGACCAACCTACTGGCGGGATACATGAAAGACCATCCCGACGTGTTAAGCAGAATGGTAGCCGCATACGTCATCGGCACTCCGGTGACGCAGGAATACCTTGATAATAATCCGCACTTGAAATTTGCCACAGGTCCTGATGATACAGGAGTAATCATTTCTTACAATACTGAAGCTCCGATGATTGGGGGAACCAATCCAGTCTTATATGGTGTGGTGGGTCGTGTCATAAATCCGCTCACTTGGACGACAGGACCAGAGTACGCAAGTAATTCTAGCAACTTAGGGTCCATAATAATACAACCGGATGGGTCTGTATTAACCGATGCTAATGGAAATTTTGTACTTCTGACGCCGTCTGCTGATGCTCAAATTGATGAAACAAAAGGGGTACTAATTTGCAGTACTGTTGATGTCAATGTATGGTCTCCTGGACCAACACCACAAAATCCTGGAGCATTCCCTGAAGGTGTTTATCATACATTTGATATCCCTTTTTACTATTACAATCTTCGAGCAAATGCTGAAAACAGAGTTAAGAAGTTCTTGGGGCAGTGAGGGAAGATATAAGATTAAAGGAGGCAGTTATGAACAGACGCTGCTTGAAGATTAAATTCTTCGGTTTGATTTTGGCCTTGATGTCCATATTGCTGCTGGCGGCATGCAGCCATAGCAATTCCACGACGCCCGACAACACCAACAACTTCCCTGTCATTGTTTTCTCGGATATCCACTTTGATCCTTTTTATGACAGATCTCTTTTTTGGTCGCTTGTCAATGCGGATTCCAGCCAGTGGGCTAGCATTTTTAGTGGATCGAGCGTAACATCGCCTTCTGCCTGGGGTAGCGATACCAACTACCCTTTGCTTGTGCTTGCACTCTCAAGCATAAAACAGAACTTAGGAGCGAGTCCGCTCATTATTTATACCGGCGACCTTCTCGGGCATCACTTTCCGGACACTTTTTTCTCTCTTTATGGGAGTGATGACGTTGCAGCCATGCAGACATTTGCCGACAAGACGGTTTCCTTTGTTATGGATCAGGTAAGGGCATCTGTCGGGAACATCCCTGTCATGTTCGCTATTGGGAATGCCGATTCCTATGTGGGCGTCATACCGGAAAAGAGTTTCCTTTCCAATACGGCAGAGCTGTTCTATACAAAATTTTTGAATGGGATCGTGGATCATCAGACATTTCTGGACACATTCACGAGTGGTGGATATTATTCTGCGGAGCCACTAGGGACAAACCTAAAAGTAATAGGACTCGATACAGTAATCTTTTCGACAGAGGAAAATAGTGCTGAGGTCGACGCCGAACTTGTCTGGTTTGATGCACAACTCGCTGACGCCCAAGCCAATGGGCAAAGAGTGTGGCTCTTAATGCATATACCTCCGGGTGCGAATTTGGACGCAACTGCCGGACTTGTTGACAGCAGCGGTCATATTACAAGTGCCATCATGATGTGGGTTGCAGATTACCAGAGCAGGTTCCTTGGAATACTTTCAAATTATCCTGGGATTATTAGTCTGACTCTTGCCGCGCACACGCACATGGACGAATACCGCATCATGTCCTCTGATAATGTGCTCGAGATAACACCTGGCATCAGTCCGATCTTTGGCAATAACCCTGCCTTCAAGGTTTATTCATTTACAAACGATACATTTAAGCCGATTGATTACAGTTCCCTAAATTATGATCTTGCTACCATGCCGACACAGTTCAACAACTATTACACTTTTTCGGCAGCGTATTCCATGCAGGGTCTTTTGAACGATTCTTTGGTGCAACTTTTACCGTCGCTTGCCACGAATAATGCGCAACAGGCAATTTACAGAGGGTATTATTTCTCCGGACATAATTACTCTGTGCCCATTGCTAATCTCAATGTCCCAATTACAGATACTAACTGGCCGGTTTACTGGTGTGGCATTTGGCAAATGGAGAAAACAGCGTTCATCAATTGTGTGAACTCCTATTGACTTTAAAAAAATAGTGCACGATCCTTTATTACATCGGAACACTTCCATGGACGGCTTCAGATTGGGCCGGGTGGACATCAGGGTCTAGTCAGAGGGTTGTGCGCAGAGAAAGGATGTGATTCTTGAAACCGGTGAGTTTTATTCTAAAATTATCAGTCTCTTTAGTGGGCGTGCTGATTTTCTCTTTATCAGGATGTGGAGGAGGCTCTTCCCCAACTCCTGCTCAGTTGAGCGCTGACAACATCAATCTGATCTTCGCAGTGAGCCCGGATTTGGCTTACAACGCACCCGGGGACGTCGATCCAAGCACGGCAAACCTCACCAATCAGGGTTTACAGCGCTCACTCCTCATGGCCACGTATCTGAAGCAACAGGTATTGGGCACAAACAATGTAAACCGCATCTATGCGCTCGAACCGATGACGCATTTGCAGACCACAAACAACTACCCCGATATGGCGGCACTTGTGTACATTCAGCAGTTCGCCCTTCTCAACCAGATCACTCTGACTGGTGCTGGCGGCGCGGGCTCTCCCCTAATCACCGGCAACAGCTATCCGCTCAACTCATCGTATTCGTCAGGGAACGTACCCAGCGGAGTTGTTACGCCGTCGTTACCCTGCCAGGGTTGCCAGGGGATAGATTTCAACAACACTGACGGCAACAACGATGCCCTGTTGACTGATGTCATCAATGCTAATATCCCCGGTTTTTATGTTTTCTCGGCTCCTTGGGAGACAACCAACGCCTTGTTGACATATATCAATGAGCTTTATGGGTATAACCTGAATCTTCCAGCGAACTATATGGGTCCAAACTATATCTATGCGATCTCGATCTCGTCTTCTGGGAGCGCCAGCTTGGTGACCTACAACAGCAATATTACCCCGCCTTCCACATACCCTGTGCTGCCCTTGCCAGTGGCAAGCGCTTCGTGCCCGGGCCCGGACACAACGCCTTCTCTTTTCAGCATCACAGCTGCCGGTGGAACGAATGACATTAACGCTAACGAAACGGTTTACATGATCAGGCACGCAGAGGCGCATCCGGTGAACGGTTGGGATGACGGGAATTTTGTGGGTGCCGGACAATGGCGCGCACTGTATCTTCCAAATGCCCTAAGGGGCAAAATTAGTCCTACACAGGTCTATTCAATCGATCCCGCGCAGGTCTATCCGGGTGCCGAGCTCATTCTCGGTAATTCCAATTTTTCATATGTCAGACCATCCTTGACTGTCCAACCATATGCAATCGCCAACAACTTGCCCTACTATCTGGTCGCAGGCTTCGAGATATTCGATCCAAACTCACCCCAACTTACCAGCGATTTTTTCTTCAAAGGTGGTAGATTCTCCAATCAGACTATACTGTTGGCGTGGGAGCACGATCACTTCCCACCGATAATAGATGCACTCCTGTCGAGCCATTTCCCGACCTACGTCGGTCCAGAGGCGCCCGCTTGGCCAAGCAACGACTATGACACTATCTGGACTGTGAGACTTGACGACAAAGGCAACTTGACTGTGAACAACGCGCTGTGCGAAGGCATAGATTCCGCGAAACTGCCGGTCAGTGCCCCTCAATTCTGAGCGCCTCTACACTGGTAGCCCTGTGGAATTCTATTGTACCGTTGGGGATTGGGTGAAGGCAGCTTGCAGAGATAAGTTCACAAAGCGGGGGTATATAAAGCCCATCCTGGTAAGTTTCATAGCAGGCGATTCATTAAATGAAGCCTCACGATTCATGTGCTGTCGTGACAAACGGAGGTTCATCTCCACCCTGTGTGTTTTCAGCCACGCCTTACATGCTTCGTCCAGTGAAAGCACGCCTCGTTACGATAATTCTCTCTGTGTAAAAACACTAAGAGAGACATTTAAGTGTGTCAGCAACTAAAAGTTCAAATTACTTCCTCCATCGCCGAATCCCCTTTGACTAACGATCTGTTTGATTTGAATGGCTCGGCTCAAGAGCACTCGGAGAGCAGGATTATTTGCCCGCTTAACATTTGAGGACTTGAAGCTGAACTTAACAGTGGTCAGCCTGCTGAAACTTTTGTAAAGTACTTATGGTATTTCACGCAACAGAACATGGGCGTTAAAGTTGCCTCAATGCAAGATTTCATCTTCGACATGGCATAGCCTTTCAAAGTACGGGGCGAAGTCCTTGGTAACGAAAATGTGAGGCCAGCGTTTAGTTCTGTGATTATGTGGAGTTGCCCATTATGTGAGTGTGGGCGTTGAAGAACTCGATCAGAACAAGCTGACCCCACTATTACGACTCAAATACCACGACTCCATCGCCGATGCCGTGGCTGACCTCGGAAAGCCGGAAGAGATCGGGAAGGTGTTCGCAGGTTTCCAGAAGTATCTCTATCAGCCACAAGTTGCAGCATGACAGGATACGAGGCGGTATGCGCTTATTGTATCGATTTCCACTTTAACCTAGACAAGTGCAAGAATCTGCTTATACATCTGATTCTGTGAGAAGGTGTTACAAATTAGCCGTGCATAAACACGTTACACTATTGTCATAATTTTGGAAGACGCCTCTGTTCAGCATCTATCTTAGAAATATCAGGGGATGATATATGGCTATAATGCTGTTTTCCCTAAAATACGGTAGCTTGTTTTATCTTGTTGAGCTTCAGAGGAGGCATAGAGAACCTAAGATATGTCCCAAAAAGTTTTTGAGCGTCACCTCCGCCCCGCCAGCACCTCTGATTATTCAAATAGTTGTCAAACTAATATGTAAAGAAGTAGCGTCCCCAGACCGTCCTCAGATTCGGAAGAGACTGAATTCGCAGGGCGTGTTAAAAATCCTGCTCTTACTTGCCTTCAACTCTGGGTCACCGCGGCTTTTCGAATCCCAGCAAGCACGCAAAGCTCGCAGTCTTCAATGGGTTACAGACGGGGGGACGAGTAGGATTGGCCACGAATCATGATAGCAGATGTCCTTCTACAGCACCTTCTTATTTTAGTAACTGAGGAGTTCATAACAAACGGATTCGAGAATTTGAACGGGACGTTCAGCTCTCTCTTGATTAAGATGCACACGACACCATTTGAAATTTCACTTACCCTTGATAACCGATACTCTTTTCACACAGGGTTTTTAACAATTTCCGTCTATGGGTATCACCTCCAGGAGAGGGGAGTATTCCAAGAGAAGTGCTGGCATCGCTTCTTGAACTGATAGCTGTGCATTCCCCCTGGTAGGCCACAGGCCGGGAGGGGGTTAAGCAGCCTGCAGCATAGGCATGTAGAGTGGACTGAGATACTTGATTTTCGATGCACTTAAATACATTATAGGAATATACGATAT
>JBKQMP010000127.1:0-2801 GCA_052146665.1 Dissulfurispiraceae bacterium
GGTGGGTCTCTTAATTCATGGATGTGCAGGTACCCTTTCCGATTTTCAGTTGGTCCAATTCCTGGGATGTATAAGGATCCCGGCAAAGACTGAAAATACGGAAAGGTTCGAGAATTATTTGATGAAATAAGAAACAAATAATAAAAATGATAATTCTCGAATTTTGCTAGTACTGCCGCAACCTTGAACTCTTATATTTGAAAGAGCACTTGAAAGTTCCATATCTCGGGTTTCCGAGTCCTGTTCCATGGTATATAGAGCAGGAGGAGTCTTTCAGAATTATACCAACTGGTTCGTGGTTTGTCAACTAATTGTACTGGAAAGGTTCACTTGTAGTCCTGATTAGCACTCGTATTGACTCGCGAACGGTGGGCAAAATTTTCCCTTTCATAAAATACGCCCCACTTATTTTTCTCCCCATCATATCTGAAACTAAGGGAGACCACTATGATCTCCCAAGAACGGTTAGAAAAGCTTAAGCAGTTATTCAAGGAGGACGGCATCGACATATCCGATGCCCATGCTTTGGAAGCCGGACTCTGGCTTCTTGAGAGGGTAAAAGCAGTTTGT
Organism: Dissulfurispiraceae bacterium; assembly: GCA_052146665.1. Taxonomy (GTDB): domain Bacteria; phylum Nitrospirota; class Thermodesulfovibrionia; order Thermodesulfovibrionales; family Dissulfurispiraceae; genus JBKQMP01. The sequence continues at coordinate 571 of JBKQMP010000127.1, forward strand.
GTCCCCATCCCTCCTGAAAAAGAGGCCCTGTACCATGAAATCGCTGAGGAAACCAAAGCTATTTGGGCTCCTTTACAAAGGTCGAAACATCCGGAATAATGGGCCACCTCAATGGGAGACCTCAAAACCCTCACCATCATCCAATACCGCCGGAAGTCAACGGAAGGAGACGAAAGACAGATCGCTTCACTCTCTGATCAGGCTGCTGCTATCCATGATCTAATAGCAAGGCTCGGCATTGACCCCTCCCAAATTCTTGATGACGTTGAAGAGGCAAAAAGTGCAAAACAGACAGGAAGAACTGGATTCAATGCGAGAGTGATTCAGCAAATTGCCAAGGGCCACGCCAATGCCATCATTTGTTGGCACGCTGACAGGCTTTCAAGGAACGCGATTGATACCGCTGCTCTCATCAACCTCATGGATTTGGGAAAGCTCCAAGCCATTGTTACGAACCAGCAGATATTCTGGAATACCCCGATGGACAAGTTCATGCTGGCCCTCTTTTGCGGCCAGGCTAAACTCGAAAACGACAACAAGAGCGTCAACGTAAAAAGAGGACTCGCGGGAAAGGTCAGGAAAGGTTGGCGTCCTGGTGTTGCCCCTCTTGGGTATCTGAACAACAAGACAAAACAGTCAGGAGAACGGGACATATTAATTGACGAAGAAAGATTTTCACTTATGAGAAAACTCTGGGACTTGCTCCTTTCGGGAGAATACTCCGTTCGGAAAATTTGTGAGATTGCTAATCGTAACTTGAGTCTCACGACGCGGAAGACCAAGAGGCAAGGCGGCAAGCCTCTCTCTTTATCCCTCATCTATGAAATCTTCAATGAGCCGTTCTACTCGGGCTGGTACTGGTGGAACAATTCGGAGACAAGAAAGCGTGAACTTGTTAAGGGGAATCACCAACCCATGATAACCGAGGATGAGTTTGAGCAAGGTCAGGCTATCCTCGGTAGGCCCTGGAAGCCGCATCCTAGGAAGCACACCTTCTCGTATACCGGGCTTATCCGATGTGGCGAATGCGGAGGAAGTGTCACAGCAGAAGATAAGTGGCAAACGAGATGCGGTGTTTGCAAAAAAAAATTCTCGTCGCTGAACAGATCTATGTGTCCGTTTTGCCAAACAAGCATCGAGAAGATGGAACACAAGAGAGTTCTGCACTATGTCTATTACCGTTGCACCAAGCGGAGGACTCCTTCATGTTCCCAGAAGTACGCTGGTGTCGAAGAACTTGAAAAGGACATAGATCAAGCCCTTAAGAAAATCAGCTTCAAGGAGAAATATCTTAAATGGGCTATCAAGATGTTGTCGGGACAGGAATTGGAAGAGAAATCATTACAGAAGAAGCTCGGATCGCACTTTAAGCGTGAAACCACGATACTGAAAGAGGAACTTGTCGAAATTAACAAGTTCATCATCAAACAGGAACTATCTGGTTGGACTCTGATGAAGAAAGAAGATGCGATAGCCGAGCGGATGCACCTTGAAAAACAGATTAGTGAATATGGGAACAATGATTCCAGAAACGAATCAGCGGCGTCACTTCAAGCTGCCATGGATATGTTCCGATTCGCATATCACGCGCGGGTTTGGTTCAGAGATGGAACGGTGGCGCAGAAGAAATCGATAGCTTCCCTTCTTGGTTCGAACCTAATCTTGAGAGACAAAAAGCTCAGCATTGATCTCACTTATCCGCTTTCCGAAATAGCTCACATGATACAAATCGCTCCTGAGATGTCACAAGAGTTCGAACCTCCGAAAAACCATGATACGGAAAGGATCATTGGTACTTTTAAAGCAAAAATTCCAGCCTTGTTGCGGGGGCTGAACGCTGTTCGAACCTGTGGACTTCCTCAACTTCAGCCCTTCCATGAGTTTGTACAATCAGTATTGCAGAAAGGAAGTTCACAGTAAAGGGGGGTATAATTGCCGGATGTAGCACTTTAGGAGTCGGAGAAACTTTGTGCAAGCTTTCTTGATATAAAATTGATAGAGATATCTCCTGTGGTTTTACGGCTCGTCCAGTATTCTCCCTCTAATTTCTTATTTGGCTCCAGTACTATCTTTAACATAGCAGCCCCATCATGGATAGCGCTTCTATCACGTACATTTGCACGGGATCGATTGATATAGTTATAACTCAAACGGAGAACGCCACTTTCATCGTCCTCGCTGATCTGTGCTGTTGTACTATAACTGTCAGATTCGTCAGTATACATTACGCA
>JBKQMP010000128.1:0-8590 GCA_052146665.1 Dissulfurispiraceae bacterium
ATAACGATCTAAGCAATACCCGGTTGCTCAAACAGCTTACAGGGGGGGATCTAATCCAGGCGGACAGGAAATTTCTGGCCCCGGTTAAGTTTTTAAACTACGCAAAACTAATTTTCAGCACTAATCAGATTCCAAGAACAACCGATCAAACCGACGCTTTTTTTCGCCGCGCCTTTATAGTGGAGTTTCCTAACCAGTTTGAGGACAACCCGGAGATTGAAGTGCGGATTCGTGACACCGAAGCAATGCGTCACGAGTATGAGGGCCTGCTAAAGTATAGCATTGATACGTTGCAGAGACTCAAAAGGCAGAACTTTGTCTTTATGCATCAAAAAGGGATTGAAGCGGCAAAGGCACACTATATGCACCTTGCTCATCCACTTAACAGGTTTATCCATGAAACGTGCGAGCAAACCTGGAATTCCGACGACTATATTTTTAAGTATGAGTTTAGAGAGAACCTGAATAACTGGCTGCAAGAAAGAAAGTTTAACACGTTCAGCGACAAGCGCATAAAGCAAGACCTTGCCGCTCTTGGGTTTGAGGATGCTCAGAAAGGCGAGAAAAACTACCGCGCATGGGTTGGAATTAAGTGGTTAGACACAACATTCACAGGATTAACACCTATTTCACAACCGGTCCTTAAGGATATAAGAACCGGTTGTGAATACCCTGTGAATCCTGTGAACCCTGTGTATGAGGGTAGGCATGCTGAAGAGACCGAAGAGGGTGCGGAGCATCTTGTAAAAGGGGAGCAGACCCAACAGGTGGTCGCCTGTGATTGGCGAAAGTGCGGCGTGAAGTTAAAACCACTTTTGCGTGAGGATAGCCGTGAATTGGACTACTATTGCTCGAAGACCGACGGTTGGTGCATGTCAGGTAAGAAGGTGCAATCGGTGCTCCCGAAGATTGAAGCTGTAGAGGATATCTCACTGTGAAAATCATTTCACTGTTTGAAAAGTATTCTAGTTTTAGCCTGATCAGTAGTGGTTTTAATAGCATGTCATTTAGACAAAGAGGCGAAATGTTATGACGCCAGCGAAAGCAATAAAGGTTGAGTGTTACCACTGTATGAACGGGCGTAAAGATAAATGCATTCGTGAGGCGTGCAGTTTGACGACTGTTATTAGTCAGTGGTCAGATAGCGCAGGCATCTTTGAGAAAGGTATCATGCCAGCGCTGGCCAGGAATCAAGATGAGATTAAAAAAGTAATGGCGCGTTTTGGGTCCTTGGTAGGGCCGGAAATTTCGCGGGCTATTCAACCCCCGAATATTATTTACGAGGCAAAAATTTTTATAACTTATTGTAACTTATTGACATTTTGGCTCAAAAGTGCGCCCAAAGAATAGGAGGGGGTAAGGAGTGGATAAGTTCACAAGTTATAGGGCTGCCACAAATTACTTAAAGAGCGAGGGTTACAAGGTCAACAGGACTTCCCTTTGGAAAGACGGAGCAAAGATAAAGAAACAGGCCGACGGGTCAATGCTTGCGGAGGACCTCGACGCATACGCTGAAATGTATTGTAAGAAAGCCGAACCCTCCAACCCCTCATTGGAGCTTTATGAGGCCTTCCCTGGCTTAAAAAAATCCTACTATGAAATGGTCGTCGCGAAAGAGAGGGCCCGACAATTGGAAATTAAAAATAACGTCCTCGAGGGCCAGTATGCTTTACGATCTGACGTTAATCAACAAATGGCGGCCAGGGCGAAACTATTAAAGGACGGAATAACTAATTGGTTTAATAGCCTGGCCCCTCGACTAATTGAAAAATGCGACGGAAACCTTGATTTAGTCCCCGATGTTATGGAATTTTTGGCCGAGGAAACGGCCCTTTTCTTTGACCAGTACAAAAAGCCAATTAAATTTAAAGTTCAAATCGACGAGGATACTCTTAATTAACCCAAGATAGTGCTATATAAAGGATCTAAAGGCAAGAGGGGAAGGTCTGAGGGCAAACAAAGCCTTCTGTCGAGGCGTATTTAAAAAGGACAGGTTAAAGATTGAAGATCAGTTGTTGCCGAGAATGGAAAGATGACACGGCGGATGCTGAATCCAGTGTGTGCTTATAGAAAGATATGTTACCACTTTGTACCCATTTGAGAAGGATTTGGCGTGTGGAGTTCGCATATTGCAACTTTGCGAAGGTGATCTATGGGTAATTTATTAACACCTCAGGAAGTGGCGGATTGGCTCAATGTCAAACTGCCCACTCTTTACAAATGGACTTGTGCAAATAGCATTCCACATATCAAATTGAGCAGAAAGCTTGTTCGCTTTGACGAGGAGGAGCTGAAGGGGTGGCTCCAAAAGAAAACATGTTCTATCAGTGCGCCACGTTGCCCCACAACAGGTACGCCTCAGAACGAAAGGAAAAAGCAAAGAAGAGATCTGAAAGCTCATGGTATAGATCACATAATCGAGTCAGCAAAACGCGAGGTATTGGGGTGAGCAGCATGTGTTTAGAGGTATGCCATATGGTAGAATTGAATTGGTATTTTCAAGCCCTATCGGTCCTAATTTGCGGTGTAACCAAGAAAGGAGGTAACAATGGGACTGTATAGGCGCCGAGATTCAAATCACATATGGGCATGCGTGCAGCACAATGGGAAGGAGAAACGCTTCTCCACCGGAACTGACGATATGAGGATTGCTCAGAATATTCTGGCGAAGGTTAAGGTTGAACTGATCGAGAAGAGGTGGTTCGACAGACCGAAGGACGTAAGTTTTTGCGATCTTGTGGCGAAATATATGAAGAAGTATGAGTGCCAGAGGGATTCTTACACGGTTAAACACCTGGTGCCCTACTTCGGAGATATGCTCCTCTCTGAAATCACGCCAGAGATGGTGGAGGACTATCTGATTGACCGGGATGAATCTGAAAGCAATCCCAAGCCGGCCACGATATACCAGGAGTTTTCGCTAGGCCGCAGAATGTTCAATGTCGCCAGGAAAAGATGGAAGCTGGTGTCCTCCAACCCGTTTGCCGATGTCGAGTTTTCAGAACTGCTGCCTATTGACAATGCGCGAGAAAGGTGGCTGACCGTGGAAGAGGAGCAAAAGCTCCTCATTATGGCCTCTCCCGAGTATCTGCGTGAGATCTGTCGAGGTCCAGCTTTATTCCTCAGTCGGGGCCAGGTTTATTCCCCACTTTTTTCTGTGCTGAATTATAAAACTCGTCCGGCAAATCTGTCTATGCCTTTTGTTTTCCGATGGCCATCCCTCCTTTCTCGGTGGGGCTGTTTTTCCGGGAAAAGACGTAAAACAGACCCATACCTGAAGTCGTCTTTGATCCCGGTAATCGATTGTAGGGCTTTTGAGGAAATCACTTTTCCTTGTCTCTCCCCTTATTCCGGTAAGATTCACCGATCATGACGATTTGATGCGAGTTGTGGGCGATCCGATCCATTGCAGAGTTTGCAATAATGGGATCAGGGAATAACCCCTGCCAGTCCTCAATAGTTCTGTTGCTGGTAAAGATGATAGGCTTCTTCATATACCGCTCGTTTATCACTTCGTAGAGGTCATCTGATTGCACCTGGGTCATGGGTTTCAATCCGAAGTCATCGATAATCAGGAGACCGGCAGCGGTGTATCCTCTGATCCTTCTGTCCCAGCTGTTGTCGGCCCTTCCTCCGTTGAGGTAACGAAACATCTTGGCGGCTTTTGTATAGAGGACATCGTATCCCATTCTGCATGCGATATGTCCAAGGGCTTGGGCAACATGGCTTTTCCCCACGCCGACGGGGCCCAGAAGGAAGATATTCTCTTTGTTGTCGATGTAAGCACAGCTTGCCAGCTGTTTTATCTTCTTTGCCGGGATCTGGGGGTTAAAGTGGAAGTCAAAGCCCTCCATGGTCTTCTCTGATTCAAAGCCTGCCTTCTTAAGTCTCTTCAGGAGGCTGCCTGACTGCCTCCTCTCATATTCGTCCTCAAGCAGGGTCATGAGGAAGTCCAGATATCCGCTGTTACTCTCTTCGGCCTGCTTTAGCCTGACCTCCAATGTTTGAAGCATTCCGGTCAATCTGAGAAGTTTCAGTTTGTTTTCGATCTGTCCATCTATCTTCATCGTGTGTTCTCCTTTGTGTGAATAAAGTATTCCGGCGGTCTGATAAAGGATCCGCTGTCAGAACCTATTTGAGGGTATTTAGCAATCTCATCTCCAAGGGGCAGATGATAGAGCTCTTTGACCAGTATTCTCTTTATCGTGCTCATTCTGTAGTCTTCATAGAAGTTGCAACGTCTGCAGGCAAGGTTCAGAGTTTCGGAGCTGTATTTGTCCGCTAGCCTGAAGAGGGCCTGCACTTTCCTGAGGTTCCGGTAAGCGTGCTCCGCCATGATCCTGGCCACTACCTGACGGACATACTCACCATGTTTCATTGCCTCTCGCTGATAATACTCCGTGGTCTTCAGCAGATAACGGGATTTCTCCGGGGGATAATCCGTCTCATCTGTTTTCCAGACTCCCTCGCCATAAGACCGCGGATGCGTCTTTGCCAATTCGCCCTCATAAAACATCTGCACAGTGTGCAGACCTCCCCGTGTCCAGACCTTTTTGCCGACATATCTGGTGGGCATGGAATAGTAGTTCTTGGCAAATACCACATGATGGTCAGGGTGGACCTTAGCCTCTTTCCATAGGGGCATATCGAACTTCTCCACAGGCAGGCTTTTCAGCAACTTCTGTTCTTCTGTTTTAAACACTTCAAAGGGTTTTTTCTTTGTTGTCCCATGCACCTGCATTCCATACTCCAGAGTGCTCCATTGCCTGACCTTCTCATTGGCCTCCCTGATATCCCTGAAGTCCTCAGGTGCCAGGAACTGCTGTCTTACTACAGGCATCTTTCTTTCCACTTTTCCCTTATGATCACCCCTCGCTATTTTTGCAGGGTCGATAATGAAACCAAAATGCTTGGCGCATTCGCCGTAGGCCCTGTTGAATATGGGATCATAGGTGCTCGGTCTTAATATCCCACTCTTTAAGTTGTCCAAAATTATTCTCATAGGTACCCCTTGAAAGAACTCAAAAGCGTTCATATGACATTTCACCCATGTTACCTGTCCCTGATCGAATACGAATTCCACATAGGGCAGACGACTGTAGGATAATGTCATGACAAAGGCATGGGCTCTCCTGCTTTTGCCCGTCTCGGGATCGATCATCATCCCGGCGCTTCCGAAGTCTACCTGAGCTTCTTCCGCTGCTCTGACTTCTATCCTCAGACAGTTCCGTGGCTCCTTCGGATATTTTATGTTCATATAACGCTTGAAGCTCGAATAACTCAACGAATAATCATGGTCTCTTTTCAATAGCCGGTAGACCTGCTTCGGGGTCATATACTTCTTCGACAGTAGTTTCTCAATCGTCGTCTGGTATAACGCGGTCTTCTTGAATGACTCCGAGCAGCCCAGGGGTATCTTTAATCCCCTCTGTATCCTGCCGGCCAATTGCATATAATACACATCGTCCATGACCTCCCCGTCACGAATAAAACCGTAAGACTCCGCCAATTCAATATATTTTCTTATCGTTTTGCGATCCAGCCCCAGTGAATGTTTGATCTGGGTGATGTTTCGCCCTTTATGCCACTGGTACAGTACTTCCACTAATTCTTCCATCCTGATGTCCTTTCTTGCCATAAGACCTCCGCTTTCAAAAGTCAGAAATCTTACCGCATCTTGACAGAAAAAGTGGGGAATTCTTCTGGACCCAAGTGGGGAATTAATTTGGTCCTAACTGGGGAATTCTTTTGGACCTGAGTGGGGAATTCTTCTGGACCTCGACAAGATCATCGTGTTTGCTATACACACGGGGTGCAGGCGCGGGGAGATTTTGGCGGTGGACTGGGACAAGCACATCGACATGTTTGGCAAATGCATCACTGTACGCATTTCAAAGAACAAGCCAGGGGTGCAGTCAAAGAACAAGGTAATACCGATGTCACAGACGTTACACACAATGCTCCAACGCAAACGGAATGCGAACCCGACTGCGTCCGGCAAGGTATTTGACGTCTCCGTGCTTACGCTTAAAGATGCCTTTGAGCGGGCTGTTGAAAAGGCCGGGCTTGAGGATCTGCATTTCCACGACCTGCGGCATACCTTTGCCACCCGGCTGGTCTGTGGCGGCGTGGATCTCTATGCCGTACAAAGGCTGATCGGCCACAAGAGCATCAAAACGACGGAAAGGTACGCCCATCATTGCCGCCAGAGCCTGGAAGCACATGTCAAGGCATTGGACAGCTGCTATGGGGAAGTTATCACGTTTTCATCACGTTTGAGCCAGGCACGGTTGCATAATGGTCAGCAAATCTAGTATTATCAACGTTGGGAGTGCATAGGGTTCTGGTGTCCCTCCTGGACTTCAAATCCAGTGTTGCCGGCCACAAACCGGCAGGGTGGGTTCGATTCCCACACGCTCCCGCCAAATTTCCATTTTAAATCAATCAAATTTAGAGGGCAAGGGGAAAGACAATGGAGGAAATCAGAATGAAGAAAAGAAAGACAAAGGAGGAGAAGACAATGAGAGAGAGAAAAATGCGCGTAGCAATGTTAGCAGCCATGGTGCTATTGTGCCTGGGTCTTTCGGCCTGTGCGTCGGCGCCCATGTCACAGTCCAAGAAAGATGAGCAGCAGGCGTCCGTTCGCGATATGGCAAGCCAGACCCTCGCTAATCTCTACAAAGCGAATCCAGCTGCACAAGGTGCAATCGAGAATTCAGCAGGCTATGCGGTCTTCAGCGACGCCGGTTTCAAGTTTATGTTTATGGGTGGGCAAAAGGGCGCGGGCATCGCCGTAAACAACGCTGCCAAGCAGGAGATCTTTATGAAGATGATGGAGCTACAGCCCGGAATAGGTTTGGGGGCCGAGAAGTTCCGCGTCGTGTTCGTCTTTGATACATCCGATGCACTCAACAAGTTCGTGACTTCCGGGTGGGAGTTCGGAGCCAATGCGATGGCGGCGGCCAAGACCAAGACCAATGGCGGTGCGTTCGCAGGTGCTGTGACAGTGTCGGAAGGCGTACATATGTATCAGCTCACTGAAGCAGGTGCTATCGTCGGAGTCAGCATTACGGGCGCCAAGTACTACAAGGATTCCGAGCTGAACTGAGGCGCGAATCGATACGTACGGCACGGAAAAGGTGATTTTGGACAGGAGTTGAAGGTTGCCGGATATCGAAAAGGTGAAGTGATCAGAAAGAAAAAAAGAGATCAGAAGTCAGAGAGGCGAGGTCAATATCTCGCCTCTTGTTTCACCAATGCTCCCAGCCTCACTCCCACAAGCCTGACTTTCTTCTTTAGTTCAAAATTCCCAAGACAATAAAAAGCCGCCTTCCTTATCTTCTCAAGATTATCTGTTGTTTCTTCCATAGTGGTAGCCCTTGTATGGGTTTTGAAGTCGCTGAACCGTATCTTTACCGTCACATTTTTGCAGTGGTATTGTCTCTCACGCAGCTCAGCTACAGTTTCACGGGTCAAATCAGCCAAATTCTTCGCAATGGTCTGCCAGTGATCGGTATCGATCTGGAAGGTAGTCTCCCTACTGATTGTTTTTGGTTCCCAGTGAATGACAAGTGGGCTGTCATCAATTCCACGGGAGGCTTCATAAAGATAACGTCCGTAAGAGTTCCCGAAGTTTTCCAAAAGGGTTTCACTGGGGATAGCAGCAAGTTCTCCTATCGTGTCAATACCCTTCTCCTTCAGGGAGGCTTCGGTCTTTGGCCCTACACCCCAAAGTTTTCTTACCGGCAATATCCAGATGCGTTGCTCAATATCTTGTTCTGAAATAATCGTCAGGCCATCAGGTTTCTGTAAATCGGAGGCTATCTTGGCGAGAAGTTTATTGGGAGCTACTCCAATGGAACAGGTTAGTCCGGTCGCTTCCATTATCTGTTCTTTAATCTCTTGTGCTATCTGTTCTGAAGCCTTATCGGTATCGGACAGATCAAGAAATGCCTCGTCTATGCCGACATCTTCCATGACAGGACTGAATTTATGAAGGACATCTTTAAATATATCTGATACCCTGCTATACTCCGCCATATCTACTGGGAGGAAAACAGCAGCCGGACATAATTTATATGCCGTTTTTAGAGGCATAGCGGAGTGTATCCCATACTTACGGGCCTTATAATTGGCAGTCGAGACTACACCCCTTCGTGTGGGATCTCCACCGCCACCTATGACAACCGGTCTGTCCTTTAGTTCCGGACGCCTCTGTTGTTCCACCGATGCAAAAAAGGCATCCATGTCCATATGGAGGATACGTCTCATTCGTTATTATAAAACGGGATGCATAGTGGGATGATAAAAAAATAGCTTTCTGTAAAAACTCATTGAAAAATTCCAGATATTTACTAGGGGTCAGCGGCAAAAGCTCTGCATGTTACAGCAGGTTGCCGGTGCAGTACAAAGTTGTACTTTATTGGTCACCTGCTGTAACACCTACCACGCTTATGGATTACCAAAAAAATAAAGCCATACATTGTCCAATTTGCATTGGCCAGGCCTGATGCTTAGCGTTTTGCCTGCACCTTGCCCTTTGCTTGTATGGCTTTAAGTATATTGGCCCTGAGACGCTTACCCAAGTCTC
>JBKQMP010000129.1:0-12440 GCA_052146665.1 Dissulfurispiraceae bacterium
CTGGGAAGACGGCTTAAGAACAATCCAGCAATAATTGGTGAGCCCGGAGTGGGCAAAACAGCTATTGTGGAAGGACTCGCACAGAAGGTTGTCGCAGGTGATGTTCCTGATATACTGGTTGGTAAACGAATCATTTCTCTTGATCTTGGCGCCATGATCGCGGGAACTAAATACAGAGGGCAATTCGAGGAAAGACTGAAGGCCGTGATGCGTGAGATAGTCCAAACAGAAAACATCATCCTTTTCATTGATGAGTTCCATACGCTCATTGGAGCGGGGGCAGCAGAGGGCTCAGTAGATGCATCTAGCATGCTGAAGCCGGCTCTGTCAAGAGGCGAGTTGCAATGCATTGGAGCGACTACTCCTGATGAATACAGGAAATATATCGAAAAGGATGGTGCCCTTGAGAGAAGATTCCAGCCGATCTACATACAGCCGCCTTCTCTTGAGACGACTATAGATATCTTAAAGGGCATCAGGTCCAAGTATGAAACTCATCACGCAGTTAAATTCAGTGATGAATCACTTGTTGCTGCCGCAAAGCTCTCTGACAGGTATATCACTGATAGATATTTGCCTGATAAGGCTATCGATGTGGTTGACGAAACTGGGTCAAGGATTAAACTCAAGAAGTCCACCGCGCCTCAAGGGTTAAAAGAGATGGAGACAGAGCTGTTTCAGCTGTCCAAGGAAAAGACCCTTTACGTCAGATTGCATGATATGGAAAAGGCTCAGAGGATCAGAACCCAGGAAGAAAACCTCAAGAAGGCTTACGAGACCCATTATAGGAAATGGAAGGATTCTCTGAACAGGGAAGTTTCACTGGTTGAGGAGAATGATGTTGCATACACCATTTCAAAAATGACGCGGATTCCTCTGTATAAGTTAGAGGAGTCTGAGACTGAAAAATTGTTAAGTATGGAAGGGATTCTGCATACGAGAATAATTGGTCAGGATGATGCGATAAAGGGGGTATCAAAGGCAATCAGAAGATCAAGAGCTGGGTTGAAGACTAAGAACAGGCCGATTGGTTCATTCTTTTTCCTTGGTCCTACGGGTGTGGGAAAAACGGAACTCGCTAAGGCCTTAGCAGAATTTTTGTTTAATGATGAAAGCGCGCTGGTTAAGATTGACATGTCGGAATATATGGAAAGGTTCAATGTATCTCGGCTTACGGGTGCACCTCCGGGATATGTGGGCTATGAAGAGGGCGGACAGCTGACCGAGAAGATCAGGAAGAGGCCTTATGCGGTTGTGCTTTTTGATGAGATAGAAAAGGCCCATCAGGATGTTTTTAATATACTCCTCCAGATACTCGATGAGGGCACAATTACTGACAGCTACGGCAGAAAGGTTGATTTTCGTAACACGGTAATCATTATGACGTCAAATTTAGGAGCGAGGATTATTGACAAGGCGACGCCCCTCGGTTTTCATCGTGCCTCTTCAGGTGATGCTTATGCAAAAATAAAGGACAATGTACTCACTGAATTAAAAAAGACCTTTAACCCTGAGTTTCTAAATCGTGTTGATGAAACAGTGGTCTTTCATCAACTGGAGAAGGAACACCTGTTGGCTATCATTGGTCTCCTTTTGGAGGAGACCAACAGGAAACTTGTTGAGCATTCATTGGTAATCGATGTGTCGATGGAGATCAAGGAATGGCTTCTTAAGAAGTATTATCAGCCTACGTATGGCGCCCGTCCTATGAGGAGAGCTATCTACCGCGAGATCGAGGATCCTCTATCTGAAGAGCTCATACGGGGCAGGTTTAAAGGAATCTCGACAGTAAAAGTGATACTTGAGGCCGACAAACCTGTATTTATTGAAGCTGAAGATTCGATGTTGGTTTCAGTTAATTAACGATAACAGATGTTTACCTATGCAACTGCCTGATGGAGAAAAATAATCACTCCTTGACCCTCTGGTACAGACAAAGATATCGCGCCGGAGCAGATCCCCCAGGCAAGTGGGAACTTTTCATCCCTCAGCGTCAGGACCTAAAGAGTAGGTTCGTCTGTCTATTATGAGTGAGCACTACGAGACTCGAAAGAAATATTGCTTGACTGCCAATGACAGTTAATCATAAGGGAGTTCCATGAAAAAGAAAGCCGTTTTGCTGTTGTTCATTTTTGCGATCGGGGTGATGTCGATTATTTTTCTTGCCAAGACAAAGCAGGGCGTGAAGAATGAGAAAGCTGTTGTTGGGCTTGATGCACCAATTTTTAATTTAAGAGACCTGGAAAATAGAACCTGGAGTTTGACTGATCTCAAGGGAAAGGTGGTACTCCTCAATTTTTGGGCATCTTGGTGCGATTCTTGTAAAGAGGAGAATCCTTCCCTTCAGAAACTGATTAGTGCAGAAAAGGGTAATGATAACTTGGTTTTCCTCTCTGTTCTTTACGATGACGATCCACTGAAGGCACAGCAATATATGAAGGAGAATAACTTGAATTTTGCCGTTCTAATAGACCGTGATGGAACCATCGCAGGCAAATATGGCATCACAGGCGTTCCGGAGACATACATCATTGATCGAAGGGGAACACTAAAAGAAAAAATAATTGGCCCGACACAATGGGATTCTCCAGAGATGAGAGGCATGCTATCAAAGCTCATCAGTGATAATTCATAAGCGACAAGAAACGTGCCCATGGGCCGGGAATTGAAGGGCTGATCATTTTACAATGAGGCTGCGAAGATTGCTCAGATCTGATACCATTTGGATAGGGAACAGGGATCATCACCAAGATATGTAATCTATTTCCGCACTCTTGCGGAGAGAGTTGTCCTGCCCTGGGCATGACAGGGGTTCAGGGCAAATGCGTTTTTGTCACTTTGAACTCATATGGGAACCCCTCACAATCCTAGTAAAGCACTTCTATTTATTGGGGCACTGTTTCAACAAACGGGTTATTATCTTGAAGCCCGGCATGCCCTGGAAAAAATGTTTGGCGAAATAGTCATGGAGAGTTCCCCAATACAGTGGAATTTTTCAGATTATTACGCGGATGAAATGGGTGAACCCCTTTACAAAAAATTCATTTTTTTTAAAAAGCTCGTCAGCCAGGAAGATATCGCAAGCATAAAGTTGATGACGAATGCGACGGAAAGTGAGTTTTCTAGGGCTGGGAAGAGAAAAATCAATCTTGACCCGGGCTATCTGACCTCTGCAAAGATCGTCCTCGCTTCGACAAAAGACTATTCGCACAGGATATATTTAAGGGATGGTATCTATGGAGAAGTGACGCTTATTTTCAAGAGAGGGCGATTTACGGCACATCTTAATACCTATAAGGACTATCTGGATGAACGCTATTTTATGGTTTTCGCAGTTGCTCGGAAACTCTTATCATTACTGTCCAGCATTGAGCCCGGGATGATGTGATGTAATGGCAAGGCAGTGGATCCAATCTTGAAGGAAGTCGTGTCATGTTCCCCCTTAACGAAGTGAAGGTCAGGGAGTAAATTGCAGAGAGATGCTCAATGTTCCTCTTGACTTGGGCTATCAATGCCACTCTCCGCTGATCGTGCATTACTGTCCATTCTTTTCCGTCTCAGGCTGTTGACTACCAGCCGAATAAAGCGCAAAACTCTTTATTGCGTGATATGTCTTAGGGGTTCTATCCCATAAACCAGCTGATTAATTCATCTTTAAGATACGCAATATAAATGCGTACAGCAACTATACGTGGCATTCCAAGAGCCGCTTCCATTATAAACATGGCTCACAGAATCTCCCGTGCTTCCGCGCGTATCTGTGAGCCCACAATTTGACAATTAAGAAGTATTCAATTTGCATATCACAACCAAAAAACAATCGAGCATATCACTATGATCACCGGCCGGCTTAAGCTCACCATTACAATGATGGTGTTAGAGATTAGGTTGTTGATCCCCGGCAAAAGACCGGCAATTAAAATGTTGACTCTCAGCGTCTTGGTAAAGGTCAGAAAAGCGCCAAAGAGCGGCGAAATGATGCCAATATAGAGCAGGGTGAATAAAGTATTACGTGCCGAGATAAATATTTGCTTAAGAGCCAATAGACGATTGGCCAGACTTGACCTTCACACTCGCCCTATTAAAGTTTGTGACAAGGAAAGACGGTGAAACGTTCATGTGATTTTGGCCAAGTGCAGAACCCCAGCCACGTTCCAAGCAGGCTATGGGCAAGCATTTAATGCGGCCTTCTTGCCGCTAACCCACACTCTTCTGCGTGGTCACGCAGCCAAGATGTAATAACGTCTTTTAACCCGTCGGCATCAGAGCGCAGAAACTCTATAACCCGCGCTAGCAATTTCTTCAAAGAGCTTTCAATGATAGCAGTTATCTTTAGATATGAAGGGGCAAATTACCCTGATGACCCCGCAAGGATAGAATGATGCCCGGGATCAGACGGGATAACATTACAATCATTATGACAGAGAGATTCGCCCTCTGTGGCAATTCTAGTCCCGTATCCCAGTAATCTTCTGCAGTTGCAGTTTGCTGACTCTTTATCAGAGGCGCAGCGGAAGCTCTATCTGCGGCATGGTGCCGCAATGAACTTGCTGTTGGACAGTCCCTACTTTGCGGGGACAGTCTTACAGGGTAAAAGAACGTAATGGTTCTGAGATATTTGACTATGAAAATCCATACAATCTCATTCGGTCTGCTTATCATGGTCAATCAGTCTGTGGTTAACGGAGGTGCTCAAGATGCTCTACTAATCCGTGTTCCGCGCTTAATACGTCGGTGAGTCGTGAAATTGTCAGCTGCAATATTATACAGGAGCAGGCATATTTTGAAGAGGGGATTCAGACTTGAGTAAATCGTCAAGGGGCCGTCAGAAGTAGGAGATACTAGCGGTTCCATGGATGCAACGGATTCCGAGGCAACCCCAGCTCCTGGCAACGTCCGCCATTATTGTTTTCCCCTTGGTTATTAGTCGAACTGCCTCTGCCTTGTACTCTTGATTGAACGTCCGCCTGCTATTACGACTGTTTTGCAGCTTACATCTCCATGTGTATATATTACCTGGTCTTTCGGTCTGCGCTAAAGCGAGGTAAGTTCAGGTACGTCCCGAAATATGTCTAAGGAGGGAAGAGCAGGGCTTACATGGGTAACTTCTGCTGCAGTGGGACCACGTAATACCCTGGGGAGACCCTATAGCTCTCGAGGGCCTTCAGGATGAGAGAGTCGGCTTTCAACAGTGAATTCACCATCAATTCCATAGTCAAATCCAATTTATCTGCGCTTACCGTTCCCCTCATCCTCGCATAGATGCCATCTCCCTTCAGAGCCAGAGACCGAACTTCAACCACACCGTTGCTGATCAGCAACAGTCCCTTGATATCCTGAAACAAATTTAGAGGCAGAAACCTCATTACTGATATGCCTTGGAGTTTCGCGTCAGCGATACTGAAAGTGATTTCTCCACTTTCCTTGACGAGTCTCATGTTCCAGGATAGTCTTCCATCTCCACTGACGCCATAATGTTCTAGGAAATGAATCCCTTTGAAGTCGATTCCTTGTCCCTCTGACGTAAAGTCATGAGCCCCTGTCAATCGCACGTCGCCCGTAACTACCCCGTTATTGACTGAGCACTTAAAGACCAATGTAGGAGCAAGTTTAAACACTGAGATGAGATTCATACCGCCTTTGACGTTGTCGCATGTGAAAAGAGGTGGTTCGGCATCGAGCCCAGATGTCTTGCTGAGAAGGATTTTCTGAGCGCTGAAGTTGTAAAACAGCCCTTTCTCAAAACCATCTGAAATGACATGCATTCCTTTTTCAGAGAGAATATTATTTGTCAACTCTAAAATCATGCGCTCCGGAATTGCGATTATCCATACAGAAACTGCAAGGATAAAGAATACTGATATTGCGAATATAATTTTTTTCATTGGTACTTAGTTTTGAGGCAAGATAATGTCGTAGAAAAATGCAAAGTCACGGTCTCCATTTATGAACAGAGCTTGAACTGCGGTGCGCGATCTTGCGATGAATTTCATAGTATTTAAAAAGCAAATCCCGAGTCTCACGAAATCCAGCACATCGTGAGCTTACGATTTCATGCGGAATCGGTTCCTGTGATTTAGCGTGTTTCAATGTCGTTATGAAGGTCAGACGGGTTCGCAGACTAAACGTGATGCACCTACTTCATTTAATTATCGCAGACTGTTTGGTGAATAGTGAAACGGTCATGGTGATATCTAATAACTCAGGATTTTCGAAGGATTTTTTTATAGCCACCTTCTTGATTGACAGCATCAAAGGAGCATTCTCGACCCTGTAAAATATGTTTATCATCTCATTCATAGTTACTTTTTCGAGTTGAACCTCAGCGCTTTCTTCCCTTAACTCTGCTGTTATCTCTCTCGACCCTAATCCTTTGATAGACTTAATTTTTCCCTTACTTCCCAATGATGACAGAATGTCGTCCATGGCCTGTGCCATGCCAATCTCTTTTTTGAGGGAGCCCTTCTGTTCAATTGTATCGATGCCCACTTTGAAGGACTTATACTCAACACTCAGGACAGAAAACTCCTTGATTCTAGATCTTAAGGAAGTAAGCTCTTTTGCTGAATATTGCTTGAGCACGATATTGGGAATCGTGCATAGGATGAGCAAAAAAGCGACTACAAGAAACCAAAACATGTGACGGCCTTCTTCTGTTGACGAGACTAATTCTCTTAACTCTCTAAATACTGGAGGCAGTCTTCTTTGAGAGAAGCCTTGACGAAGCACTTCAAATAAATGACCGAAGATCATCGGATTCCAATCTTGCCAACGACAGTAAATAGAATTTTACCGTCCGCCATCGGCTTAATGTCCGATGTGGCAATATTATTGAGTAATGCCGAAAGCGTACCCTTCGCTTTATCAATATCATTCATGGAAAGCGCCTCTGCTCTCACGGTAACGACTTCCCCGTTAAAGGTCATCTCATCGAATGTTACATTCTGCACTTGCTTCTGGGCTAACGCCTTTAAAAAGTAAAGGGGATGAACGCCTATCAATGCCTCTCCTCTGTCCTTGACATCCTTGACGTGAGACTTTAACTGGTAGAGCTCGTCGGCAATCTTTTTTTCACTGGGGAAAAGACTTACATAAGTCTTTCTCATTTCCTCTTTAATGATTCGCGATTCTTTTTTTGAGATTATTGTGCTGACCGCAATTTCAGAGTTCACTAGCAGAGCGAGTATGATCAAAAGGACAGCCGTCACTCTTAAGGTTCTCCATAGCTTCTCAAAATTTTTTCTGAATGCAAACTCACCTGTTCTAAGATTAATTGTGGGGGAAACCAGTTCTTCCTGGGCTGCCCTCACACGGTCAATAGAATGTTCTCTCTCGGCGTTTGAGAGGAGGGAGATAAGGTCAGGCATTCCATTTCTGACGTAGCTTTGCAGTTCAAGGGATGTTACAATCTCCGGCTCAATTTGCAGCGAGTCAAGTGATGATAGGATATCTCTGAGTACGTCCTTTCTGACGAAGGCCACGAGTACGTCAAAAGTGTTGTCAGCGGCGCCGAGAACAACGAAATCAAAAGTTACGGCGTCTGCCTCATCCAAGATGAGATTACTTAGTTCAGCCGGGAGCACCTTTCTGATCTTCGTTCTGTCAGAAAAGGGAAATTTTAGTATTCGGAAGTTTAATAGCTTTATAGGAATGCTCAGAAAAAGATGACTGAATTCACCGGCATTGAAAGGTGACTGAAGATCGATTGTCCCCTCGAATATGTAACCTTTAGGACTTCCGGAAAAAACATGTACGAAAACACCATCAATGCCGTGGCCCATGGCAATAGCGCATACTGCTTTTGACGACTTTTCATGGTTCCTTGACTGAAGGTCAATAACCCCTAGCTTTTTCATCCTACGTCCTGATGACAGAAATAAAGCATAAGCAATAATAATTCTTGCATTTTAGTGGATGCAAAAATAACCTATCCATTTTCACACAAGGGGTGATAGGAACAATGATTAAAAAGCGGAAGACATCGCTGATCTAAGTGAGAAAAGCCGGATTGATAAGGCGCCACGGTCATGTTTCCTTCCAGAATCTGATAATTTGGCTGTTACCACTGATGGCAATGACGCACTCAATGATCCTCTTTATCTTATCTTGTTCCGCTACGGAATGAATGTGAAAGTTTGATGCCTTCACTATTATCCGGTTCATTAGAGATTGTCCGAGAGAGCCTTCAAAACCTGCGACCTTCATCAAGTCAGATATTTGCCTGAAAGGCTCAAGCTCTCTATACTGCACAATTCTCCTAGCCAGATCTTCTGTTATCCGGTCATCCAGTGACATTATAACAGGTTTTGAGGCAGTGTTAATGTTTATGAGGTGAGCCTGTCCATTATTAACGCCGTATACAGTAACATATGGAGATAAAATCTCAAAGATTTGGGGGGTAATTTTTTTGATCAGAAGCAGTTCATCGGTGCTGTCAAGAGGGGCATTTTTTGCACCCTCTTCTGAACCGTTCACTCTGGGTTCGCTGTCTTTATCTATCCAGTCGGCCACCCAATCGGCAATCTCTTCGTCAATGGACAGGTATTTGAGAAGCCTTCGAAAGGCAAAATAGGCATCTGGGTTCAGTGTTCCATTGGGGTAGATGAGGGAGTTTAGGTTCAATCGAGAGTTTTCGTCCTCAATTGTGATCGTGAGAGTACCGCTAAATCCGTCAACGATGTTGTCAACCGGCATGTCCACTCTGCCGGGATAGGTATAGGAATAAAGGTTCTCAGCGTCATTAATTGTTTTGACTGATAGGGTTATCCCTGATCGAGCAATGGACGAAAGGTTCTGAGAATCTTTCCAGTTATAGAGGCTCGAAGTGGTTGTATATACGTCATAGCAGAATTCAACCACGAGCGCAGTAATTATCACAAGAATCATAAGAGTCAGCACCAGGGCCATGCCTTTTTCGGAACGTATCACAGGTTTTTCCCCACTTTGAGCGATGCAATGTCAGTAAGTTGGAAAATACTTTGTCCCCCGTCTTTTTCTGGTCCGACTTTTGCTGGTAATGATACGGAGAATCTGATCTCATCTGGCAAATTGCCTGATAAGGCGCTATCCCAGGTCTTAATCCACCTGCCATTATACTTCGCCTCAACAGTAAAAGATTCGATGTCCTCGATCAACTCTGCGATCTTGCTATCAGGATAAAGAGAATAGGCAGAGGAGATTTTTTTTGTAAGAACTAGCTTATTATCATTATTCTCTTCAACCGTATACTGTATCTTGGTAAGACCTGGCAATAAGGAAGAAAATGTTGTCAACACTAGTTGGGAAGTCTGCCTGCCATAAAAATCCCTGTCATCCAATTTAAAGACAGTATAGGCTTTATCCTGAGCGTAAAGTGCCGATTCAAGCTCTCTTTTCAAGGTATCCATGAGGAAACGAGCCTCCTGAAATTTTAAGAGAGACTCGTCCACAGAATCGACCGCCTTCTTTGACATGAAAAAAGTGCTGTAAAGTGCCGTGATGATAAGGGAGAGTATTGCGAAAGTAATCAGCACTTCAATAAGGGTGAAGCCTCTGTTATTGATAGATCTTAAGTCTCTATGCTCGGAAGAAGACAATCCAAGGTTCTGGCTGATGTGTGTAAACACACCATGTCTTCTTGCCATGTTGTATAGGTTGCTATTCATTTGCTGGGATTCAGGATGAGTTCAGACAGAGTTACCGCCTCTCTCCCGTTCCTCACAGTCACAGATATCTGCGACATCCCTTGGAAGGAGGAATTTCTGACATCCGTTTCATAGGAATAATCTAAGAATGGTTGCTCGAAAGTGCCACTGCCCACTGCAGGGGTAATCTCTAATTCATGGAGTTTCACCTTGGCAAGGTTTGTGGAGATAGTTATAATTGAGTGCGTTTCGGCAATACCGAGATGGTAATTTAACGTGTAGATGAGGGTTATGAGGAGCCCACCCACAATGGCGAGACTTATCATAACCTCCAGCAGGGTAAAACCAAGCGATAAAGGTCGAACGAAAAAGATCATCAGATTTTCCTTCACAATTCTCATACGTGTGGTCCCTCTTCTGAGCATTTTAATCGGCACCTGAAGGCTCATCTGTTATTTTCACCCTTCCGCTCAGATAATTAAATGACACTCTTATCATGGCCTTGCCGTCACCCTTAAGATAAAAATCTATATTTTCCTGTGCTCCTGTGGGACTAAAAAGGAGCACAACCTCTCCCTGTGATAACGTTCCTCTTGATTGCAAGTCAATCTTTACAATTGTATCGAACCGCTCTCCTTTTTCTCCATCAGGACCATCAAAAGTGAGCGTTTTCTGATCTAGGTTCACCTTAATAGGGATCGTATTTTTTGTTGTCATCGCACTGTCATTGACATACCTTAAGATAGATGCGATCCGCTTGGCATCGGACTTTAATCTGCCTTCAACGAGAACGGAGAGGGAAGGAAGGGCTAAAGCGAGCATTAGTGAAAGAATAAAAAGGACTACTACCAGCTCAAAAAAAGTAAAGCCCGACCTATAGCGAACAGAGAACCTACAGGCTCGATTCAACGGGACGGTGGGTTTAGCCATATCAAATCCTACATAAAATCAGGTTCGTCGGCTGGTGTATAGAGAGAAGATAATTCACTGAAATACTTTATATCCTTAGGATCATCTTTATTCAAGATATGAGCAAGGCCGACAACGGCATACCCGAGCGCGGCACCGAGCGCGGCACCGCACGCCAAGCCACGACAGTGATTTTTTTTATCGAGCACGGCCCCAATCAGGCCCGTCATGCCAGAGATAGATGATATGCAGGCCGGAGAGGTCAGCAACTTCTTACTTCTGCAACTCCCAATTATCGATGTCAGCATCCTTACCCTCGCCGCCTTCTTTCCCGTCTGCCCCGTAACTTATAATATCGAAGTCACCATGCAGACCGGGTGAAACATAAATGTATGGATTACCCCATGGATCCAGCGGTATCTTCCTCTGCTCAAGGTAGCCACCATCACGGTAATTCTGTGGTACCCGCCCGGTAGTCGGCTTTTCGACAAGGGCTTCGAGACCCTGTTGCGTGTCAGGATAAAATCCCGCATCCATTTTGAACAGCTTAAGAGCTGTTTCAAAATTTCTGATCTGGACTTTTGCTTCCGTGATCCTCGCATCATCCGTTCTACCAATGATTTTTGGAGCCACGATGGCGGCCAGAAGGCTGAGGATGAAGACCACCACGATAATTTCAAGCAAAGTGAAACCCCTTGCATTACGAGAATGGTTCATCAACTGTAACCTCCTTCGTCATTTGACTAATTGATTCAGCTGAAACATCGGTAAGAGCACTGCGAGAACGATAAAACAAACAACAAGACCCATAAACACGATCATCGCAGGTTCAAAGAGCGATACTGTTCTGTCAATCTTCCTGTTGAAGTCCTCCTCATATGAATCAGCGGCTCTTTTAACGGTCTCAGAGAGTTTGCCGCTTTTTTCGCCTGTGGCAACGAGTTGAAGAAACATAGGGGGGAATAAATCAAGTGAGGCCGATAGCCTTTGTCCTTCGGCCACTTTCGCTTCTGCCCTGACAACGGACGCCTCTAGTACCTTGTTACCCATCGAATTTGCGGCAAGACTGAGCGCTTTCAACATCGGCAACCCCCCCTCTATCAGAAAGCTGAGGGTCCTTGCGAATCGTCCATAATAAAGGCTCTGCATTACACCACCAGGTAATTTGAGAAGCAATCCGTCCACTTGATACCTATGGTTTCTCACTAGCTTCCTGATATACAGTGCAAAAAATAGAAAAATCAATGCAAGAAGCCACCAGTAATTCACAAAGACCTTGCTCACGAAAAGAAGGACCTGCGTAGCGAAAGGAAGTGCAGTTTTTGTATCACGAAATATTTTTACGATTTTTGGGATCACAAAGGTGAAAAGAAAGGAAAGCACAATGATACTTACTGAGAGCATAATCGTTGGATAGAGAGTAGAAGAGCGAATTTTTAATTTTATGGAATGTTGCCTTTCCAGAAAGTCAGCAAGCCTGTCAAGCACTCGGTCAAGTTGACCAGACGCTTCCCCCGCTTCCACCATGTTGACATAAAAATCGGGGAAGACCCCCCGAAAATGATGCATCGCCCTCCCGAGACTCGATCCCCCCTCTATTTTTTCTTTTATTGACAGGAGCATTGCCTTATAGACACCCCTGTTTTCCCTTGAGAGAGATTGAAAGGCTTCTAGAAGTGGTACTCCTGAAGACAGGAGTATCGACAAATGCCTTGTCATGCCCGGCAGAAAAGAGCTGCTCCTTAAATTACCAACGGTCTTGTCGCTACCAGAGTTTTTTTCACGGATGCTCTCGATGAAGACACCTTGAGAACGTATTATTGAAGATGCATCGCCATGCCCAGCCGCCTCGACTTCTCCAGATATGGCGCTTCCATTGCCATCATACCCTTTATAATTAAATATAGG
>JBKQMP010000130.1:0-5959 GCA_052146665.1 Dissulfurispiraceae bacterium
ATTTGCTTCACAGCGACGTACTATCGAAAGTTGTTTTATTTATAGCGGCTTAGCATAGTTTGGGCCTTTGGTTAAGGAATCGCTGTGCTAATGCCACTCGAAGAAAAAGCCTCCCAGTTAAGTTTTAAATGAAGTCTCAAAATGAGTTGCTGGAATATCTGTGGGCAATCCCTGTCATTCTTTCTGATTTTGAGCTTTCCATGAGTGAGACGATTCACAAGAAGGCTCTCTGTGTTCATCGTGAGTATGCCCTGGCCTCCATTAGAGTCTTGTTTTTATCGCTAAATTTATATAGTGATGGTTTTAACTTTTTGTGTAAGGAGTCCCCTTCCGGCAGGCTTGCCTGCAAGGTGTGGATGAATTGCTGCCTTTTGGTGGAACGCTAAAGCATGGCGAGACCTATGAAAAAGTCAATCAGCACGGCACAGGACGTAGTATGGATAGCGCACAGATATCGGGCATATCCTTGGGATCTCAGGGTATTGACTATGGAGAACTGAATGGGCTCTTTGTGCCACCTAAGCAATGAGTTCATCCGGTAGCGGAAGGAAGCTTATAAGGCCACGGGCAAATGGCTGACCTATAGGGAGCAGCAGAATGCCTTGCCAAAGAAGCGGAAGCTGGATTCGGCGTCAGTATTTACACAGTAGGGGCGGAATGCCCTGAACTGGTCCAGGATCAACTGGACAAAAGGCCTGTGGAGATAAGGATCTCCGCTGCAACAGCTTTATTGATAAGTCCCCTCGTTGAAGCATGGAAGCCCGGACTGAAGTCTTATCTGAGTCGTGGGTAGTTTACAGGAGTCCATCATTGAGGAAGCGGCAATTGCGAACTTTCTTGATGCTCAAGGGTTTTGCGATCACAAAGTTGTTCCATTGAGCTCAGGCGACGGGCTATCTCGAATATCTTAATCATGCTATAATTTAGAATGAACAAAAAGTATTCCTTTATGCTTTTTGTAATGATACTGTTCGCTCTGCAACTGCTATTCTTGCCTAAAATCCTAGCGTTTGAAGACAAAACAGCGGAGAACCAGAGAGAGGCGATGGTCATCACCGTAAACGGGGTGATCAATCCTGTCGTGGCCGAATATGTGACGAGGTCAATCAAAAAAGCCTCAGAGATTAAGGCGGAGGCTCTCGTCATTGAATTGGATACTCCAGGGGGTCTTGATACTTCAATGAGGAGTATTGTGAAGGACATCATCGGAAGTAATGTGCCGGTGGTGGTCTATGTTGCGCCGAGCGGTGCGAGGGCAGCTTCGGCAGGGGTCTTTATCACAATTGCTGCCCATTTGGCAGCGATGGCACCCGGAACAAACATTGGAGCAGCTCATCCGGTGTCGATAGGAGAGAAGCTAGATAACGTGATGGCTGAAAAGGTGACGAATGACGCCGCTGCCTACATAAGGTCTTTGGCAGAACAGCGGGGAAGAAACGTCAAATGGGCAGAAGATGCGGTGAGAAAGAGTATTTCTGCCACCGAGGTGGAAGCGCTGAAAAATAATATCATCGATTTGATAGCACGAGATACAGTGACCCTTATGGCGAACATCAACGGCAAGAAAGTGCAAATGGTAACAGGAGAAAGGATTCTTCAGACAGCAAACATAAAGATGATAAGAGAGGAGATGGGATTTCGGCAGAAAATTCTGAATCTAATAAGTGACCCGACGGTTGCTTACATACTAATGCTGCTAGGCTTTTATGGCCTTTTTTTTGAACTGACAAGTCCCGGCGCCATCTTCCCAGGCGTAGTCGGCGGCATATGTCTTATTCTCGCTTTTTATGCATTCCAGACCCTTCCGGTCAATTATGCGGGGCTTTTGCTGATTATCCTGGGCATCATTCTCTTTATACTGGAGATCAAGATACTGTCTCATGGTGTGTTAACCGTCGGAGGGATAATATCTGTTACCTTGGGTTCACTTATGCTCTTTGATACTTCTTCATCATTCTACAGGCTGTCACTTTTGGTCATATTGCCAGCGGCAATTATCACTGCACTCTTCTTCGTTATTACCGTGAGACTTGCCTATAAGGCATACAAAAGAAGGCCTTTAACCGGCACGTCAAGCCTCATAGGGTTAGAAGGCATTGCTCAGACAGACATCACTCCGGGTGGAGGAATTGTTTCCCTCCATGGAGAGCTCTGGTCTGCCAGGGCTGATGAGCTTATACACGCAAATGAAATTGTGATTGTGGAAAACGTCAAAGGCATTAGGATCAAGGTGAAGCAATGCACTCGGTAAGTGCTTGAGAAAAGAGGAGGATAGACCCGAAAAACTCTACTGAAAGGGCGATGTGCTGATGCCGGAGCGGCCCCACCGGAATTCATCGCCTCACGTATGGGGCCCGATGATTATGCTTTAAGACGTAAGCTAGCTTTTTACGTGATCATCTATTCCGGGGCGAGCCGACTGTGTTGCAATCCGCTGGTGCTTTGTCTTAGAATAAACGACTTTTATGAAAGCTCTAGTTACAGGTTCAACAGGGTTTATTGGAAGCCATCTTGTGGCCTCTCTCATACTCGCGGGCTTTGATGTTACCTGCCTCACCAGAACCTCATCTAAGACTGAATACCTTGATGGACTCGCTGTAAAATTGGTAGAAGGGGACTGCACAGACAGGAGATCTCTTGATGGGCTAGTTAGGGGCTCCGATTATGTCTTTCATCTTGCGGGCTTGACAAAGGCAATATCAGAGGGTGATTTTTTTCGTGTTAATGCGGAAGGCACACGTAACCTTATCTCCGCAGTGCTTAACAACAATCCGAATCTGACCCGTTTTTTCTACTTGAGCAGCCTTGCTGCTGCAGGACCCAGTCACGATGGAAAACCTCTTACAGAAGAATGTGAACCGAGGCCTGTATCTGTCTATGGGAGGACAAAGTATGAGGGGGAGAAGATAGTCTATGGTCACAAAGGTGATCTGCCCATAACAGTGATAAGGCCACCTGTTGTGTACGGACCTCGTGACAAAGACCTGCTCATTTTCTTTAAAATGGTTAAATCAGGTATAATTCCCTACTGGGGCAAGTGCGCCTATTCCTTCATATACGTTGATGACCTTATTGCAGCAATAATCCTCTCGGTCATGAGCGAGAATGCCATAGGTGAGATTTTTTTTGTCTCTGATGGTAAAATTTACTCTACTGATGAGGTTATTGATGCTATAGCTGATGCTGTAGAAAAGCAGCCGATAAGGGTAAAAGTTCCTCAGTGCTTAATGCCATTCATAGGGTTACTTTCTGAGAAGAGGCAGAAAGCCAATATCATAAACACGGACAAAATAAAAGAGATGAAATACTCTTACTGGATTTGTGATACAGCAAAGGCTTTATCAAGGCTAAACTTTGAGCCAAAGGTAAAAATAAGAGAAGGAGCGAAATGGACGGCAGACTGGTACAGGATTCATCGATGGCTATAAAGGAAGCAGCTGACATATTTGAAAAATGTTTCAAATTCAATTATGCGAAGGAACTGCAAAGGAATGGTGTATACCCGTTTTTTAGAGTGATAGAGAGCGCCCAGGACCCTGAAGTCATCCTCAATGGCAAGAAAATGATAATGGTTGGCTCAAACAATTATCTCGGTCTAACCAATCATCCAAAGGTAAAAGAGGCAGCAATAGATGCCATTAAGAGATACGGTACGGGTTGTGCAGGTTCCCGGTTTCTCAATGGCACTCTCGACATCCATGTCAAGCTGGAGGACAAGCTTGCCCGGTTTATGAGAAGAGAGGCCGCACTCGTATTTTCAACAGGCTTTCAGGTCAATCTTGGAGTGATTTCTTCACTTGTTGGAAAGGATGACATAGCCATAATTGATAAGATGGATCATGCAAGCATTGTGGATGGATGCAAATTATCGTACGGTGAGGTGAAGAGGTTTAAACACAATGACATGGTGGATCTCGAAAGGGTTCTTAGTGATAATAACGGAAGAGGGAAACTCGTGGTGGTTGACGGTGTCTTCAGTATGGAAGGAGACATCATTAATCTTCCGGAGGTGCTTAGAATCACAAAGGCATTTGGTGCGAGACTCATGGTGGATGATGCCCATGGAATAGGGGTATTAGGCAAGACAGGCAGGGGCACCGCAGAACATTTTGGATTTGAGAGTGAGGTAGATTTGATAATGGGTACTTATAGCAAATCCCTTGCGTCAATTGGCGGATTTGTCGCTGGGGATGCAGATGTTATTCATTACATCAAACACTTTGCGAGGGCACTTATATTCAGTGCGAGCCCTCCGCCAGCCTCTGTTGCAGCAGTTAGTGCAGCTCTGGATATAATAGAAAACGAGCCTGAAAGAATAGCCCGTCTTTGGCAAAACACTAGAAGAATGCTGACCGCCTTCAATGAACTTGGTTTTGAAGTTGGACCGAGCCAGACGCCTATCGTACCTATCATAGTTGGAGACGATGAAGTCGCGTTTAAGATGGCGATGATGCTCCAGGAGGAAGGCGTGTTCGCTAACGTTGCTGTCTCACCTGCAGTCCCTCCAGGAAAGGCTCTAATCAGAACGAGTTACATGGCCACCCACACGGAAGAGCATCTCGACAAGGTTGTCCAAGCATTTGGTAAAATAGGAAAGGCACTCGGCTTAATCAGTTAGCCAAAGAGTCCGGCACGATGCCCAATCACTGCGATATAACTCAGGTCAAGACAAAACAACACCTTAATACTTTTATAGAATTCCCGCTTTTCCTCTATGCGAAAGATAGGTTTTATGTTCCCCAACTCACAAGGGACATGCGTATTCATTTTTCTTCAGAAAATCCTTTTTTGAAACACGCTGAGGTCAAGTTTTTTGTGGCTATGCTGGAGGGCAAAGTGGTCGGTCGCGTTGCATCTATAATCGACCACCGACACATAGACTTTCGAAAAGAGAGCGCAGGTTTTTTTGGTTTTTTTGAAAGCATCAACGATAGCGATGTTTCTGATGCTCTTTTGTCAAGGGTTTGCAGTGAACTGAAGGAGAAGGGCATGGAGATAATGCGGGGCCCGATGAACTTTTCGACAAATGAAGAGTGCGGATTTTTGATTGAGGGCTTTGACAGCCCGCCGATGCTTATGATGCCGTATAACCCTCCTTATTACAATGATTTGATGAGCCGCTTCGGAATGGTTAAGGTAAAAGACCTCTACGCATATATTTATAATGTTCGAGAAGAATTGCCGGAGAAGGTTGAGCGGGTTGCTGCTCTAGCTGAAAGGAGAGGCATTAGGGCAAGGCCGGTGGAGAAGAAGAATTTCATCACTGATATGATGTCCTTCAGAGAGGTCTACAATTCCGCCTGGCAGCATAACTGGGGTTTCATTCCGATGACAGAAGAAGAATTGTTGTATAGCGCTAAGCGGTTAAAACCGCTTGTTGTGCAGGATCTTGTGATTATAGCAGAAAAAGACGGGGAGCCTGTGGGGTTCCTAGGACATGTCCCTGACTTTAATTCTGTATTGCAGCATATGCATGGCAGGCTCACTCCTATCACAATACTCAAAGCACTCTACTATTCAAGAAGAATCAGTGATCTGAGATTGTTACTCCTTGGCATTAAAGAGCAATATCGAAACAGGGGTGTCGAAGCACTTCTTTTCCGGGAGGGGTTCAAGGGTATTAGGAAAGGAGGCTACAAACGTGTGGAGTTCTCGTGGATTTTAGAGGACAACATTCCCGTTATCAGAATCGTTGAAATGATGAAAGGGGAGCTCTATAAGAAATACAGGATCTACGAGAAAACTATCAAATAATATGCGATAGTTTAATTCAACTGATTTCGCGGGCGCAGCCTATCTTTTTTGGCCTGGTGGCTCTTTTCTTAATACTAAGACTGCATTTACCCCACCAAAACCAAAGGAATTGGAGAGGGCGACTTGGAGATGCCCTTCTTTCGGCTCCTTCACCACGTTGATCCTACATTCGGGGTCTTGTTCTTTAAGGTTGATAGTTGGCGGG
>JBKQMP010000131.1:0-83534 GCA_052146665.1 Dissulfurispiraceae bacterium
TCAACAGCCAAATCTCATTCAATCCCGTAGAGAAAACCAGCACATGCGATATTGAATCGCCATAACCCGCGGCTTAGTCCTTCACACGTCATTCCGCAACTTTGCAGCGGAATGACGCTTAACCGGAAGAGAGAGCAAAGAGGCAAGTTTAGTTGTTAAAAAAAAGGGAAAACTTATGGTCCCATTCAACTATTTATGGGTAACTTGCGGACATAAAGGGGAGAAACCTAAAGTTGGCAGAAAGTAAAAAGAACCTAAACTTGGCAGTAACTGCCAAATAAATGTCCCAGTAACAATAATTAATGGCGGTGCAGGGATTTGAACCCCGGACACTGCGGATATGAGCCGCATGCTCTAACCAACTGAGCTACACCGCCTTACAGGTAAAAAATATTATATCAGACAGCTTCTTTCGATGGCAAACAAAGGGGGTTCGGAAATCACCTTTTCTCTCCCCTCTGAAATTAATGTTGCAAAACAGATACATAAAATTGTATACTACTTACGCTAACTAAAGAATCACCCAAGAAACTTTATCCTCGTTTTCAATCCATAGAAGACACATCGACATTCAAGGGGGAATTAATGATAAAATTCATTGCTTGCATATTATTTGCATCGCTGTTTTTATGCAGCCAGGTGCATGCTTTTGATACTCCAGAGCTTCACGACATAAAGGAAAAAGAACCCACCAGCAAGATTTACGAACGTGCGGTAGTGTTCTTCACCCAAAAGATCCCAGAAACCTTCAAGGAGCGGCTCAATAATTCTCATAAGTACATAGACATGGTCACGGGCATCTTCGATGAGAAGGGCATTCCCTTTGAGATTGCCTACCTTCCTTTGATCGAGAGCGGTTTCTCTCCCCTTTCTGTTGGGCCTGGGGGTACTACAGGATTATGGCAATTTGTTAGAGGGACAGCCCTAAAGTATGGACTCAAGATAGACAATTATGTTGATGAGAGGAGGGACCCTGTAAAATCCACCCTTGCGGCAGCCGCCTATTTGCGTGATCTGTATTCACTGTTCGGAGCATGGGATATCGCACTTGCTGCCTATAACGCCGGAGAGGGGCGAATAAAAAACATCCATAATATCTATACGTCTAAACGCACACCAGCAATAACAAAGAGATACATACCCTATCTCATGGCAGCCTATACAGTCGCTCAGGATCCTGAAAGTTATGGGTTTGATCCAGAAGACGACATTCGAAATGAGTCAATAAAATATAATGAGATAACCACTCTCCAGGTTGTCAGCCTGAAGACGATTGCTCAAAGGCACAACACCACTGTCAAAGAGTTAAGGTCATTAAACCCTGCCTTACTTACAGACCATACACCGCCTTATCGCTATACAATAAAGGTTCCTGAGATCTAAGCAATTCCTTTTTACATACCCGGACGTTGTAAGATGTTGCCAATAGCGAAAATTATGTGGTCAGTAGCCCTTCAGAGACTTAAATTTATTTGACAGCATTAAGTAAGAACACCGTCTACTGGCAGTCTGCTGGCATTCATCAAAAACACGGCTGATCTAAATATATCCAAAAACTGATGCGGCTGAATGTAACGAATCCCCACAGTCGTCGAATGTCAGGGAGTGTTTTCAAGCACGTTAACGTGCGACCGGCAGTTTTCCTTAAGAGAATAATCGTGACCATATAACGCGTGGGCATCCAATTTTTGCTTCCCCCAAAAAAAGATGAATCTTCACGGCTTATAGTACATCAGTTTCCGGGCATATGGCGACAAACTGTTAACAAGGTGGTGCATCTCATGATCGGTCATCTCAACAAAAGAGCGGGCAAATTGCGCGTTCTCCTCAAGCTGTTTTAAGTTATCACAGCCTATGACAGCTACAGATATAGGGTG
Source organism: Dissulfurispiraceae bacterium (assembly GCA_052146665.1). GTDB lineage: Bacteria > Nitrospirota > Thermodesulfovibrionia > Thermodesulfovibrionales > Dissulfurispiraceae > JBKQMP01. The sequence goes on from JBKQMP010000131.1 coordinate 1,878, forward strand.
CGATAAAGCGAATCGGAAAAATGGTTCCAGTGTGTGTACACGCGGTACTTTATTTGCAAACCCACGAAGATAGATCTTCATGCCAATAATACCCATGCCTTTCTCGTTGGCAAGAGGGATAATTGTATCAACAAAGCTTTTATATTCGGGTTCTGCAGGATTTATAGGGACAAGAACGGTGTCAAAATTGAAACTATCAATGCATTGTGTCAAAACGGAAGGATCATGATGGCCTGTTACACCGATAAACCTTACCAGACCTTTGTCTCTAGCCTCAACAAAAGCTTCTAAGGCTCCACCTGGACCAAATATCTCTTTAATGTCTTCTTTTGTCCTCACGTCATGGACTTGCCATAAATCAAGATGGTCAGTCTCCATGTTCGCAAGCGTTTCATAGAGATGCAACAACGCTCCCTGCCTGTCTCTCGCATGTGATTTACTGGTAAGGAATATCTCCCTTCTCCTCTCCTTCAATGCTTTTCCATAGTAAGCCTCGCTCCCTGAGTATGCCCTTGCTGATTCACAGTAATTGATACCCAGATCTATGGCCCTGTTGATCAGTTCGTAGGCCTCTCGTTCGTGGCCATATGTCCGGAGGATCCCCTCTCCCCCCAAGCCCATGATGGTCACTTCTACACCTGTATTACCAAGTAATCTCTTTTGCATGATTATATCAAAATTATAACAGCAATCCTCCGGAATAACCATATGAATAATCCTGACTCTTATGACGTGATGACGGGCTATTCTTTCAGAATAAAGTATGTTAAGATGAAAAGGAGAGGGGTACAGAGCATGCAAACCACTGAGGAAACAGCGAAGGAAATTATTGAAAGCATCAGTGAAGACACATCCGAACTTTACCGGTTTATTGATTTCGTTAAAATATATGCAATCGCCTTAAAAATAGCCTTCAGGTGTGACAGGGCCGCCTCCTGGGAGTTGCTGGGTGTATTCCTCAAAGAACTGGAGAAAATAGGGATGTACCGACGCAAGTATGATAAAAGACTTGATGATGTTGCGCTAAAAATTAAGACCTCCTCACGGGGTGAACCGCTCAATAAAAGGCTGGAAATAATAATGGCCGAGTCAAGAAAACTCAAAGAAGAACTCGAGAAATATCACACGGAATTAGCCAAGGTCACTGAGAAAAGGTTTGGCGGCAAAAGAAGAAAAAGGATCTAGGATCAATTTTTAAAGACCGCCGATTACGCGAGTTCAGCAATCGCGTCAACGAGACCTTTAGGGGTTGATTCAATAACAACCGTTTTTGTCCCGATGACTTCTTCCAGATCTTGTCTCGATACATCATCAAGAAAAACCTGATCGCATTCCCTCATTACGACATCGGGTATCAGTAAAATGTCATCCCGCCGCAGTATTCCAGAGCAAGTCTTCATCACGTCCCGTCCTGACAGTAGGCCTGCAACGGTAATGCTTTTTCCAAAGAGAGTGTTCTCTATAGGCAGTACCTCCATATCAACTCCAGCCCTCTTGATCCTTTCGGTGAATTTCAGAAGATAAGGATAGAATGAAGTCCCGGTAAAGGTGATCAATCTGTTCTTCGACATCACCTGCGGTATCTTTATTCTCTTTGACTGGTGAATGAATTGCGGGACCATTCCAACCCCATTTTCTATCTGTGGAAGGTCATCGTAAAGCTCCATAGGCGGGAATTGCATATCTGCCTTTAAATAAAGCTCGTCAGCTGCATACACCACATGCTCACCATGTTTTCTTTTGAACCGTGATTGAAATGCCTGGATGATCTGAACAGCATCAATGGCATCCTGTTTTTCCACAGGATTAAGTGTCCTTTTTCTATGAACAGTGAGGCCCACAGGAACAACTGCGATCGACATAATATATGGATAAAACCTGTACAGATCCGAAATGGTCTTCGCCAAAATCTTACCGCCATTATATCCGGGACACAGCACTATCTGGGAGTGCATCTTTATCTTGTTCTCTGCAAAAAATCTTATTTCTCCGGAAATATCAGCGGCCTTTGGGTTCCCAATCATTTCATTCCTTATCCGTGTATCAGTTGAATGAACGGAGATATAAAGTGGGCTCAACCGCTGCTCAACAATCCTTTTTTTATCATCATCAGAGAGGTTTGTCAGCGTGACGTAATTTCCATATAAGAAAGACATTCTATAATCTTCATCTTTGAGATATAGTGACTTGCGGAGTCCTCTGGGAAGCTGGGATACAAAGCAGAAGAGACATCTATTTTTGCATGTCTTGACCTTGAAATGTTTAAGCATGATACCGAGATCGCTGATACACCCCCTGTCCAGTTGGGCTTCGAGCACTAGCCTCTCTTTCTTCCTCTGGACCAACAGGGCGAAGGGTGTTCCATGAGTATAAAACATGAGATCTATGGAGTCTCTTATAGCATGCCCGTTGATGGCAATAAGCCGGTCGCCAGGCAACAGGCCTTTTTTTTCGGCAATGCTCCCCTCGATGATTTCCTCTATCTCGACGCCCTGATTACTCTTCATCGGCCTGCGTCAGCCCTCTATAGATATAATGAAGTCCTGAGATGATGGTAAGTGTCGCCACAGTCCATGCCATCCAATTCTGCGAAGGCGGAACGCCAATGACATTAATTGAAAAGAGCGTATAGGCAATCAGCAAGAGCTGCGACGCAATTGCTGTCTTTCCGGTAAATGTTGGCTTTACATGTGTCATGTTATAAATGAGATATAACAGAATCCAACCCAGCGTCACTATCGTGTCACGGCTTATCACAATAACGGTTAACCATTTCGGTATCCATCCATAAACGGAGAAAAGGATAAATGAAGTAATAAGAAGTAATTTATCTGCAATGGGATCTAACATTGCGCCCAACGGCGTTTTCTGATTTGTTATTCTCGCGAGCAGCCCGTCAAGCATATCACTCAGGCCACAAATTATAAACAGAATCAGGGCAGAATGATAACGTTTGTAGATGAGTGCAGTCACAAAAACAGGTATTATGATAATCCTGATAAAGGTGATAACATTGGGAAGGTTAAATACTCTCATGGCATGTTACAGGGAATTGAGTCAAAGCTTAAATCTGCCCCTATGGCTTGATGACAGTTCGGCCTTTTAGGATAATGTTTAGAATCAGTCAATTCTGAATCCATTTTTTTGAGTAGCCATAAAAGAGTCTTTGCATGACATTTTTCAAGTTTGAAGCCGTATTGATGAGCATCAGTCAACGCATGGAGAAATCTCCTCTCCGCACTACCTCTTTTGCCTTCCATACATTCAATTTCGCCAAGCGTCAGATAACAGTATATGATGCCTCTCGGATCTTTGGTACTTTTAAAATTTTTCAGGGTCTTTTCAATATAGAGCCTCGCCTTTTTAAAATCCCTCCTCATCTTATATACGTTGGCAATACTCCATAAGGTATAGGAGTAGCTCACAATATCTCCTATCTTTTCATACAGATCAGACGCCTGCCCGAACTCCTTCATCGCATCTTTAAAATTGCCGTTCATCCTCTGTGCATTTCCGATGCCGCAATGGGAATAGGCGATGCCGAATATGTCTCCGAGGCTCTTAAAGAGGTCATTCGCCTTTAAATAATAACGTAACGACTTTTGATAGTTGCCCGCGATCCTGTTAGTTCCACCGAGCCCACAGAGTGAATAGGCCTTGCCTGATACATCCTTAAGCGAAGAAAATAGACCTCTTGATTCCTCAAATCTCTCAATCGCTTTTCTCAAGTCTCCGTTTACTCTCCAGACGCCTGCCTCAGCCCAGAGGGCAAAGGCAATTCCCTTTTTATCCCCCTCTTGCTCATAGATTTCCCTTGCCCTCCCTATACATTTGAGGGCATCCTTCCAAAATCCGAGAGCCCTTAATGACAGCCCCAGGCCCACCATTGTATCGGCAGAGGTGAGTTCATCTTCGAGGGCTTCACACAGGACAAGTGCTTCTTCATAATAGGCAATCGCATCATTAAATCTCCCTATCATTCTATGAATATCAGCAATAGCGATTGTTGAATCGAGAATACCGCCGATATTGCGTCGCCTTTTGCTTATAGATAATACTTTTTTGAACATAGCAAGGGAATCTTTGTATCTCGCCCTTGTCCTTAGCTTCTCTGCCTCATTCATAGACTCAAGAATTTCACGTTCCACTTCTCTACCGCCTTATCTCTTTATGTCCTTCAGAACCTCTCGGAGCTTTACCATTAATGCCTTGTAATCCTTCGACTTAAAAAAAGCGGACCCCATGACAAGTATATCCGCGCCCGCTGATGCAATTCTCTTAGCGTTATCAAGCTTCACCCCTCCGTCGACCTCGACTAAAAGATTAAGCCCTTTTTCTTGAAGGATATTCCTTAATGACGTGATCTTATCTAGAACAGTCGGTATAAATTCCTGCCCTCCAAATCCAGGGTTTACCGACATCAAGAGCACCATGTCGACGTCGGATAAGATCTGATCAAGGGAAAAAAGCGATGTGGCTGGATTCAGTGAGACTCCTGCCTTCTTCCCACTCTCTTTTATAGTGTGAACAGTCCTATGGAGGTGAAAAGATGTCTCAACATGGACAGTGATATAGTCCGCACCTGCCCTGATAAAGTCCTTCAAAAATTTGTCCGGTTCCTCAACCATCAAATGCACATCAAGGGGCAGGTTCGTAATTTCCCGAATTGACTCAACAACTGAGGGACCAATAGTAAGGTTGGGGACAAAATGTCCGTCCATTATATCCAAATGGAACAGATCCGCACCAGCAGATTCCGCCGCCCTTATTTCGTCACCAAGAGTCAAGAAATCAGCCGATAAAATAGATGGAGCAATCTTCATCACCTTTACATCCTTTTATTAAGGAGATAGTAGAAAAAAGTATCTCTAGTTATTTCCCTCAGTAAAACATTAAATTATGCGAGCGGCAACTATGTATTAATCATGATGTTGACTCTTCACTTTGGCATTTTCATCGAATCCTCCGAGACTAACAATAACGCTGAACATATCGGCTCCCGATTCATTGACCTCAGGTCGTTGAGCAACTATGCTGTCCTTTGGCACATCCTCAGAATGTACATAAATAATCTTCTTTATTCTTATTCCTCTGCCCCTCAACTGAGCTTCCGCATCATCAAGTGTTTGTCCTACCACGTCCGGCACGTACTTTACCTTAGGCCCTTTACTCAACACCACCTTTATCTCCCGCCCTTCTTTTACCTTATTGCCCGACGGCACATCCTGCCGGATAATGTACCCTTCGGGTATCAATGCATCGTAGTCCTCACCTTCAATCCTGATATACAATTCCTTATCTTTTAATATATTATTGGCTTCTATCGTACTCTTACCTCTTACATCCGGGACCGTCACTGTCCTGCTGAAACTCAGCGCCTGGAAGGTAAAATGGCCTGCAATAATGCCAATGGCAAGCAGAATTACCACATAAAGTGGGATCTTTAACAGTTTTCTCATCGCCTATGGTCTATCGTATCCTTTTCAGTCTTGCCGCAAAAAAACCATCCATATTATGCACATGTGGAAACGTCCTGTAAAATGTCAATTCCCCTGTTACCTTTCTAAAGGGTCTAAGACGGTCAAGATTCCCCTCTATGATACTAAAATTGGACTTGCCCTGTAAAAAAGCTTTAATAACATCTTCCCCTTCCTCTGGTTCTGTTGAGCATACGGAATAGACCATTGTACCTCCAGGCTTAAGAATTTTTGACACAGCTCCCAGCATATCGAGCTGCTTTTCTTTAAACCGAAGGAGATCCTTTCGCGTATGCCGGTATTTCACATCCGGATTTCTTCTAATGACTCCAATTGCAGAACATGGTGCGTCAAGGATAATCCTGTCAAACAATCCAAGGGTAGTTCTACCGATATGTTCTTGTAAAGCTCTTACGTCACTTTGAATGACACGAATAGATTTCTTGCCTGATCTTGAGATGTTCTCGGATAACTGCCGAATCCTCTTCTCTTCACTTTCAACTGCGACTATCTCACCGGTATCTTTCATTAGCTCGGCAATATGGGTAGTCTTCCCCCCCGGGGCCGCGCAGGCATCGAGTATTCTCTCTCCAGACGATGGGCTTAAAAGGTAGGTCACAAGTTGTGCAGCCTCATCCTGTACGTGGAAGTTAATGTGCAATATACTAGATAATTCGCTGAATGAAAGGTGAGCTTCTATGTTTATGCCGCCTGCAGAATATTCAGTGGGAGATGCCTTTATGCCTTTTGCAATAAGTACCGCGAGCGCCTGCTCCCTTTCTGACTCCTCTGTCCTGATAGTGAAAGGCGGCATCTCATTATTTTTCTGCGTAAACTTCAACGCTTCATCATAGCCAAATCTCTTGATCCACCTCCGCACGAGCCAGGAAGGGTGAGAGGTGACAATGGAAATGAACAATACTGGGTCCTGCCCTGGAGGGAGGGAAACAGCGTTCTTATCTCTCAGGTAATTTCGCAGTACTGCATTTACCAGCGACGCCCTTCCACTAAAGTTTTTTTCTACGTTCACTGCCTCACTGACTATTGCAAATTCAGGGACGCGCATAAATTTCATCTGGTAGATAGCGACCCTCAGATTGTTGAGTGTCATGTCAGAAAGTCCGGAAGTCTTTTCCAAGAAATGACCTAGTATCCAGTCAAGATACAATTTATATCTCGTAACGCCGTAAACAAGTTCCATCAAAAATGCGCGTTCTCTCCTGTCGCAGTCATGGGAAAGATCATCTACCACTTCCTTGGGTTTTTTTGACTTTCCGAATATTAGACAGAGGGCTCTTGAGGCGAGAGATCTAGTTGACATCGCCTTGATGGACAGGCCTGTCAATTGTCTCCCATGGACTCACGACTGCAAAAGAGTTTAAGGGCCTCTCTCACCTTCGTAAGGTCAACACGAGTGTTGAGACATGGACCCGATGGCCTTTCATTAGTTATCCCAAAAACAGGAAGTGGATAGCTATCGACAATGCCGCTGCTCAGGTCCCTTTCGCAGGCGATCGCTACTATGGCATCTGGTCTCACGTCATTGACGATGCGTCTTGCTAAAGTACCGCCCGTTGCGACGAAAATATCTAGACCCATTTCTTCTGCAATTCCAATAAGATCCTTTATTTCACATTTCCCGCAGCGCTTGCAGTTGCCGACATTAAATGTCAACCTTATATCACAGTCGCTTACCTGAAGACAATGTGGCAGGAGCAATAAAACCTTTCTCTTTCCCTTAATAAATTTTCGACGGGAGATATTCTTGGCATTCCATTCCGCTCTGATCAGCCTGTTATTAAGGTTTATCACAAATAATTGAAGCGGCTCTCTCTTGCCCTTTACGAAAGTGCCAACCAACATGAGTGACGGGTAAAGAACTCTTAATACAATTGCCCTAAGAAAATTTCTCATGCCCTTCCTCTAACTTCCTTCCCGCAATAAAGGCTTCCGCAGACATAGGCTTCTTTCCTTCCGGCTGCAGTTGTTCCACTGACAGGAGTCCGTTCCCCGTCCCGACTATCAGTGATCCGCCTGATGCCTTTTCGATTCTCCCAGGCACGCCATGGCCTGCAATAGGCCTCACTTTGATCATTTTTATCCTATCCTTGTATAGGTAACAATAGGCCGCGGGCCAGGGGAACATACCCTTTACAAAATTAAACAACTCTATTGCACTTCTATCCCAGTCAATCTTGCCATCTTTTTTTCTTAGTGGCGGTGCATATACGATCTCCCCTGTCTGCGGTGTCGGCGTTATGGTCCCTTTTCTTATTCCCTGGAGGGTCTGAATCAGTGTCTCAGCGCCTAACGCCGCTAGCCTGACGCCCAGAGTTTTACCGTCGTCGTCTTCATTGATATCCAGGGGTGCCCTCAGCAAGATGTCACCTGTATCAAGCCCCTTATCCATAAGCATCGTGGTAACGCCTGTCTTCGTCTCCCCGTTCAGCAATGCCCACTGCACCGGGGCCGCCCCCCGGTATTTTGGCAACAGCGATGCATGGACATTTATGCATCCTGATCTTGGAATCCGGAGAATCTTCTCGGGAAGAAGCTTGCCATAAGCAACTACGACAATAAATTCCGGTCCGCACCTCGATAATGCCTCGCAAAATGCATCTTCCGTCACGTTCTCAGGTTGCATGATCTGTAAGCCCCTTGACAGCGCGAAATCTTTTATGGGCGGCGACGAGATTAGATGTCTCCTCCCGCCCGCTTTATCAGGCTGCGTTATCACACACGCAACATCTTCAGAATTATTTATGAGCGCATCTAAGGAAGGGATAGCGAACTGTGGGGTGCCAAAAAAAATAAATGCCACGCAAAAAACCTTTAGAGCTTAGTCTGATCAACGGATTGTAGATAAAATGTCGTTAATGAACAAATGTTGCCCATTACCTGCTACTCACCAGCATCTTTTGATACCGCTTTTTAAAGAACTCCCTCTTCACGTAGCTCAACCTGTCCACAAACAGGACTCCGTCAAGATGGTCTATTTCATGCTGCAATGCCCTTGCAAGGAGACCCGTGCCTTCAATCTCTACCTGTTTCCCATCTCTATTAAAACCTCTTACGAGAACCTTCTCTGCCCTCTTAACGAGAGCTGTATACTGAGGCACACTCAGGCATCCTTCTTCATATTCGACGATACCGTCGGCCTCCACAATCTCTGGATTGATCAAAACAATGAGAGGTTGCGTCTCATCCCTTATGCTGACATCGATGACCACCAACCTCTTTGAAACATCAACCTGCGGCGCTGCAAGCCCGATACCAGGGGCAGCGTACATGGTCTCGATCATATCATCAATGAGACGCTGAAGACTGCCATCAATCTCAGTTAAAGGTTGCGCCTTCTTTTTTAGGACCTCATCCGGATATTTCCTGACCGTCAGAATTGCCATTGAAAATTATACCATATTCTGGTGATACGATAGAAATAGCAAGGATCGTCAATTAGCCGAAGCCACTCTCTGGGTACTTCGCAAAACTACTGAGACAGTCGTACCTTACAGTCGCTTGAGGAGATCATACAATGCAGGATAGTCATCCCGTGACACAGAGGCATCTTCGTCCAGTAATCGCAAACCCTCCTCAATAAATTTCAGAAAATACTTCTTCCCCTTCACCATTGATAGGAAACTGTAAGCTCCCAGCGCCTGCATATGCCTCTGGAGCCTGCAAGGAATCAGAGTCCGGGTAAACTCCGTCTCATCGAATTTCTCGTGAGCTCTAATGGTCATTTCATCAATATAATACTGAAGAAGGCGTTCCCTCATTTTGCTCCCAAGGCGATAGTATGGGTCCCAGAGTATAGATGCTACATCATAAGCGGGAGGGCCTATTCTTGCCCCCTGATAATCGATCAGACGGGGAGTTTCACCTTTGGTGATCATAATGTTTTGCGACTGAAAGTCGCGATGGATAACAGTCTTTTGAAAAGCATCCACCTTGACCGCAAGCCTGTCAAATTCATGCAACAGAGTCACGGCGTCTTGCTCAATCAGATTTTTCAATCCCCCCAGGAACCTTTCCATAAAATATCCGGTTTCCCATCGTAAGTGCTCATAGTCAAAAATTCTCTCCTTGAGCAGAGGGCATTCTGCCACATGGTCAGTTGCTGTAACGTGTATATGGATTAACGCACTTAGTACCTTTTTGTAGACACCTTCGATGTGCCACTCTTCGCGAGGACATTTCAGCCAACTGTAAAGAGACATATCCCCGAGGTCTTCAAAGAGAGCCTCCATTCGGTGACGATCTACAAACACAAGTTCAGGTACTGGAATTGAGTATTGATGAAAAAACCTCGTAAATTCGACAGAGCGCTCGTAGTCAGGATCGCCATCTAAGCACCGCATCATCACCGCGGATCCCTGCTCCCTTTTCACTCTGAAATATTTTCTATCAGAGCCTCCGGTGCCAATGAACATTCCACTGTCCCGTGACCACCCGAGCATTTCCCATTCTGCCAGCCTCATGCTAAAACCAGGTCCGATGATGCAGTTTTCAAAGCGGACAGCCTCTCTCATCTCTTTAACCAAAAAGGGAGATTGCAAATCATCGTCAGGGCAGACCACACTCGATAAACTGGACGGGAGCACGATGCAATTCCTGAAAGAGCCATTCTTAAGGACATTGTCTTTTTCAATTACTATATACCCATCAAGTTCAGCGTGGTCACAGCCTACGGTTGAGGGGTGAATAGACACAGTTTCACCAATACTCCTCATCTCCTTTACCACCGTCTGGGCATAGGCCTCTGGCGTCCCGATATCACTCCAATGACATCCTGTAGCATCATAAGTCCCAACCTTGTTGCCCGCCGCTAAGGCAACCAGCCACGAATCAACGACATTTGATATGCCGGACGGCAAAAAATCGAGGAATCGCGAGGAATAAACAGCAATCCCAGTGAAGGTGACCCACCTGTACTGATCTGTTTGATGATGAGACGACTTCCCGATACATTTGAGAGACCCAGAATGATCGATTGAAATGCTGTTGATGAGAGGAAAGTCATGAACAGCAAGCGTAACGAGATTGTGTGATAAGAGATGAGATTCAAGCAATTCTTCTAAAGCTATGTCAGAGAGGATGTCTGCATTATGCACAAGAAACACGCTTCCGCTCAGAAAGGATTCCGCATTTTTTAAAGCCCCTCCCGTACCTAATATCTGCTCTTCGGGGAAAAGAACGACCCTTTCATGAAATTCAGATCGGGCCACCCAGTCCGCAATTACATTTTTTTTGTGATGAAGGTTGATGCCTATTTCGCGCATCGGCAGGATTGAGACCTTTTCAAGGACAGACGCTAAGAGGGGTTTGCCCATGATAGGCAGCAGAGGCTTCGGGATATAATTTGTAATTGGACCCAACCTCTGACCAAGGCCTGCAGCTAGGATGAAACACTTCAGGGGTTCACGCATACAACAGGAATCTTTTTCTCACATTTCTGTTGAACGTGAGGCACTGCCCTTGCCACCACGCTTCCATTAGTTCAATGTCTTCATTATTCTCGATATCATGTCTCAGTCTGTCAGTGCCCGCGAGGATATCGAACGGCATCTTTTCTGTCTCATACTCATAAGGGGGTTGTTTCCATAGGGGATGCTGCGGATATAGCGAATACACTGTCTTTAGAATTGCGACACCCGTCTTAAAGGACTTAAATTTTTCCCTGTCGACAACATGCAGTTGCGCTCCACCACAAAGGTTTCCGGCGTGCTTTTGGAAGGTCGGTTGAAAAAACATTGGGCGAAAGATAACACCTGCGAGCCCGTGTTTTCTCAGCTCTGTGACCAACAATTCAGGTTCAATAAACGGTGCTCCGAACATCTCAAAGGGGCGTGTAGTGCCCCGGCCCTCACTGAGTTGAGTGCCTTCGAGCAGGCACATGCCGGGATAGACCGCAGCCGTGTCCAACGTCGGCATGTTCGGAGATGGCATAACCCATGGCAGCCCTGTTTGGTCAAACCACATTTTTCTCTGCCAACCCTCCATGGCGATGACATGGAGGTCCACTGAGGGATAATATATGTTTTTAAGGTACTGAGCTATTTCTCCAACAGTCATACCATGACGAATTGGGAGCGGCCGATTTCCAACAAATGAAGTAAAGGCTATGTCAAGCACGGGCCCTTCCATGAGGGTTCCACCGAGCGGGTTTGGCCTGTCAAGAACGATCACGGACTTTTTCATTTCACAACATGCCTGCATACAGAGTTCCATCGTCCATATGAACGTGTAATAGCGAGACCCTATATCCTGAATATCTATAGCTATGACATCAATATCATTCAGCATCTCGGCTCGAGGCTTACGTCTATCACTATAGAGACTGTAAACCGGGAGACCCGTTCCAGGGTCTCTGAACCCCTTCCATTGGATCATGTTGTCCTGAGTCTCTCCATAAATGCCGTGCTGGGGACCAAAAAAAGACTTCAACTCAATCTTCTTGAACCGTTTAAAAAGGTGGGCAGCACTCTCCAGTCGTTTATTCACAGAAGCGTGGTGCATCAGGAGCCCCACGCGGGCGTCCAGCAATTTTCTCGGCCATTTTTTTTCAAACAGATCCAGACCTGTTTTCATGTTCACTCTTTCCTCAACTGATATAGAAGCTATTTCCCACCCAATGTTCTATAAAGACAAGACAATCAAGACGTTTATCATTTGACTTAGAAATAGTTCACATTTTAATTGCCTCGAAAAAAAATGCTTCACGTATTAAATTTTGGGAAAAACCGCTCCGTCCTGCCAAAAAAGTCGTGGTACTTCACCTCATAAATACTCTTAAGATACCTTCCCTCATCAAATGCTTTGATAATAACACAAACAATATGAACCAAAAGTATTAAGAGAGAAAGTGGTATCAGCTGGAGAACCAGCCTCCCGGTGAGGATCATCATCTGAAATATATCCATGGGATGCCTTATCAAACAGTAAGGGTCGTCTTTGACAAGAGCGGTCCTTTCGCTCCTAGTGACTTGACGCGAAATCCCCTTGATAGCGTGCTCAGTTATACGGTTAGTATCAATAATGCGCATTGCCTCTTCAAGAAACGGTTCCAGAGCTATGCGAATCGATGGGACAGACTTAGAATATGCCAGCTTCATGGGCGAAGATCCGCCATTAAACAGGATGGAAGGCTTATGAACTAAATGCTGCTGTCTTAGGCCATAAAATCTTTTTTACCCTGATAAGTTTTCCATCGATTGTGCATCCAGAGATATTGTTCAGGATATTTCCTGATGATGGATTCCATCTGTTTATTCATTTCTTCAGTCAGGCGAAAAATCTCAGATTTTTCACTCGTGTAGGCCTCAGACCAGATGGGATCGGACACAAATCCTTCAAATCCGTAATCGTCTCGCCGGCAACATGCCACTACAACAATGGGCCGCTTTCTATCAATCGCGAGAATGGCAGGGACAGGCGTCGTGGTAGCCTTGCGTCCGAAGAAATTGACAGAAACACCCTTCATTGTGCTCTGGTCCGGCAGCATGCCTATGGACTTTCCCTGCTGAAGGGTTTCCTGCAGGACAAAAAAGGCATTTCTTTTCGGAATAATAATCTGTCCACTCGCCGACCGCTTTGCATAAAAGAGCTTCTCCAAGTAAAGATTGTCAAGTGGCCTGACAACAACAACAAGTGGAATCCCCACAACTGAACTGACGTAGGGCAGCAGTTCCCAGTTTCCTATGTGAGGAGTTACGAATATACATCCCTTTGATTCATCATGTATCCTCTTCGCTTTAAGGAAGAGCTCTTCAAGATCCTTCGAAGTACTTTTAATCTTGTCCAGTGCGTCGGGAGCGCTTAAGAGCTGAAAACTCTTTGCACTCTCTAAAAAAGTGAGGAAGAAAGACTGGCAACTCTTGCGGGCAATCTTTCTGATCTGTCTTTCAGGTTCACCACGCAGTGCGTGGCGAAGGTTCTCAAGGGCTATTTTTCTGCGGCGTGCCACAAGAAGATAAAGCATGTTGCCGAGACACCGGCTTATCATGTGGATGACTCTCAGTGACACGAGATTTGAAAAGAGCATAATCGAATATACTGCCGCATATTCAATTATCATGATAAACTTCCTCTTCTTTCGCTTGTTTTTCATCTTTATAGGTTCATTAGTTTATTTTGTAAATAATCATCCCTCACCACTAATACTTAATGAATTGCTTTTCCTTATAGGAGGCTGAGATGGTCAAAAAGCAGATGGAAATTTTCTTTCATCTTGCCAAATGCTTCTAAGCTCTAATGATGTGTTGACTCGACTATCACAACACTTCAACTACTGCGGAAGACGACTGTCCACCGATGCCGTAGCTAACAGACAAGAAATGGTCATTCTTGCAAGTCTGGTGGGACTCTGATATCCTGAGATCTGCAAATTCTTTTTCACTCTCCCTAAAATTCAAGGTAGCAGGAGCCATCCTGTTTTTCAAAGACTTGATGCCGAAGATAATTTCTGCAAGATCACTGGCGGCGCCAAGATGTCCAGTATAGGGCTTCATACCAGAAATCGGCATATCCTTCGCATTTCGAAGTATATCCATCACTGATCTTAACTCCGATCTGTCACCCTTCATGGTTCCGCTTCCGTGTGGGATGATAAAAGCAAGGTCGTCGGTGCTGCAATCCGCCTTCTCTATAGCCAATTCCATACAGCGCCTGGTCACTCTCAATGGGACACCTAACCCCTGCCCTTCCGGCGGTTCAATACAATTACCGACCCCTTTTAACTTCCCCAAAATGCGTCCACCGCGGCGCAACGCTGTGTCAGAAGACTCCAATAAAATCGCCGCTCCACCCTCTCCAGTGATGAAGCCGTCTCGCTTTCTGTCAAACGGCCTGAAAGACCCCGCTCCATCCTTGCACGCTGAGAGTATGCCTAAGCTTTCGATCTCATAAAGAGGAATTTCAGTGATCCAATTGCCACACCCTACGGCCACGGCAATGTCTGCTTTATTGCATTTGATGCTTCTATAAGCCAATTCAAGCGCATATCCCCCGCAAGGGGAGAGGCTGGCTAGGCTGGTGCTTGGCCCCATGAACTCCAAGAAAGCGGAGAGGAAACTGAAAAGATTGTTAGAAAGGGCCTCTAGGAGGAAAAAAGGGTTCACTTTATTCAGTGTTGATATGTTTAATCTTTCGCGATCTATGTTCTTCCACTTGCCATTAGTAGCATCCTTCATTGCAGGATACATAAAATCATATCCAACCTTTGTAAAATCACCTGACGCAATATATAATGCCCTGCGGCCAGGAGGGATGTCCGTGAGTGTTACACCGGAATTGGCAAGAGCCTCTTTAGCAGACATAAAACCAAGGAAGGCACCGCGGTTCAGAAATTTCATTTGGCCCGCAATCTTGTGCGGGATAGCGTCAGGATTTTCGAATGGAGCCACTTTGCCGAGGTATTCCATAGACTTTGGCACCCCGGCTTTTGGATAGTGAGTGATTCCAGTTTTTCTTGCTACCAGGTTTTCCCAGTTCTCCCTGACCGTGAGCCCAAGAGGGCTGATGAGTCCCATCCCTGTGATCACAACTTCCCTGTTCTGCATCTAAGGGGTGAACTCCCTGGTGAGCAGTTGAAAGAATCGTCTCTGTTCTTCACTATCTTCTATTTCATCCAGGGAAATGATGTCTCCTGCATATTCAACAACAATCTTCTTTTTCCCGTTTACCATACCGATTCCTTTATAGACTTTGGTTTCAAAAGGCGACTGAGCTTCTGACCTGACCTCGAGCACTACTTGGTCGCCTGGGAACGCGAACCCATAAAAACTACTCTTATAGACCTTATTAAGCAAGAACCAGCTCTTAAAGTCGGAAGATGCCGCCTCTAACCAACCAGTTAACTGCGATAGGGCCTCTAACAATAATACTCCGGGCATGATCGGGTTCTTGGGAAAGTGAAATTCAAGAAAATCCTCACTCATAGTAATATTCTTTATCCCCTTCATGCTTTCTCCGGCTTTCCATTCAAGTATGTGATCAATTAATAGAAACCGCATGTTCCGCCCTGACCTCCCCCATAGTATAATACAATTGTTTTACTTACCTCGTGCCCCGGCTGTCATTGTTTTATTCCAACCAGAACTACCAGTGCAATGGCAAAATGGGACGAGTGCGAAATGGAAACGGTGTATTGCTCTATCCCTCTCCTATTGGCGATCTTGGCCATCCATCCATTTACTGCGATCTCTGGTCTTCCCGATATGTGATGGCTAATCTCGATGTCCTGGAAAACATGATCAATACCCATCGCAAACAGTCCCCATCCAAGGGCTTTCAGGCATGCCTCTTTTGCCGCAAAACGTCCCGCAAAATGAAGGTATGGATCTCTCATAGAGAGACAATATTTCTTTTCGCCTTCTGTGAATATTTCCGCTATAAAAGATTTGTTTTTCAGAGAGACGTTCCTGAACTTTAGGACGTCTACGATATCAACTCCTTGGTGTAGCTTCATCATGTGATACTCATGCCCCCATCAATGGCAATAGCTTGCCCAGTGATATAATCAGCCTTATCAGAGGCAAGAAACACGATAAGATTCGCCACCTCTTCAGGTTCTCCAAACCTTCTGGATGGTATATTTTCAAGGAGTGACTCGCCTGCCCTTTTTCTGGCACGGCTACTCATTTCAGTAACAATCATGCCGGGCAAAATGGCATTCGCCTGTATTCCCTTTCCTGACAGTTCAACGGCGCAAGCCCTCGTAAAAGCAACTAAACCTCCTTTTGAGGCCGCATAGTTGGTCTGTCCGCGCCCGCCCCGGAGAGCACTTACCGAGGCAATGTTGATAATCTTGCCGGAGTGATGCGGCAGCATCATTTCGACTGCAGCCCTTGTGCAGAGAAATGATCCCTTCAAGTTTATATCACATACCTTGTCCCAGTCCCCAATCTCCATGCTCAACAAAAGATTATCCTTGATGATGCCCGCGTTATTTACGAGTATATCAAGCCTGTTGAACCGTTTTGCAATGAATTCAAAAAGTTCTCTGACCTCTTCCGGATTAGATACGTCAGCTCGAAAAATCTCTGCTTCGCATCCCTGGAGGGCAATCTTACGCTTGATGTCCTCAGCTCTCTCAGCTGATTTGTGGTAATTGATGATTACCTTCGCACCAGCGAGGGCAAGACGAAAGCTTGATTCCCTTCCAATTCCGCGAGCGCCCCCTGTAACGAGCGCAACCTTACCCGCCAAGTCTATATTCATTGCATCCCTGCTCCTCTATATTTCTTGACAATTATTGACGCATTCTGCCCCCCAAGGCCAAAAGAATTCGATAAGGCTGCGCGGACCGTCTTTGCCCTCTTTTCATTTGGGACATAGTCCAAGTCACAATTGGGGTCAGGGTTTGAAATATTTATTGTCGGATGAATCTGATCACGGCTCGTACTCAGCACTGTGAACACGAACTCTGGTGCCCCTGAAGCGGCCAGCACATGGCCTATTAGTGACTTGCTTGAACTAATCGGGATCTTGTATGCATCTGCTTTGAATACATTCTTTATGGCAATGGTTTCAGTTATGTCGTTTAGTTTTGTTCCTGTCCCGTGCGCGTTGATATAGTCGATTTCATGGGTCTGGAGATTCGCATCTTTCAGGGCACGTCTCATTGACAACTCTGCGCCAATTCCCTGGGGATGCGGTTTGGTTAGCTGATAGGCATCCATTGAAGATCCGTATCCCGCAACCTCTGCATATATTTTCGCTCCCCGTTTCAGTGCGAGTGACTCCTCTTCAAGAACCGCAATCCCCGCTCCCTCCCCCATCACCAAGCCAGACCTTTTTCGGTCAAATGGCCGACAGAGAGAGGAGGGGTTCTCAGAAGACGTAGCGGCAGCGTTAAGCAGCACAAAAAAGACAAGACCAACTGGGTTTATCATTGAATCAGATCCGCCAGCAACAACCATGTCTGCGACACCTCTCTGAATTGCATTGTATGCCATGCCGATGGCTTGGGTAGCCGCTGCACACGCAGTGGTCAACGTACAATTGTTACCGAAGAGGCTGAATCTTTTTGCGATTAGCGCAGATGCTCTGTTGGAGTCGTTTTTCATCATAGATTCCGCGTGCGCCATCCTGAACTCCCGTCCAAACCGTAGCATATCAAACGTTCCTTTCCTATCTGTCCACTGATGGATATCCTCCGGTCTATTAATTCCAAGGCCTGAAGAGAGGATCACGCCACAACGATCTCTATTGAGACCATTGTTGAGCAATCCCGCGTCATGCAGTGCGGACTTCGCTGCCCACAGTGCGAAAAATGTTCGCCTTTCTCCCGTTCCTGGATCTTCCTTCCCGAATGTTTCCCTGATCTGAGACCAATCATCCTCCGTCACCTCGCCTACAGCCTGCACAGGAGATTTTTCCGCATTAGGATAGGAGATTCTTCTGATACCAGACTCCCCCGCAAGAACCTTCTGCCAGGTTTCTTCCACACTGAGACCGAGAGAAGTTACCAATCCAAGTCCCGTGACTACAACTCTCCGCTTAGTACCCAATAAGCTCACCAACCTCATCTACAAATCGAACAGCGTACAGCCAAAGAAGACTTGTCGTGCTTAAGCTATTCATCGTTCATTGTACCGTGCCTGGCATCTTGCAACTGTTGTCGCGTCATTCCGCTGTAATAACAGAATCGACTACAGAGTTCTTCCCTATCAACTTTGTGGAAGTGACTGTAAATAATTCTGCTCACCGAAGCAATCAGCTGCCCATCCACAAAAACCGAAGCCCTGCCAAGAGAATCTCTCCTTGAGGTCGCAATGATTTCTCCACGGATGTCTGCTCTGAAACCAGGCCGCAATTCCATGGGGATGGTTACATCTTCGATCAATGACATTATAGAGGAGAGCCTAAAATCATTAGAGTAAATAATGAGCCACCCGAGCAGCTGTGCCATTGCCTCAATCAGCATTACTCCTGGCACAAGGGCCTTTCTGCTGAAGTGTCCCTTGAGGAACTCCTCTGACAGAGAAAAGGTTTTAATCCCTGCTATGGATTTGCCTCTATCTATACTGATAATCTTGTCGTAAAGTAGAAATCTCATGATACACTCCCGCTAGGTAAGAGCCTCTATAATCAAGGATTGACATTGGCCCTCATGACTTTGAGAGTTTACCATAACGCGGTTCAGCTTTGTCTTCAGCGGGGACCCCGTGACGAGATTAAATTCAATATTGGTGTCTTGTCCGGTCACGTGAAGAGTGGCTGGAATCATATTATGTTCCAGCATGCTGACAGCCAGGATTGTATCCACTGGAGGAGCGGCTGCGAGCAGATGCCCCAAGGCGCCTTTTGACGAAAACACCTTCAGTTTGTCCAAGCATCCGGAGAAAACCCGGTGCAGCGCCTCAGTTTCATTCTTATCTCCGGTAATCGTGCCGTCACCATGGGCAATGACTAAGTCAATGTCCGAGGGTTTGAGGTCAGCACTGATGATGGCATTGTTCATAGCTTGCGCAATGGCTTTCGCAGTGGGCGCATAGGAGCATTCCTCCAATTGAAACGCAGATCCATGAGCCGCAATCACTGCCTTAGGGCTCAATTTGTAATTCGCTGTGCTCCTCTGCAGCTGAAGGCATAAGATGCCGCATCCTTCACCCAATACGGTTCCGTTTCTCTGTCTGTCAAATGGACGGCAAAGCTGTTGGTCCTCAAGATCTGAAGTGTTGAGGATACCAACCATATGGGCACGGGCCAAACTTACCGGAGATATGTTCTCACTGACGCCGCCGGCCAGGGCTACCTCGGCTTTTCTTTCACGAAGAGTTTCCATGGCCTCTATAATAGCCTGCGCACCCGAATCCGAGTGTGGTGAAAAAACTGCGTTTTCGCCGCGTATACCAAGAGCAATAGCAACCTGACAGAAGGCTATGTTATTCATCATTGCGAGTGGCCACAACGGATATATCTCCCGATACGCTGCTGAATAAAATGCGTCGTAATCCAGGGCGCCTTCCACGTTCATGGCCTGCACGACAGCCGGCAGGAGGTCTGCAATGTTATAGTCCACCATCCCCATGCCCGCAAAAAATCCTACCTCGTCTCCCGAAAGTGATGCCCTGTCCACGCATGAGGCGTTAAAGGCATCCTGGGTGCACTTCAATAACATATATGAATGTTTGTCCATGATCCTTGCGTCCTTGGGACTGACGCTAAGTTCCGCATAACCACTATCCTTAATCCAAGCCCCCACCCTGCAAGCAAATCCGCTGGGGTCAAATCCTTCAATTCGCCGGATACCGTGCTTCCCTGACAGTAACGCCTCCCAAACTTCTTGAGGACTGTTGCCAACAGCACAGGTTAGCCCCGTTCCGGTAATAACAACCCTGTCAGCCATAATCACTGCTCAATTGTCATGACGAAATTGTCCCGCCTTCATCCTTCAAACGCTCCGAGACAGAGACAGGCATTCTGGCCCCCAAAACCAAAGGAATTCGAAATAGCCCTTTTCATCCTGCACTTTCTGGCCTCATTCGGGACGTAATCAAGATCACACTTTGGATCCTTAAATTCCAGGTTAATAGTCGGAAGAATTATTGAATTATGCATCCCCACCACCGTTAAAATGCATTCTATAGCCCCGGCCGCTGCTATCGTATGACCAAGCATTGACTTATTTGAACTGACCGGGATATTCTTCGCCCTCTCACCAAAAACTTCCTTAATCGCCCGTGTCTCGGTCAAATCATTTTGAGTTGTGGATGTCCCATGCGCGTTTATGTAATCGATATCCTCCGGTCTGAGCGATGCGTCATCCAAGGCTCCCCGAATTGCAAGTATCGCTCCCTCCCCCGTAGGGTGTGTGTCAGTAATTCTATATGCGTCTGCCGAGTCTCCGTAGCCAAGGATATCACCCAATATTGGCACGCCGCGCGCACGGGCATGCTCGAGTTCCTCCAGAATCACTACTCCTGCACCTTCTGACATAACAAAACCATTCCTTTTTCGGTCAAATGGCCTGGATGCTGTCTGTGGGGATGAGTACTTTTCCGAGAGGGCTTTGATCAGAACAAAACCCACAAAGCCCGCATAGTTAAGGGTAGCTTCACAGCCACCCGCAATCATCAGGTCAGATGTCCCATCCTGTATCATCCTGTAAGCCTCACCAATGGCCTGAGCACCTGCTGCACATGCTGAAGCAATTGACAGGTTAGGCCCTCTACATCCAAAGGTCAGTGAGAGAATTGACGTCGCCGCATCCGGCTTCCTCCGGAAGAATTGGAGATAGGAGTATCCCCCTGCCTGCATGAGGCCTTTCATGTCCCAGTTCCCTTTGCCATCATAGAACCGGTGCAGAAACATCATATCTTCGACCGAGGGGTTATCCCCATGGGAACCGAGGGCGACTCCTATTCTGTCACGGTTAACTATTTCGTCAAGTCTCGCCTGCTGCGCTGCCTGCGCTGTTGAAGCCATCATCAATCTAAGCGCGCGCGATGAGAATTGCTCAAGCCTCTTTGAGATATGCCATTGACTCTCCTCTATCCACTGGTCCTTGACCTCCCCACCAATCTGACAGGGCAGCCCCCTGGTGTCAAAAGAGGTCAAATAGTCAATACCAGACTTACCCTTACATGCATTTTGAAAGGTCTCGTCGGTATTTTTCCCAAGGGGGGTGATCATACCATAACCGGTGATCACCACCCGGCGTTTAGGAGTGTTTGTTGACACGTTTATTTAGATGGTGAGAAAAAATGAATTTCAGAATACCTTTTTTTCGTCCTGGACCTTTTTTAGCCAGTCTCGAATCAAATCGTCTCCACTGGTGAAGCTTGCGTACTCGTTACAGCCACTGCATTTGATACGAACCCCGTCATCAGACTTCCACGCTACATTACCGCAGTGAGCACATTTATCCGGAATGCTGTTCAGAATATCCATTACCCCACTGGCCATTGATTGGATTGTGACGAGAGTCGGCACTTCATCCATATCCATGTCCGGTCTGAATTCTGGAATGTCTTCTCCGAATCGTATTTTCAGAAGCTGGATGGCCTTATCAGTCAGGTGACCATTTTCGTCTATGGCTGAACCTTCGCCAAACATCTCTTCTATGTGCTCAAGAATGAAATGGCGAGCCATCTTAATGCCGAAAGTCTGCTCTAACCGGTAGTTTATGTCAAGAAAATCAAGGGATTCAGCACCCAAATCCTTGATCAAGGAGCTCTCAGCATCCATGCTACTTACATCACGACTCAACGTCTCAGCGACAGCCTTTTTCACCTCATCGATGACCTTCTGTTCGGATATAAAATTTTGCATCCGTTACTCCTTTATCATATTATGATGTTTATTTAGATACAGCGCAGATTCATTTTTTCGGGACAAAATGATGCAGTCTATTGCTCAATCCCTTGTCCACGACAATGGTCTGACCAAGGATGCCTCTGCTTGAGGGACTGCATAAAAATAACACTACATCCGCAATTTCGTCCGGTTCCACAAACAGGTCATCAGGCATGGAGTCCATCTCTTCCCAGAGCTGCCTCAGTATCTTGAAAGAATCCGTCTTGACAATCCCTCCACAGACTCCGTTGACCGACACGTTCCTGTCTCTAAAGCTCTCAGCACAGTCTCGTACCACCGATTCCATGGCCGCCTTCATGCTCCCGAGAGGGTATGACGGGTTATAAAAATGACTTCCAAGACTGGAAATAAAGACCACCTTGCCTTCACTCCGTTGAAGCCGTGGCAGGGCCTCCTGCAGACAAAATATATTGCCCAAGTAATTGGTGTCAACCAATTGCCGCAATTCCCGCTCCAGGAGTTTTTCTATTGGTTTAAACGGAGTTTTTGCTGCATTCAGCACAAGATAATCCAACCGTCCGTATTTTTCATCAGTCTCATTCAATAATTTCCTCACTGATTCCTTCACTGCTATATCGGCTTGCACCAGTAGTGCACTGCGCCCCATCTCCTGTATTTCCTCTCTCAATGCCTCTGCCTGCGCCTCAGATGATCCGCCCGCTTTTCGGTAGTTTATGACCACATCGGCACCTGAAAGAGCAAAACGGCGCGCAATCGCTTTCCCTATGCCTCGCGAACTGCCTGTTATTAAAGCGACTTTATTAAGGAAGTCTGTCTTTTCCATAAAGTAATATCATAATAAAAAAGGTCACTGCAAGTAAAGACAGGAACTGTGAGTTAACAAGAAAAGATATTGCCTTTTAATTTTCCGGGACCATGAGCAGATATATCACTTCCCTCATAGCAATGAATTCATTTGTTCGAGGAGGACAAGCAGCTTAGCGTCCGCCCAAACAGACATTTTTTTTGGCATGATCAAGTCTGAACATTCTAATTATCTTCTTTTGCCTTGTCATCTTCCTTTTCTTTTTTCTTCTCCAGAGCCGCTGATATCTCTTCAAAGCGCTTCATCACGAGGTAATTCACGGTACCTGCCGCATAGCATCCGTCATCTTGCATATCTCCTGCTGGCATTCCGGCGAGTATCTCAAGTCCTTCCTCAACACACTCAATGGGATAGATGGAAAACATTCCTTCTTTAACTGCATCAACTACTTCCTGCTTGAGCATGAGATTCTTTTTATTCCTCTTGGGTATGATAACGCCATGACTTCCGTCGAGGCCCCTGACCTTGCATAAGTCAAAGAACCCCTCTATTTTTTCATTGACACCACCTATCGGCTGAACGTCTCCATTTTGATCCATAGAACCCGTAATCGCAATACTCTGTTTCAAGGGCACTGCAGATATGCTGCTCAACAAGGCGTATAACTCTGCACAAGTAGCGCTATCGCCCTCGATCATCTCATAAAGTTGTTCAAAGGTTATCGAAGCGGAAAGACTTATAGGTCTTTTTGATGCAAATCTGCTTCCCAAATAGCTCGAAATAATCATGATTGCTTTTTCATGAATCTTACCGCTCATTTTTGTTTCGCGCTCAATGTTCACCACTCCGGCCTTTCCTATGTATGTTTTCGCAGTTATCCTCGAGGGCTTGCCAAAGCTGTAATCCCCGAGATCCAATACTGCAAGTCCATTGACTTGCCCCGCTATCTCTCCTGAAGTCTTCACAATGAGTGTATCTTCCAGCGTCATTTCCCTGAGCCTTTCCTCGATTCTATTGGCCCTGAACACTTTTTCATCAATTGCCTTTACCACATGCGCTGCCTTTATAATGGTATCGCCGCTTTTCAGAGCCCAATAATGTGTTTCTCGCATCAGATCTATTATGTCGCTGAATCTTGTGGACAGTTTGTCCTGATGGGTTGCCAGTCTTGACCCATACTCCACGATCTTTGAAACCCCTCCCTTATCGAAGGGCAAAAGGCTTTCCTCACGCTGAAATGAGGCGATAAAGGCAGCGTACTTTTGAACATTTTCAGGGGTTCTTTCCATCCTGCTGTCAAAGTCGGCTTTGACCTTGAATAATTCTCTGTATTCCTCATCAAGATTGTAAAGCAGATAATAAATATTAGGATTGCCTATAAGGATGACCTTCACACTTAGAGGTATGGCTTCAGGCTTCAAGGCGGAAGAACTCATGAGCCTATATTGCTCCCAGACATCCTCTATCTTGACCTCCTGGTTTTTGATCGCCCTTTTCAAGGCATCGTAGGAGAAGATATTTTTCAAAAGATCTGACGCATTCACTACGTAATACCCGCCATTTGCCTTATGCAGTGAACCTGCCTTGATCATCGAGAAATCTGTTAACGCCATGCCAAACTGAACCTTGTACTCTATTCTGCCGAAGAGATTGAGGTAAGTAGGATTGCGGTCAAAGACAACCGGTGCCCCCTTCTGCTCGCCGTTATTGATAATCACATTGACGGTGTACCTGACAAAAGAAACCTCAGGCTTTGGCATTTTCATGAAAGGCAGAGGGGGAGCCTGCTCCCCTTCAACCTTGAAGTCATCCAGATGAGAGAGGATGTCTTCTTTGACTTCACCAAGAAAAAAAAGGATCTTTTCGTGGTGTTTGTATTGGGCGATCAAGTCATCAATATGGGGACCCACTGCACCCAGCGCTATCTCCCTTTCAAGCCTGCTAATCATTTCCTTAACAAGTTTTTCTGCCTCTCTTACCGCCCGCATCACATCGTCGAGTTTTTCCTGCAGGGCCTTACCAATCTCCTCAACCTTTTGCCTTGTATTGTCGTCAAGGGCTGCAAACTCCTCCTCAGTGAGAGGCTCTCCACTCTTCTTTATGGGGACAATCAAGAGTCCGGAAACAGCCTTTCTTATGGCAAAGCCTTGAGACTGAGCCTCCTCGTCAAGTTTTGTAAAGAGATCTTTCTGTTTCTGCTGAAACTCCTCGATAACCCTGCTCCTCTGTTTCTCATATTCCTTTGACTCAAAAGCCCTCGGTATTTCAACCCGTAATACTTTTACAAGCTCATCCATCTCCTTTTTGAAGATCATCCCCTTGCCGGGGTCAAAGGACACAGCCATCGGCACATCAGGGTCCTTGAAGTTATAGACGTAGCACCAATCATCGGGAACCTTTTCCTTTAATGCCTTTTCGTTCAAAATCGCCGTGACAGTCCTCATTTTGCCGGTTCCCATTTCTCCGAGTGCAAATATATTGAACCCTCTGCTGCTCAGATTAAGGCCGAAATCGATGGATCTCAACGCCTTCTCCTGGCCAATGGTTCCACCAAAATCTGCAATCTCCTCCGTTGTTGCGAATGTGAAGAAACTAGAATCGCAGCATTTGTAAAGATCCGCAGGACCTAACTTGACTATCATAGCTCCCTCCTAGTATTAGGCGACTCACGATAAAGGCGCGATACCACTTTCCTTTTTCTGCCACTTCAACCCTCATTTTTACTTAGCTCTCGGATGATGCTGACTGTATACCTTTCTTATCCTATCTGTCGTAACCCTCGTATATATTTGCGTTGTCGAAATATCGGCGTGTCCCAACATTTTCTGCACAGACCTCAAATCAGCCCCCCCCTCCAGTAGATGAGTGGCAAAAGAATGTCTGACTGTGTGTGGGGTGAGGCTGAGACCCGCCTTGCTACCACATTTTTTCAGCGCCTGCCAAAATCTTTGTCTTGTCATGGGCGCACCTCTGTTGGTCAGAAACAGATAAGGTGATTGCAGATTCTTCAGTAACTTGGGCCTTAATTCATTCACATACTTCACAATTGCCGTTTTAGCTCGATGGTTCATGGGGACAACCCTTTCTTTTGAACCCTTCCCAAGAACTCTTAAAAAACCTTCGTCAAAATTTATGTCATTAACCTTGATCGATATAGTCTCGCTCACCCTTAATCCAGAGGAATATATCAGCTCTAACATTGCAGAGTCTCGCAAAAAAAGGCTGGTGTATCCCTGTGTGGCCAATAATTTTTTAATATCCTCTATGTCCAGAGCTTTTGGAATTCTATCCCACCGCTTCGGGGTCTTTAGGTTCTCTGTGGGATCATCGACAATAATCTTTTCAATGATCAGGAATCTGCAGAACGCTCTTATGGAAGACACGATCCGGCAAATGCTGGACGCAGAGAGACCACTGTCTCTGAGACTGCTCATATAGTTGATGATGTCGTCCTTTTTAAAGGAGGTAAGTTGTCCGCTGCCGCGGGTGAGAAATTCAGAAAACCCTTTGATATCGAGACGGTAGGAATTAACAGTATTGTTGGATAGGCCTCGTTCGACTGAGAGATAGGAAATGAAGGCTTTAAGCACATCCACAGGCCACATACTCCTCTATCCCCGTAGAGACCCTCAACCTCTGGTATAGAATGTCAGCAAGTTGTACAAGGTTCATGGTATCTTCTTTGTTGTAAGTCAAAAGCAATGCCTTCGCCTCCAAACTGCCTCTCTTGTATTTCTCCCATAGTTTTACCGCGTCATAACCGTTCATTCCCTTGACCGTATCCTCGCGGTCTATGTCATACATTGCTTCCAATTTCTTGAGTCCACCCTGAATTCCCAATCTGCGCGCCGCAAAGCATAAATCAAAATGGGGGATATTAAACCTGACGTTAGGGAATGTCTTTAAAAGGCAGGGGATGTCAAATGCGGCCCCATAAAAAGTGATGAGACATTTGTACCCTCTTAAGGCTTGGGTGAGGTTCTCTGCCGTGAGATTTTCGCCTCTGATAAGACAGGTGAAGTCATATCCGTCATAGAGTCCAACCACAGTAACATAGCCTCCGTACCCTGGTTTTAGGCCGTTCGTTTCGATATCGAGACAAACTGCATCTCCCTTGAACACATCAAATAATCTCCAATGCTCCCTTCGTTTCATTGACCGGGCAAAATATTCTGCATTAAGCAGGCTGAGTTCAGTTGAATACTGCCTTAATTGTTCGTCATATGACCTTTTGCTTTCTACGCTTATACCCTCTATTTCAGGGCAATTACAAAAATCCTCCCATGTCAGGATGCCCCGTCTCCAGATGCGACGTTCGAGTTTTTCGCCCACCCCGTTCAGCAATGAAAATGTATGTCGTATCACTTGTAATATTTCCCCTTTGCCTTTTTTAAGTTGTATTATACCCTTTATGTGACATCATCACAACTTGTCTGCTCGAAAGATTACGCTCTTTATGCAAACTTTTTTATAATATATCTGAGGTTGATGTCTTAAGACGAGGCATTGTGAAGCCATGATGGGCTTTCCGTCTATTTACTAGCATAAGCCCTAGTAAAGGCAATTTCGAGGCACTACACATTTCGAGAAAGTTGGTTATAAGGGGCTGAAAGGTCTTATTGATTGATATTGTTGCCTAAATAGCTAACGATACTGGACAATATCCAAGAAAGGCTTGGCCTAGTGTGGATGCGAGGAGTATAATCCTATGAGACGTTTTAACATATCAACAAAAACAACGGGTGCGATGCTGTGCAGACTGGGAGGACCAAGCGATGGATAAGGAGAGCATCTCTAGAAAGATAGGTTTTCTAAGAACAGGATGGTGGGTGGTACATTTTGTCGGAATAGGCATCGTATATACCCTCGGTCATATTCTTTGGAGGTGAAATGCTTAAATATTTTATGAGATACAAGCCTGGCTGGTGGATTCTTCACACGGTGATGATAGGGCTCACCTTTTATCTTGGGCATATCGTTAACTTCAAATTTTAGGTGCTGCCATGACAAAAAGAACGCTATTGATAGCCCTTGTCCTTTTAGCAGTATCGGGATTCCTCCTCCATTATAGGATCCATAACTTTATTGTACCCGACAAGTTCAATCCGGGTAGGCTCACGTTCGACGGTACAAAGTTCCTCGCTAACTTGTTCCCGCTAATAGACGTTTTCATTGTTACCAGTCTCTTCCTGTCGAGGAAAACCGCTGCTTATGGGTACTTACTCAATGGCCTGTTGGTTATCTATGGAACGGTACTCATGGGCCACTTTAGCATAGCAGAGATGATCGCAAAGTCTATTCCGCCAAGTGGTATGTTGTTAAAGTCAACGTTACCGGACATAGCTGTATTATGGGCAGACTTTTTTGTCGGTAAAGCCCTCTACGATCTGTATATGAAAGGGACAAATTAAAATCCTATTGGGATGTTACACTATTTGTCACTTTTTCCCGAGACCACCCTTATGAGAGCAGTTTGCTCCTTAACGCTCGGCTAACCGCTCTTAAACATTCATGACAAAAAAAAATCTAAAAGCCGTAGCGCCAGAACAATTAAAACCCCTCATGCTCGAATTGGGCCTTCCTGGGTTCCGGGCAGACCAAGCTATTCATTGGATTTATGAAAGAGAGGCGCAGTCAGTGAGTGAAATCACTGAATTTTCGAAAGATCTAAGGGAAAAACTCGCCCAGCGTGTATACATAAGCAATCTCACTCTCCTGAACAGACAGGTGTCAGATGACGGCACTGAAAAGTTCCTGTTTGAGCTTGAAGATGGTGAAACGATAGAAAGCGTGCTCATCCCGGACAGCAATCGTCTCACTCTCTGCATTTCATCTCAGGCAGGATGTGTGCTGGGTTGCAGATTCTGCCTAACGGGGAAAAAAGGATTCAGGAGAAATCTGAGGTCTCACGAAATAGTAGATCAGATATTGTCGGTAAATAGGTTAATTCACGCCTCTTCGGACAGTCCAGAGTCTTGTCTCGCCAAGGACAGGCGTCAGAATTCGGTTCCATCAAAAATTACCAATATAGTATTTATGGGGATGGGTGAGCCACTTTCTAACTTTGAGCAAGTCGTTGACGCCCTGTGGAGAATCGTTAAACTACTGAGGATTTCGCCGAGAAGGCTCACTCTTTCCACTGCAGGCATCACTCCTCAGATTCTGGAACTCCCTCAAAAAGCACCTATGGTCAACCTGGCAATATCCCTCAATGCTACCACCGATGAAGCAAGAGACTATATAATGCCAATTAATAAGAAGTATCCTCTTACTGCACTGCTAAGCGCATGCCGCAGATTTCCGCTTCCTCCCAGAAGGAGGCTCACCTTTGAATACGTACTGTTAAAGGGCGTGAATGATACCATAGGGGATGCGAAAAGGCTCATCAGTCTCCTGCGTGGCATACCGTCAAAAGTTAATCTTATACCCTTGAATCCCTTTGAGAGGTCTGAATTTCAGAGGCCTGAGGATCAAAACATATTGAAGTTTCAGACTGTTTTATCGAATGAGCATGTTGCGGCATTTATAAGGCAAAGCAGGGGAAGAGATATTCTTGCTGCGTGTGGCCAGTTGCAGGCGAGGTCTTAAGGGATAGGGGTTAGAATTATCTCCAAATACTTAGGCAAGTGTCGATTTATGCAAGTTGTTTTAAAAAAAATAGTATAATGTATCCTTAAGAGATGCCCGAGGAGAAGATGATGCACACAATACCCTCCTTCATCAGCAAGAAAACGTGGGATAAGGTCCTAACTTATATTGCCTCAACTGATGAAATACCGCCATATCTATTGATAGATAAAGACGTTGTGAAAGAGAAGGTGACTCTTATTGGGCGACATATAAAGAATTCGAAGATATTTTATGCTGTCAAAGCAAATCCATCTGTAGAGATCTTGGGATTTTTGAACGGCTTCGGCATAGGTTTTGAGATAGCCTCAGAGGGCGAACTTCAGATACTCGCCTCTTTAGGCGTGGAACCAGAAAGGATAATAACGAGCAATCCCGTTAAGACGTTTAAGTTTCTCGAACAGGCTGCTGCTTACGGCATTAATCATTTCGCCTACGACTCCACTGTTGAGGTAGAAAAACTTGGACGGTATGCTCATGGAGCTAATGTTTACGTGCGATTATCAGTTCCAAACGAAGGGAGCGAGTGGCCTCTAAGCAAGAAATTCGGCGTTGAGCTTGATGAAGCCGCAGAATTGCTTCTCTTTGCAAAAGACAAGGGACTCAATCCGGTCGGTATCACCTTCCATGTTGGCTCTCAGTGCACTAATGTATATAACTGGCACGCGGCCATTGATAAGGCAAGAGACCTCTGGGTGCTTGCAGCGGATAATGGCATAAGGTTGCAGTTTCTCAATATTGGAGGCGGTTATCCGATCCATTATACGAAGAATGTCGTTGATATACCGAGCATAGAGAAGAAGGTGGCTAAGGCCATCCGCCAGAAGTTTTCGGAGGAAATTGGCGTTTTCATCGAGCCCGGAAGAGCTGTAGTTGGGGATGCCGGTATTTTTATTGCAACGGTGATAGGCAAGGCCACAAGGGGCAGTGAAAATTGGCTTTATATCGATGTCGGCGTTTTTAATGGCATGATGGAAAGTGTGGGGGGGATCAAATATCAATATGTCGTGGGCAGCAGAAATGAGCCAAAGGAATGGACAATTGCAGGTCCGAGCTGTGATAGCTTTGATGTGATAGACCGTGGGGTAAGCCTTCCAGAGCCGGAGGTCGGAAACCGGATCTTGATACTTTCAAGTGGAGCTTATACAGTTTCTTATGCTTCCGAATTTAATGGGTTTTCGATACCAAAGACGATTTTGATATGAGGATGAGGACACTTGACGGAGTGAGGAGTTGAAGGTTGCAGGGAGCGTCACTGATCTTATGACTTACCATAATTTGGCGACAAGCAATGTTTGAGGAGGATAGCAGGATGATCAAGTTTTTTGAGAAAGATCCATATTCACCAATACAGTACGTCTATGACGTGGAAAACATACTCCATAAGAGCGAGAGCAATTTTCAGGAGATAATGGTTATTGATAATCCCTATTTTGGCAAGATGCTTATCCTCGATGGAGTCGTGCAGATCACGGAGAGAGACGAATTTTTTTATCATGAGATGCTTGTTCACACAGTGATGCATGCACATCCAAATCCTAAGAAGGTCGTTGTGATAGGAGGAGGAGATGGGGGAGCGGTCAGAGAGATTCTAAAACATAACTCTGTTGAAAAAATCTATTTTATCGAGATTGATGAGGAAGTTATCAACGTATCAAAAAAATTCTTCCCGACGGTTGCCAGTGGCATCGGAGACAGCCGAGTCGAGATACGGTGTATGGATGGTGCAGAGTTTGTGAAAGAAAGAGACGGTGATATCGACATCATAATCGTTGATTCCACTGATATCATAGGCTTTGCAAAGAGTCTCTTTACCGTCGAGTTTTTTAAATCTGTCAAGGAATCTCTCACCGGGGAAGGAATGTTTGTCACCCTCTCTGAATCCCTACATTTTCACCGGGATATAGTAGTTGAGGTCCAGGAGGCGATGAAGCTAATCTTTCCAATCGTTGACCTCTATACTGCTCCCCTCGCGACTTATGCGGGCAACTGGTGGACATTCTCTGTAGCCTCAAAAAAATACGGCATCAGGGAGATGCGAAGAGACTTTGTGATTGAGACAAAATATTACAGTGACGAAATACACCAGCAAGCCTTCTTGCCGCCAAAAACCTACGAAAAGTTGATGCAGAGGAAGTTTGGAGGATAAAATCTTGACAAGCCACGCAATTTATTGTTAAATTTATTTAGCACTCTCAGCAGTAGAGTGCTAAAGGGGGCCACCCAAGTATGACACTCGAAATGCTTGATGAAAGAAGCCAACGGATACTGAATGCCGTTATTCAGAGCTACATTAACAAACCGGAGCCAGTCGGATCTCGGTTTGTCACTAAGAAGTATTCGTTTGGTTTTTCTTCGGCAACGATCAGGAATGTCATGGCTGACCTCGAGGATCTGGGTTTCTTAAGCCAGCCTCACACCTCTGCAGGGAGAGTCCCAACTGATAAAGGGTACAGGTTCTATGTCGATGCACTGCTCTATGCAGAGAAAACTGTTGACGACAGTGACGCGCAAACGCAGTTTATAAAACAGTTTACAAAAAAATTGGTGAACTTGAGGAACGATGTAAGCGTCATGTTCTCTGAGATAACCAGCACGCTGTCGTCCCTCTCGAATTATGTGGGAGTGGCGCTTCCGCCAAAACCGGAGAATACCACCTTTAACAGGATTGATCTGCTCCGATACAAAGGAGACTCTGTAGTAGCAATTCTTCTAACAGAAGAGGGTGTCATAAAGAACAGGATCTTTAACGTTGACCCAAAGCTTACCCAAGACGATCTCAACAGGATATCGGCTTACCTCAATACTGAATATTCAGGATATACCCTTGACGAGATCAAAGGCATACTCCTAAACCGCATGAAATTCGAAAAGATACTTTGGGACGATGTTATTTCACGGGCAATCAGAATATGTGAGCAGGCCATATCCTTTTCAGAGGACAATATCATTGTATCGGGGCTTTATGATGTAATGAATCTTCCTGATTTTTCAGATCTGTCAAGAATCAAAGACCTTTCCAGGGCGATAAAGGAAAAACATATGATTTTGAAGCTCCTCGACGAACTTTCCTCAACCCGAGGAATACAGGTCGTGATCGGGGCTGAGAACCCCATCAACGAATTAAAGAAGTTGAGCATTGTGGCCTCAAGCTATAAGGAGGGGGACAGGCCAATGGGAGTCATCGCATTAATCGGCCCAACCTGGATGAATTATTCAAAGGCTATCTATATGGTGGAAGCTGTCGCAAAATGCATAAGCAGCACTTTCAAAGGCGATTGATTGCCCAGCAAGCACTCAGCAAGAAAACCATCCCATAGCGTGAAGGCACCTTTCTTGAGTGAGTTGCTGTTATTTCGTAATCTGATTTTACTTGGCTCGCAGGAGGTAAAACGATGAGTGATACAGCGCAGTCTGTCCAATCACAAAAGGCGAGAAATAAGAAAGCTGAGGAGGCCGATACGGCCAAATCTGAAGAAACGGACATCTCTACTGCCACGGAAGACAAGACAGTTGAGACAGTCGAAGCCTTGAAGGACGCGCTTGAAGAAATGAAAGATAAGTACCTGAGGCTCTACGCAGAGTTTGAGAATTACAAGAAGAAGACGTTAAAGGACAAGGACGACCTGGTACGGTATACCAATGAATCGCTTATTTATGAACTGCTTATAGTATTGGACAATCTGGAGATGGCGTTGAAGCATGCGACGGAAGGTGGCACTGACGTGCTCGGAGCTCTCATCAAGGGCGTAGAAAACACCTTGAGGGAATTGAACAGGGTCTTAGAAAAAAATGGTCTGAAGGCTATTGATGCTTTGGATAAGACATTCGATCCGGCATTCCATCATGCGATGGCTCAGATAGAAAAAGCGGATGTCCAGGGCAACACCGTCATAGAAGAATTCAGAAAAGGTTACCTCTACAGGGAAAAGGTGATACGACCTTCTCTCGTTGCGGTATCAAAAGAACCTCAGGAAAACAAAAGCTAAGTACTTTTTTAAAGATATAAAGGAGGAAGACATGGGAAAGGCAATAGGAATAGATCTTGGAACAACAAACTCAGTCGTTGCTGTGGTGGTCAGTGGAGAACAGGTGGTAATACCGAATCAGGAGGGGACAAGAACCACTCCCTCTGTGGTGGCCATTACCGAAAAAGGTGAACGGCTTGTTGGGCAGATAGCCAAAAGACAGTCGATCACCAACCCTGAAAATACCATATTCTCCATAAAGAGACTCATGGGAAGGAAGTACAACTCCAAAGAAGTTGACCACGCAAAGAAACGACTGCCCTATAAGATAGTTGATGCACCGAATGGGGATGCCCATGTGGAAATACGGGGCAAGCGGTACTCACCCCCTGAGGTCTCTGCAATGATCTTGCAGAAACTCAAACAGGCGGCAGAGGACTATCTTGGAGAAACTGTGACAGAGGCGGTCATTACGGTTCCGGCGTATTTCGATGACAGCCAGAGACAGGCGACTAAGGATGCAGGTAAGATTGCAGGCCTCAATGTCTTGAGAATTATCAACGAACCCACGGCGGCAGCCCTCGCATATGGCCTCGAAAAAAAGAAAGAGGAAAAGGTGGCGGTATACGATCTTGGAGGTGGAACATTTGACATTTCCATCCTTGAAATTGGCGAGGGAGTTATCGAGGTCAAATCTACCAATGGGGATACTTACCTCGGCGGGGATGATTTTGATTTGAAGATCATTGACTGGCTAGTGGAGGAGTTCAAAAAGGAACAGGGCATCGATCTCAAGCAGGATAAGATGGCGCTTCAGAGACTTAAGGAGGGTGCTGAGAGGGCAAAAATAGAGCTTTCTAATGCATCTGAGACAGAGATTAATCTACCTTTTATCACCGCTGATGCTACAGGGCCTCGACATCTGTTGATGAAACTCACAAGGGCAAAACTTGAGCAGCTCACGGAAGACCTGGTAAAGAACACTGTAGAACCATGCAAAAGGGCACTTTCAGATGCCGGCCTGCCGGCGAGCAACATAGACGAGGTCATACTTGTTGGTGGCCAGACAAGGTCACCAAAAGTTCAGCAAGTCGTTCAGAATTATTTCAATAAAGAACCAAACAAGACGGTTAACCCGGATGAAGTCGTTGCTGTTGGGGCTGCGATTCAGGCAGCTGTCTTAAAGGGTGAGGTTAAGGAGGTCCTTCTTTTGGATGTGACCCCTCTGTCTCTCGGTATCGAGACACTCGGAGGTATATTTACGAAAATTATTGAGAGAAACACCACTATCCCGACAAAGAAATCGCAGACATTTTCTACCGCTTCTGACAATCAACCGGCAGTCACCATCAAAGTGCACCAGGGGGAAAGGGAGATGGCTGCGGACAATAAGCTTCTCGGTGTATTTGAACTGGTGGGCATACCTCCGGCACCAAGGGGATTACCACAGATAGAGGTTACCTTTGATATCGATGCAAACGGTATTATCCATGTTTCCGCGAAGGACCTCGGCACGCAAAAAGAACAGTCAATACGGATTACCGCATCCAGCGGGCTCTCAAAAGACGAGGTAGAAAAAATGATGCGGGATGCTGAGTCTCATGCAGAAGAGGATAGAAAGAGAAAAGAGCTCGTTGAGGCAAGAAACGTTGCAGATAATCTTGTTTACACGGTCGAAAAGTCCCTGAGGGAATATGGAGATAAGGTTAGCGAATCTGAAAAGAAAGAGATAGAAGAAGCACTTGAAAAATGCAAGCGGGCCAAAGATTCGAGTCAAGATATCTCTGAAATACAGACAGCAACGGAAGCACTGACTAAGGTTTCCCATAAACTCGCAGAGCATATTTACAAATCTTCACAGACAAATACGGCGGGGCCTGACGCCGCCGGCAAGACCGAGACCAGCACTAAATCGCCAGAGGAAGAGGTAGTAGAAGCGGAATTCGAGGATGTAGACAAAAAATAGGGAAATGGTGAGACAATAAGAACCTAGGGGCATAAAAGGAGTCCACTTCATCTTTACCTTTATGCCCTGTGTCCAAATATATAGCTATGAAGGATTACTACAGTATTCTTGGAGTTGCCCGGGATGCTGCGCAGGAAGATATTAAAAAGGCCTTCCGGCAGCTGGCCCTAAAATACCACCCCGATAGAAATCAGGGTGACAAAGGGGCTGAGGAAAAATTCAAAGAGATCAACGAGGCATACACCTGCCTGATTGACGTTGAAAAGCGCGCTAATTATGACCGGTACGGAAGCGCAGAGGGATTTAGTCCCGGTCAGGGTTTTGGGGCAGGCGCCACATTCACCGATATTTTTGAAGATATTTTTGATGACTTCTTTGGTGGCTCCAGAAGAGCAAGGCCCTCCAAGGGAGCTGATTTGAGATATGATATCACCCTGACCCTCGAAGAGGCTGCTTTTGGCTGCGAAAAAACTATAAAGGTCCCGCGATGGCAAACGTGTGAAACTTGTAACGGAACACGTGCGGAGGCAGGGAAGCCACCTATCACATGCCCTCAGTGTAAAGGCACAGGGAACATGAGATTTCAACAAGGCTTTTTTAGCGTTTCCAAGACGTGTGGTAAATGCCATGGAACAGGACAAATAATTACCAATCCATGCAAGCGATGTGAAGGTGCTGGTAAGATGCGGGTTGAGAGGTCACTGTCGGTAAGGATACCGGCAGGAGTTGACATAGGTTCAAGGTTAAAACTCAACGGAGAAGGTGACTTCGGCGGTCATGGTGGTCCTCCGGGTGATCTCTACGTGATGATAGATGTTGAGGAACACCATATTTTTAAAAGGGACGGCATGAACATTTACTGTCACATTCCTATATCCTTCACCAAGGCTGTTTTCGGTAGTGAAATCGAGGTCCCTACGTTGAACGGCGACACAAAGTTAAAGATTCCACCAGGCACCCCGTCAGGAAGGGAATTTCGTCTAAAGGGGAAAGGCATCCCCAGGGTCGGCAGCCATCACAAGGGAGATGAGATAGTCAGCGTGTTCATTGAAGTTCCTAAAAAGCTCACACCCCGGCAGCAGGAGGTTCTTGAGGAATTTGCCAAGCTTAGTGGTGAAACTCATGAAGACCTCTCCAAAGGGTTTGCTGGGAAGTTTAGAGACCTCTTTACCACTTAAGAGTTTTTTGTTGAGAATATTCATCCCTCCAGAAGATATCCATCAAAACAATAGAGTCAAAGTGCCTTCAGATAAAGCCCACCACCTCATGACAGTGCTGAGGGGCAAGACGGGTGATGACATTACCATAATTGATGGCACGGGAAAGGTATACTCCGCAGTAATCGCAGCTGTTGTAAGAAAGGATTCAAGAAGGAGCGATGTTTTCGTCGACATCGTGGGTGAGATTTTCTTCGACGAGGAATCTCCGGCAAGAATTGTCTTGTGCCAAGGAATATTAAAGGGCGAAAAAATGACAATGGTAATTCAAAAAACTACCGAACTTGGCATCAATGAGATAGTCCCAATAGTAACTGACAGAAGCCTCGTAAAAGACACGAGAAAGATAGTGCGGTGGAGAAAGATAGCAGAAGAAGCCACGGAGCAAAGTAAGGGCACAATTATCCCTCTCATTCACCATCCAATGCTTTTCAAATCTTATATTGAGAGGCAGGGCGCAGCAATGAGAGGTCACAGCATAATTTTTTCGGAAGAAGGTGGACTGCCGCTGAAGGAAGCCGTCAGAAAAATCATGCTTCAAAAATCTCAAGATATTTCCAGATCGTTAAGTCGTCACTCCAAGCTTCACGCCTTTGAGTGTTTACCATCGGACCCCCTCTCTATATTCATTGGCCCTGAGGGCGGGTTTACCTCAGAGGAAGTTTGTCATGCTGAGAAAAATGGGGTAATCGTAGCAGGGCTCGGCAGGCGTATACTTCGAGCTGAGACCGCCGCCATTGTTGCGGTAACATTAACTAAATTCCTGTGTGAAAATCTCGAAATATCTTTATAGAAATTTTTTTCGCT
Organism: Dissulfurispiraceae bacterium; assembly: GCA_052146665.1. GTDB lineage: Bacteria > Nitrospirota > Thermodesulfovibrionia > Thermodesulfovibrionales > Dissulfurispiraceae > JBKQMP01. The sequence goes on from JBKQMP010000131.1 coordinate 39,029, forward strand.
AAAGAACATGCCTGTTAATCCAGAAGGATGTTGAATGTGAATATTGATCTTCTGATATTATCAGAAATTTTACAGACAGCAGAAATTTGGAACCATAGGCATCAAGCAGACAGTAATATAAATGGAATGTAAGGAGTGCGAAGGAAATGAATTGCTCTGTCGATCAAATACCGGAACGGACAATTGTTGTTATGAATGATCCATTGACTTCATATAATCGTCCCATTCAAGAGGGAGATTATATTTTTTCCTGCTATTGCACTCTTTGCAAGCGGCGACAATATTAATCTTCACCGACTTACCACCTCTAACAAGGGGTACGATGTGATCCATCGTGAGCTCTTTTGGGGGAACCTTCTCATTACAATAATAACATTTGCCCTTTGAACATTTTCTCTTCCACCAACTGCTCTCACGCAGCTGACGAGCAATGGCCCTCTCCCTTTGGATATCCCTCTCAGCGATGTCCGGTATAAAAAGTATTATTTTCTTCCCCTCCTCAATTCCTCTTCCTCAAAAAATTTTCTGTGAAGCACGTCCCATTCAGGACTTCCTTCAATAAGTTTTCTAGAATAGGACTGCAGTTTCTTCCTTACCGAAACATCGATGTCTTCACCCACTTTCAGTTCGTTTGTTATAATCCTCCTGATTTCTTTTCTGACCACGCCGTCATCTTCTTTCAGTCTCAACACATTTTTTTCAAGTAATCCCTTCAGGAGGGTATATGTCATTTGCATTACTTTATCATCTGACAACATCATAGAATAATGTTTCTCTCTCTCACCAGCTTTTGCTTTGTCATCTCGAAGAGCTTCCTGTAATCAAGTCTTCCTTTTTCTATCTCAGACTCATATTGCTTGAGGAGATGGCGTACTTCTTCATTAAGTCGATCTTCAACCATGAGTTCGTCCGAAAGCAATTTCTGCACCTGATCCGTAAGGTCATTCGCGGAAACAACTGGCTCTATAAGGTCCTTGTTAATTAAATTGTCAACAATCTTCTTCGCCATAATTGGGAGCCAGTGTTTTGGTATCCTCATTTACTGTTCCATATACGGAAGGAGTGCAATAGATCGTGCCCTCTTTATTGCAACGGTCAGTTCCCTCTGATGTACAGAACAGGTGCCTGTTATTTTTCGTGAGAGTACTTTGCCACGTTCAGTCATGTAGCTTCGTAACGTTTTCAAATCCTTATAATCTATGAAGGATACTTTGTCGGCACAAAATCTACAGAACTTCCTTCTTTGAAATCTCTTCTGTTGCATTAATTCTCCTTTCTTTTAAAGTGTTGCATTGTGCAAGATTCAGTGCTCTTTGGTTAAAATGGCTCTAAATCGGTAGTCTCCTCCGGTGGAGTCTCAGCATATTTAGTTTCATCAGTTTGCGGCTGTCGAGCCTCTTTCCTGGGGAAAAATCGCACATTGCCTGCAATTACTTCAAATTTGCTTTTCTGCGTACCATCCGATTCCCATTTGCGTTCCCGAAGTCTTCCTTCGACAAGCACGGGATTGCCCTTGCTTAGATATTTACCGCAAGTCTCAGCCTGTCTCCCAAAAGCCACCACGTCTATGAACAGAGTGTCATCCCGTGTTTCATCACCCTGTTTAAACTTCGACGTGACTGCCAGTCTCAGCGTAGTTACAGGCGTCCCTGCCGGCGTATAACGTACCTCCGGATCCTTTGTGAGATTGCCGATCAAAATAATTCTATTAAACATCAGCCTTCTCTTTCAGATTCGCCTGAGGGTAAGATTTCCTGAGGTGTGACGGGAATTCCTAATACTTCTTTTGGGATCGCGGCTATCTGTTTCATATCAAGTTTGATGATAATGAATTTAACCACTGGATCAAAAACTTTGAATAAATCCTCGAGTTTTTTCAGCGTTAAGGACGGGGCCTTAAAAAGAAACAGCACATAGATTCCCGCCTTTTGTTTGTTGAGCTGATACGCAAGCCTTCTTTTACCCCAATTGTCGGCCTTTAGTACCTCGCCTCCGGAACTTGTGATAAGGTCGCTGATTTTGTCAATGGCAGTTTTTACTTCTTCTTCGTTGAGGGCCTGGTTCAAAATAACAAAATTTTCGTAAATATTCACTTTCTACCTCCACATGGATATAAAGCCCTTCCACAAGGGTAGGGCATGGAGCTTTTATATATAACATATCATCGAAGCTGAAATCAAGAGAGCTTGTATTCCTTGATTTTCTTACAAAGGGTGTTTCTGTTGATTCCCAGGATTCTTGAGGCCTTTACCTGGTTGCCCTGCGTCTCTTTTAGTACAATGCTGAAAAGTGCTTTTTCTACCTCTGATAACACAGTTTCATAGAGATCTGAATGCTCTATCTTCGTCATCTCATTCAGAAATCCATTGAGCTTGCCTTCAAGAAATTCCTTGATGGAGTAAGAATGGTAATCACTTGCAAAAAGATCCTTCCTTTCCAGGAGACTCCCCTTGGACAGTATTGAAGCCCTCTTAATGGCATTCTCAAGCTCCCTCACATTTCCTCGCCAATCATTCTGAATTAGTGATTTTTCTGCATCTTTGGAAAAATCTTTTGGAGGAAGCTCGAATTTCCTGATTGCTTCCTTCAGAAAATGGTGTGCGAGGACAATGATATCCTCCTTTCTTTCTCGAAGCGGCGGGATCTTTATTTCAATTACGTTAAATCTGTAATAAAGGTCCGCCCTGAACTGCCCATTCTTTAAGCATACTTTGAGATCCTTGTTGGTCGCGCCGATTATTCTTACGTCAGCTTTTATGATTTTATTGCTACCAAGCGGACTGTATTCATGTTCTTGGAGGAAACGCAGGAGCTTTGCCTGAAGGTCGATGTCGAGTTCAGCAATCTCGTCTAGAAACAATGTTCCACCATCAGCTGCCTGAATCTTGCCAGCTGTCTTTTCCTCAGCACCAGTGAAAGCCCCTTTTGACCAGCCAAAAAGCTCCGCCTCGAGCAACTCCTTCGGGATAGAGGCTGAATTGATCGCAATGAATGGACCAATTTTCCTCCTGCTGTTATTGTGAATGGCCCTTGCAACTAGCTCTTTTCCTGTTCCGCTCTCACCGGAAATCAGCACTGTCACATCCTTTGGAGCAACACTTCCAATTTCTTTAAATACTTTAAGCATAGCTCGGCTCTTTCCCAGCATTTGAAAGGGAATTGATTCATCCTGCTTTTGTCTTAACTTGCTGAGCTCTTCCCTCATCTCTATGTCTCTGTAAGCCCTCTCCACAACAATTTTTAGCTCTTCGATATCAAAAGGTTTTTCCAAATAGTCATAGGCACCTTCCTTCATCGCATCGATTGCACTTTCCATCTTTCCATGTGCGGTGACTATAATGACCAGCGCATCGGGGTTAAACACCTTTATATCCCTCAGAGCGTCTATCCCGTTTCCATCGGGCAGCTTCAGATCCAGCAGTATGAGCTTAAAATTATCGACCAGCTTGATACCTGCCTTGATGGTAGACTTTGACTCTATCTCGTATCCTATCGGCTCCAGCACCTTCCTGATGACCCATAGTACGCTTTCATCGTCGTCTATAATAAGTAGCTTTTTCTTAATGGCCATAACTCTTCTCACCAAATTTAATGCCTTCTATTATTTAAAAAATTGCTGCTGCCCCATTGAAGCCGTTTGCCCCCTGTGTCCCGCCACGCGGTGAAACGCATATTTTCAGAAGTAGTGCCTTCCGGAAAGCTCTCTATTGTCAGCTGGATTAAGGTTCACCCTGAAATGACGGTCTAAAAATTGGATATACAAGAAACTTATCTTTCTTGCTTGCTCCGGTTATCTGTAGGGAAGGTAAATGCTGAATGTTGTCCCGCTACCCAGTCTGCTCTTCACCTTCAGGATCCCCCCATGGTCTTTGACGATTTTTTTTGAAAGTGCGAGGCCGAGTCCGCTCCCCCCCTCCTTCCTAGTAAAGTAAGGGAGAAAAATTTTGTTAATTTCTTCCCTGGCTATACCTTCACCCGTATCTTTGACATTAATAATAACCCATCGTTGTTTTTTTGTCATAGCAAGCCTTTTATCTGGACCGTCCTGCTCATGGATTACCATGTATTCATCGGACGGACATGTGGATATATTTAAGGTCTTCGGGCTTTCTGACCCATTCATAGCCTCGACCGCATTCTTCAAGAGATTGATTACGACCTGCAATAATTTACTCTCATCCCCCAAAATTTGAGGTAGACTTGGATCGTAGAATTTTTCCAGGCGAATTTTTTTTTCTTTAATCGGCAGTGCCATTACTCTTAAGGCATGTTCTATGACCTCATGAACGTTCATTTGATTAAAAACAGGCTTTCTGGTCATGGTCAGATAGCTTTGCAATACTGAATTAAGCCTGTCCGCCTCTTTTACTATGAGCTTTGTACATTCCAAAGCTTCTTCATCCTTTGCACTAGCCTTCAAGATCTGGGCAGCTCCTTTGATACCACTAAGCGGGTTCTTCACCTCATGCGAGATAGAGCCGAGCAGATATAGGAGCAAATCAAATTGATAGTCTTCCCTCTCGGTCAATGCCAACTGTTCTCTGATGCACAGTATCACCCCTTCCAGACTGTCATCCATGTGAAAGGGGGTCAGGTTTAGATCAACTGTCACCATCCTTCCAATGTCTATCTCCATGTCTTTGCAGTTGAAAGAGCGTCCTTCGTGAAGGGTCTTTTGTATGAGCATGCCAACATCTTTTGCGCTGGCAAACAAGTCCTTGAATCTCTTGCTCTTAATTTCCTTTAGGCTCTTTCCAAAGAATTCTTCAGCTGTCTTGTTGAGATAAACTAACCTGCCTAGCCCGTTAAAAAGAAAGATAGCCTCATCAAGATTGTTGATAAGTGTCTCAAGTGATACCATCAGTTCCTGTAAAGATTGCGCTTGGCAATATACCTTTCCACAACTCCTGGCAAAAGATACTTGATGCTCTGGCCTTCCTTCAAAAGCCTTCTTATCTGTGTTGATGATATGTCTAGAGAGGGCAGATTAACGACAAATGCCCTTTTCCCGCCCTTTAGGTCAAAACAGGTTTGTCCATCACGGAGACCTGATTCCCGCAATCCATCTGCTGTCACAGCGCCGGAAGATATGCCAGAAAAATCATGTGATTGCGAATTAAAATAAGGTGACTTTGCAATATCAATTAAAGAATATCCCGGTCTGGTCACGATAATGAAATCCATTATTTTTATGAGCCTGTCCGGTTGCCACCAGTTGGGTATGTCCAGGAAGGCATCCATACCGAGAATAAAGAAAAGGTCCTCTGTCGGGTAAATTTCTCTAAATCTTTTCAGGGTTTCCACTGTGTATGATTTTTCAGGCTGACTGACTTCGATATCTGAGACAGAAAAGCGAGCATTCGAATCAATTGCCAACCTTGTCATAGCATACCTATGAGAGGCGTCAATTAGGCCTGCCACTTTGAGAGCGGGCGTTCCTGAGGGTAAGAAAAAAATCTTATCAAGATGAACGCTAGATAGAACCTCCTCAGCCGCCCGCAAGTGTCCGAAATGGATGGGATTGAATGTCCCACCGAATATTCCAAATCTCATTCAAAGACTCAGCGCTACCAGAAGAAGCGTTTGGAGACTAGAGACCCATTTTTCTGAGGGCGTCGTCACCGCGGCCCTGTAGCGAGGGGGCATCCTCGGGAAGGTAGAGCATTACCCCACCCTTTACAGGTCTTATGACTATCCTACCTTCAGAGGCAAGTTGACTCGTGGCCTTTACAGGATCTTCACCCTCAAAATATTTCTTGAAGGCCTCATTGAAACCAGAATAGACGGTGTGAATGCCTTTGTACTCACCTTTTCTCAGACTTACAATCGCTTTCTTAATAAATTCCTCGTGCGTCATTCTCTCTGACACGACTGTCCTCCTTGTTGCTGCTTTATTTGTAAGATTAGCTCATTTTTCTCTATCTATTCAAAGAATTTGTTGTCATTCCCGCACTTGTCCATTTCCTAAAATAATGTATTTTGTGCATGTCAATTCCTCAAGGCCCATTGGTCCTCTGGCGTGAATCTTGTCTGTTGATATGCCGATTTCCGCACCAAGCCCAAACTGATATCCATCGTTCAGGCGTGTAGAGGCATTTACAAATACAGCAGAGGAGTCAACTTCTTTTAAAAACCTCATCGCCCTCGGATAATTAGCGGTAACTATCGCATCTGAGTGGGCAGAGCCATATTTTCCGATATGGACTATCGCCTCATCGATATCCTGCACCACTTTAACATTTAAAACAAGATCGAGATATTCTTCATAGAAGTTCTCTTCTTTTGCTTCAGCCACACCACGATAGATGGAAGCCGTCTTAGGGCACCCGCGCAGCACAACTCCCGCATCTGCAAAGCGCTCGAGCATGTGAGGCAAGAATGCGCCTGCAATAGCCTGGTCAACAAGCATGGTCTCCATTGCGTTGCAGGTGCCCGGCCTTTGCACCTTCGCATTGAAGCAGATATCTTCTGCCATACCAAACTCCGCATCTCTATCCACAAAGACATGACAGACACCCTTATAGTGCTTCAGAACAGGGATCCTTGAGTTTTCGGTCACCGCTCTTATCAGACCCTCACCGCCACGAGGAATTATCAAGTCTATTATTCCCTCGAGCTTGACCATCTCCATTATAGCCTCTCGATCAGGGGTATCAATGAAGGTTATGACACCCTCATTTAAGCCCTCCTTTTTAGCTGTTTCGCGCATAATCTCAACGATGATCTTGTTTGAATGGATCGCTTCTGAACCACCCCGCAGAATAACTGCATTACCCGCCTTCAGACAGAGACTGGAGGCATCGGCGGTAACATTCGGACGCGATTCATAAATTATCCCGATCAGACCAATAGGGACGCGCATTTTACCAACGCTCATACCGTTTGGCCGCTGCCACATCCTTGTTATTTCACCAACGGGATCCTCTAGCTGGGCCACCTCTATAAGTCCAACTGCCATTTCATCGATCCGCTTAGCGTCCAGTGTCAATCTGTCAATAAGTGCTTTTGATAGCCCCTTTTTATGAGCATATTGAAGATCTTTCTTATTTTCATCAATGAGGTCTTTGTTCCTTTTTTTGAGCGCCTCAGCCATTCTTATAAGGGCTTGATTTTTTTGATTTGACGACGCTGTCGCAATGCTTTTCGCTCCTGCCTTTGCCTCAAGCACCTTATTAAGTACAAATTGCTTGATGTCCATGCCCCCTCCGGCCATGTCGATTGAAAACACAATGGGATGATCAACCCTTTTGTATTTATTACATTATCCTGAATTCTTATCTAAAAATCAATTAGTATTTTTATTGAAAGCTGATTTTCGGTTGAATCTGACAAGGGATATTTGTTATATTAAATCCGAAAAAAAACAGTGTAGGAGGGTTTACCTATGGCAACACCTGTAGTTGATTTTGACCTGTGCATTGGATGTGGATCTTGTGTTGAACTCTGCCCGGAGGTCTTCGAGCTTAGAGATGACAAGGCATGGGTCATCGGCGCCGACAAATGCAACACCTGTGATTGTGAAGAGGCTGTGAATGTCTGCCCGTCTGAAGCAATAAAAATGGAATAGACATTTTTTAGGGTCACAATATAGCGTTATAGTGCAAATGGATCCCGCAACGCTCTATAACGCTATAATTTTTTCTTTGCCAGCTCTATTAGCCCCTGCATCTTGAGGTCCACGTGGTCACCTTTGGCCAGAAAAAGCCCGAGGAGATTAGCCACCGCGGAGAACGATGTCTTAATTAATTCTATCTCCTCAGTCACTTCGCACGGGTAACGCTTCCTCAATTCGGGCGGAGCAGGGGATGCATTCTTTGCCAAGAAGACCGAGAGGATCTCAGTCGTAGTGCCGGAAGAGACAGGTCCTTCAGCAAGAAGAATGACCTCATTACTCATGTAACCTGTCTCCTCGATAAGCTCTCTCCTTGCGACATCCTCAAGAAGTTCATCCCGGTCATTAAGACCGGAAGGGAATTCGATGACATAATTATTCAAGGCGGGTCTGAATTGTCGCACTAACAACAGTTCATTCTGCACCGTTACCGGGACTATCAGAACTATACCGTTGCAATTTACTCTCTCGACCGCCTCCCAATTCCTTATTATCCCATGGCAGTCCTCATAGTCGACAACCACCATCCTAAGAAAATTCCCTTCCCAGACTACCCTCTTGTCAATCTGTCGCATTTTTTTGACTACCCTGGTGACAAAGCATTCTGCGTCCACCAAAGACGCAAAAATGGAGATGGTTTACAGATTGTTCTCCCTCTATATTACCGTGCGTTAGCAGTCTCAACTTTTTGGCTGCAGTTTCCTTATCTCTGGCAATTTTCAGGGCAAGAGTGATCAAGTGACCACTCACATTCCACTCCTCGTCTTGACACGAAGAATTTTGTGCAACCCTGCTTCTTCGGTGCTACCAGCGTGTGAACTGGTGCCTCAGGTGCGATTTCTGCAAATGCGACGAATTGGTTATCCTCGGATACAATTCTGGAAGGCGACTTTCTTTCGACGATTTTACAAAATAGGCAGTTACTCATTGTTGCCCGGCCTCTTCATCGATTCAGGGTTTGTGGCCAGCATCAATAGATAGTTTTTCTGTTGTGTACAATTACTTAACACTGACTATCTTCCTATAAAAACATGTCCTGTTGCCCGTGTGGCATGCTCCGCTCCCGTGCTGTTTGACCTTTATTAGGAGCGTATCTGCGTCACAGTCATAAAATATGTCTTTTACCTCTTGCACATTGCCAGAGGTTTCCCCCTTTTTCCAATACATTTGCCTTGATCTGGACCAGAAGTGGGTAAAGCCTGTCTCTAATGTCATCTTTAGGGAAACCTCATTCATATACGCCATCATGAGTATATCGCCGTTGTCGACATCCTGGATGATGGCCGGGATGAGCCCATTTTTATCGTAGCTGAGTTGAGGCAACATTGAGTGATCTCCTCTTTCTTTTTTGCTTTATAGCTTATACCCTATTTTTCTTAAAAAGTTTTTTCTTTGCGTTTTGTCCTCATCGGTCTCGACACCCCTGGGGGGAAAGCCGTCGATGACCCCTATGATGCCATTGCCCTGTTCGGTTCTTGCTACAATGACTTCAAGCGGATTAGCCGTTGCACAATATATCATGCACACCTCAGGGCAGTTTTTTATCTGATTGAGGACATTTATAGGAAACACATCTCTCAGGAGTATACAAAAAACATGGCCTGCAGCTATGTCGCGCAAGTTGTCTATGCAAGATTGCACTAGATCATTATCATTGCCAGCAGTCCTGATTAGGCACGGTCCGGATGCTTCTGTAAAGGCAATGCCAAATTTTGCCTGGGATACAGTCGTGACAATTATTTCGTGCAAATCCTCCACTGTTTTTATGAAATGTGTCTGCCCCAGGATGATATTACTGCCTTCAGGGATCTTAACGGCCACTTTCTCTAATTCCATACTCCCCTCCCTACTACCCTGTTATTTCTCTACGAAAAATCTCGGCATGGCCAGCTTGATAGTTTCGATGATGTTAACATTCGCACATCAAGGATTCCAACCACATCCGGGAAAATTACCCGTTAACCTTGTATGGTATAATGAAAATAAATTTTCTCTTATAAGTCAAGAGAAAAAATAATTTGGATGATTCAATATTCCATTTAGAGATTTCGAATTCATTCTCTCAGGGTTCAATGATTAATCAGAAGAATAATTCTTTATTACCATTAATAGCAAAAAATGGGGTAACGGCATTAATTCCATTTTTATTAGTGCTATGGCTCGTCATTTTGGTGCAACCGAGTTTTTCCACTGAGATGTCAACAGTCGACGTAAAACTTCATGGTAACGGGATATACATCAACGCTTCTGTCAAACCTGATCAAAAATTCATAGAGGATGTTCAAGCGGGGCTTTCCAAAGAAGTTGTCATCTATTTAGACCTATTTAGGGCCTGGAATGTATGGCCTAATGAATTTATTCTTGGAAGGAAGATCGTGAGAGTCTTAAAAAGTGATCCAATCAAACGCGAATATGTTGCAGATAGTTTGGATGATAATATCCGCCGTGAGAAGAGATTCAAGGATTTAGAGACGATGATAGAATGGGCGAGGAATATTTCAGATGAAAAATTATCAGGAATCGAAGGGTTAGAGACGGGAACATACTTTGTGAAGGTCACTGTCGAGTCTATTTTGAAACAATTGCCTCCGGTAATAGGGTACCTGTTCTTTTTCGTGCCCGAAAAAGAATTCAGCGCATCAAGAGTATCACCGTCATTTCAGATACAGAAGCGAGGCCAGCAATGAGACTATTTAGACCATTTATGCTTATATTCAGCCTGCTTTTTTTTGTATCCGCATTGACAGCTCTGGAACTTTACTTTATCAAACTTCCTTCCGTCGATATTTCTACGAAATTCTTACTCATCGGCGTACTCACTGTAAATATACTCGCCCTCCTGACCCTCATATTTTTTGTCGGCAAAAACCTCTTCAGACTCTATATTGAGAGACAGCACAAAATATTAGGATATAAGTTCCGAACAAAATTGATGGCCATTTTTGGTATCCTCATACTGATCCCTTCAACCTTTCTCTTCGTGACTGCAAGCGGTTTAGCAACTAATTATATCAATCGCATTTTTTCGCCCCAGATAAAGGAGCCACTCAACAAATCCATTGAACTAGCCAGGGCATTTTATGATTTTGAGAGGGAAAGATTGCTTGAGACCGCGCGTCAGGTTGCTAAGGGTGAACATCCAATGACCCCTCAGATGTCAGTACATGTCTATAGGGCGGTACCGGATGATGCCAATGACCTGATAAAGGATGCCTTCAATGGAAAAGGGGGCACTGAGGTAATTTCTCAAGAGAGCGGCGATGTGCTAAGGGCAGTCGTTCCTAAGGGCCCCGGACCGGGTGATGGCGTGGTTGTAGTTGAACAGATCTTGCCTAAGGCTATCTCTGTGCGATCTGCGAAGTTAAAGGACCTTTATGAGGATTATCTAAAACTTGAATCCTTCAAAGCACCAATGAGGATTAACTATATTCTAATTCTCGGCTTCGTTACCCTTATGATGGTCTTTACAGGATTGTGGGTTTCCTTGAAGATATCGGCTGGCATCACGATTCCTATTCAAAGTCTTGCGATGGCGACCGAACGTGTTGCATCAGGCAACCTCGACACTCAGGTAAATGTTAAGAGTGAAGACGAAGTTGGTCTCTTGATCACCTCTTTTAATCAGATGGTCCAGCAACTCAAGGATAGCAAAATCTCTATCGAAAGAGCGTATGAGGAATCAGAAACAAGAAGACTTTATCTCGATAATATTCTTCAAAATATCAATTCCGGGGTACTTTTTCTTGACAGCGAAGGTAGAATTCTGACGCTTAACAAGGCCGCGTGTCAAATTTTGAGTGTAGAGCCTCAGCAAATTAGGGGGAAACATTATGGCCAGTTTATCGAGGGCCTTAATTCAGCGGACTTGACACGTTTGGTAAAGGGCATTGAAGGAAAAGAGATACGAGGCATCACAACGGAAGTAAAGGTTAACATAAAGGGGAGAGTTCTTAACATCAGGGTTTATATTTCAGGCATCAGGGAAACCGCTACGTCACGGTCCCTCGGCATCCTCGTTGTCTTTGATGACCTCACAGACGTTATAAAGGCCCAAAAGGTCATAGCATGGCAGGAAATGGCTCGGAGGCTTGCCCATGAAATTAAGAACCCTTTGACTCCCATTAAGTTGTCAACTGAGAGGCTTATTAAAAAATGGGAACAGCGGGATGAGCATTTCGACGCTATCTTCAAGAACTCAACGCGAATCATTATTGCCGAGGTAGAAAGCCTTGGACGATTGGTGGACATATTCTCAAAGTACGGCAGGATGCCAGGAATACATAGACTCCCCTCCAATGGGCCAGAGTTGATAGATTCCGTGGTTGCATTATACAAAGGGTATAGCGAAGTGAAGATAAATGTTATGATTCAAGACGATATGCCTGTAATTAACCTCGATACGGAACAATTCAAACGGGCTCTGATAAATATAATTGATAATGCCATTAAGGCATTAGGCAATCGGGGAGAAATCGATATCTCGATGAAAGTCCACGAAAATAATCTATTAGTTGAGATAGCCGATACAGGACCGGGCATAAAGGGTGAAGAAAAGGAAAAATTATTTATGCCCTACTTCTCAAAAACAAAAGGCGGCACAGGACTTGGCCTCGCCATAGCGTATAATATCGTCAAAGACCATGGTGGGACGATACTGATCACGGATAATAAGCCAAAGGGCAGCATTTTCACTATAGAAATACCGATCACTAAGCAGGCATAATAGGAAAATAAGGCCATCCCGGATAGTCTCCAACTATGAGCTTATAAACAACTATTCGTGCTACTGCTTCAAAAGAGGTGCAAGAGTGTCAAATGAAGTAATAATGGTAGTGGATGATGAAAAAGGCATCCAAGAGAGCCTGTCCGGAATTTTTGAGGATGAGGGCTATAGTGTTTTGAGCGTATCCTCCGGTGAAGAGGCACTCAAGCTTTTTCCAGAACAAACTCCAGATGTAGTGTTTTTGGATGTGTGGCTCCCGGAGATGGATGGAATTGAAACATTGTCAAGACTAAAGGAGATGGACCCCGAGATTCCCGTGATCATGATTTCCGGGCATGGCAATGTCGAGCTGGCAGTCAAAGCGACAAGGCAGGGTGCCTATGATTTTCTGGAAAAACCCCTCTCGCTGGAAAAAGTCGTACTCGCTGCAAAAAGGGCATTGGAACGCAAGAAGCTTGAGCAAGAGAACCGGGCGCTGCGGGCCGATTTAAAAGGCTCTTTGAGATTGATAGGGAATTCCGACAAGATGGCTTCTCTTCGTCAACAGATTGATATGGCTGCGGTCAGTAATACACGGGTACTCATTATGGGAGAGAGCGGCACAGGAAAGGAACTCGTTGCACGACAAATGCACGAAAAAAGTCAACGTCAGAAGGGGCCGTTTGTTGAGGTCAACTGTGCAGCAATTCCACAGGAATTGATAGAAAGTGAATTGTTCGGTCATGAAAAGGGCGCTTTCACGGGAGCCACGGAGAGAAAGGTTGGCAAATTTGAGCTTGCTCATGAAGGCACCTTATTTCTTGATGAAGTTGGGGACATGACCTTACAGACACAGGCCAAGGTGCTCAGAGTCATCGAAAATCAAATTTTTCAGAGAGTTGGCGGAGGAAGGGATATAAAGGTTGACGTCCGAATCATTGCTGCCACTAACAAGGATTTACCGGAGGAGGTAAAAAAGGGTAACTTCAGGGAGGATTTGTACTTCAGACTGAATGTAATACCAATAGTGGTTCCCACATTGCGGGAGAGGCGCAATGACATTCATCAGTTGGTGCGTTATATTGTGGAAAAGTTTGCATGGGAAAATGGCGTCAGAATGAAAGAGATATCAGCAGATGTAATTAAGATGTTTCAAGAATATGATTGGCCTGGAAATATCAGGGAACTTAAGAATGCTGTGGAAAGGCTTATGATAATGGTACCCTCCGATAAAATATCGAAGATGGACGTTGTAGCGTTGGGCATGTTGACACCAGGGCAAGTATTTAAGGAATATGACTATTTTTCCTATAAGACACTCAAAGACGCTCGAGACGCTTTTGAACGGGACTTTATTATGAAGAAACTTCAGGAAAACGACTGGAATATATCCAAAACATCATCGAATATAGATATAGAAAGAAGCAATCTTCATAAGAAAATACGAGCATATGGAATTAAGGAGCCCAGTAATTAGATCATGGGGGCAATTGTTGCCATTATAGGAAGGCCAAATGTAGGGAAGTCGACTTTATTCAACCGTATGCTCGTAAAGGACGGTAGTGATCCCATAGCTACTGCTATCACAGAAATGAGTCCTGGAGTGACGCGGGATAGAAATTATGGTAGGGCTCAATGGGATGAGACAGTATTTACGATAGTAGACACCGGGGGATTCTTTGGGGAGAAACATGACGGTAAAGACACAGTACACAACGAAATAGTTCGTCAAATAATGGAACAGGCGTTGCTTGCGGCTCATGAGGCGGATTTGGTTATTCATCTCTGTGATGGGAAGGATGGTCTGACGCCATCAGACGTGGAGCTGGCAAACCTCCTCAGGGAATCTGGCAATAAAATATTACGGGTTGTAAACAAAATTGACGGTCCAACTAAAGCGGATGCGGTTTTAGATTTTTATCGCACCGGTTCAGAGGATATTATCCCGGTCTCCGCACTCACGGGGTATGGCTTTGATGAGCTGATGGAGAAAATTATCGGACAGCTTCCACATGAGGAGGCAATCAAGGACGTTGTCTCTGATCGTCCTAGTATCCCTAAGGTTGCTGTTGTTGGCAGACCAAACGTTGGAAAATCAACCCTTATAAACTCCCTGCTAAGCAAGCAAAGACTCATCGTTGCTTCCACTCCTGGGACGACAAGGGATTCAATAGACTCTATTTGTACATACTACGGTAAAAAATATCTTTTTATTGACACGGCGGGAATAAGAAGAAAGGCAGACTCGTATACTGTCGAGGGGTTCTCTGTCATCAGGACCATTAAAAGCATGGAGAGATCTGATATTGTGATCGTTATCTTTGACGCATCACAAGGATTGGTCGAACAAGATCAGAGGATAGCAGGCATGGCCATTCAGTTTGGGAAAGGATTAATCGCCCTCTTCAATAAATGGGACCTTATGAAAGATCCTGAAAAAGATTACAAAAGGCTTGTCGATGAAACAAAGCAGAAGATGTGGTTTATGGACCATGTGCCCTTTATGACGACTTCCGGCCTCCAGAAGAAGCGAATCACCAGAATTTTCCCTCTCATCGACGAAATCATCAATGAGAGGGAAAAAAGAATACCAACACCAGTTCTTAATAGATTTCTCTCAAAGTTGTCAGCCTCACGGCCATTTCCATCATATAAAGGTAGGGAGGTAAAGCTCCTCTATGTCGCACAGACTGGCACAACTCCGCCCGCATTCACGATTTTTGTCAATTACCCCTCTGCTTTCAGTGTGCAGCAGAGCCGATATGTTGAGAAGGCATTAAGGAAAGAATATTCTTTTAAAGGTACGCCAATAAAAATTTATTTTAAGTCACGATGAACAGATGATATCCCTTTGGTCTGAGTCACGGCAAGTGAATTGTTTAAGTGCCCTGCACCAGAGCTACCCATACACCGATGAGTGCAGACCTCTTTTGTAACGATAAAATTTGCGGCATGAGGCTGGTACGGCAGAGACCCCTGTTTCTGTGAGCCTTGGTTTCCTTCTCTAGCGCAAGGCCGCACCCGGCCATCCATGCATCCGTGCCGACGCAGTCCCGGAAAGGCTATGCCCTCATCCCGAGCAATTCTGTAATGTAGATTCTGGCCATGACGAGGTGCCATGGCGCATAATAGTCTTCCACGTGAAAAATGCGATCAAAGATCCCTCCCCAGCACCGGAGATTTTCCCTAAAACGGATTCTTTGCCATCGCAGGGGTGATTTGCTTCTCACGTGCGATAAAGGCACAATCGAGCATCAACCTTAATGACAAGTGAATGCAGAAAGGCCCATTTCTCGTTCGGAATTCTTGTGTACTAATCGACATTTGACTTCCAAATATAGTACATTATTCAGAGCATATGGCCTGTTACAGCCCACAGTCAGAGCCCTCAGAGCTGAATGCGTGCAAATTTCAGCAGGTTGAATCATCCCCGCCACAACATAAAAGACTGCACACACAGTAAGTTCAACGCGGACACATCGACATGATGCTGAAGCGTTGCCAAGCCCTTAATTTTCTTATTTTTGGTATAATTAGCGATGAGGTGGCGCAGACCTCATATAAGTCTCGATAAAATATGATAAAATATCCACTACGTATTGGAAATATCTGCGATGAAAGGATAGACAATGCAGGGGATGGACGCGGTCCTTATCACAGGTTGCTGTGGGTTCATTGGACACCAGGTAGCGAAGACACTGCTTGAGAAGGGTGCCACTGTGATCGGGATCGACAATATGAACGATTATTATGACCCCAGGCTGAAAGAATGGAGGTTGAACCTTCTCAAGGATACTTCCCGCTGGCATGGGCAATTCATGTTTTATAGATACGACATTGGAGATTTTAAATGCGTCAAGACAATTTTTTCAAATCACTCGATTGATGGGGTCATCAATCTTGCGGCGAGAGCCGGGGTGAGGGCATCTGTTGAAGACCCGTGGTCCTATATTGATACAAATTTGAATGGCACCCTTAACCTCCTCGAATGTTGTAAAAATTATGATGTTAAGAAATTTGTACTTGCTTCCACATCGAGCGTCTACGGAGACAATATTGAGATGCCTTTTAAGGTTTCTGATTTCACCGACCATCCTCTTGCACCTTATGCAGCCAGCAAAAAGAGTGCAGAGGTGCTTTGTTACAGTTATTACTATCTCTATGGCATCGATACCATTGTGCCCAGATATTTTACTGTTTACGGACCGGCGGGAAGACCAGATATGAGCTACTTCCGGTTCATAAAAAATATAGACATGGGCCTTCCCATTACCGTATTTGGTGACGGTGGACAAAAGCGTGATTTCACCTATATAGACGACATAGCCGATGGAACTATAAAATGCTTGGCATCATCCGGATATGAGATATTTAATCTCGGAAATGAGAAGCCGGTCGAACTCATGCATTTGATAAGACTCATCGAACAACAGTTGGGCAAGCATACTGAGGAGATCCAATGGCGCCCGGCACATCCAGCTGACGTCCGAGCAACCTGGGCTGACATCAGCAAATCAAGGGAAAAACTGTCATGGTCGCCTTCAGTTTCGATTGAAGACGGAGTCAGAGAAACGATCAGATGGTACAAAGCCAACAGAGATTTTGTCAGAGACCTGAAGGACTGACAAGTAATTAAGACATTTGGCCATCAAGCCATTGATTGTAACCTGACTTAATAAATGGCTTGATGCCTCAATAGCTCAATTATCCAGTAGCAGAGGAGGATTCAACTATGCAAAAAATACTCGTGGCTCATGATGGTTCAAAGTCTTCAGACAAGGCGTTAAAGAAAGCTGTGGAATTAGCAACGAAACTCAATTCCTCTCTCACGGTCCTCTCCGTCATCCCAGAACTTTACCTCACAGAGCTTTCGGATATCGACAGGGGGCGCATTTTAGAGGCCCTTTCGAAAGAGACTACAGATGCCATGGAAAGGATACGAAAGTCCCTTTCAGGGAAATCAATGGAGGTCAAGACATTAATTAGGCAGGGTGACCCGGCCGAAAAAATATTGGAAACCGCGCAGAAAATGAAGGTCGATTTGATCGTGACGGGTTCTCATGGCAGACATGGCACCAAAAAGTTTCTGCTAGGGAGCGTTTCTTCTAAGGTCGTTGACTATTCAAAGAGCCCAGTGCTTGTGGTTAAATAGCCCTTTTTTACTGCCACAGGCCTTGGTTCATAGCGATTTTGTTGGCAGGTGTGAACCATGATTCGAAGAGGCAGACCTGCGTGACATTTTTTTCTGTCCAGTCTGCGTTTTTGGATGTAGTGAGAATTCTGCTCGATCTCAAGTCTTACGTCAAAATGGACAGACGTCTATCGCCTCTCTTGGAGTTATTGTCTTAAGGTTACTCACCATATGAGTCTTCCTCTTCTGTTTGCCCAACACGACAAAGAAACATCGACAAAGTAGGATTCGGGATGGCGATGAGCGAGTCCGACCTTTGCCCCGATCGCAACGATTTTCCCCTGAAATCCAATGATATTTTTATGAAGGCTGTTGACTTCTTTCAGTAGAGAATCTTCGAGTTGAGCGATTACCGTGTTTGAATTGGTATCGTTAATTTTTCTCAATAGTTGTTTCTTTGCAAGAAAAGCTACCTGGTCCCTCGCCCCTCCCAACGCTATGCCGATTGTGTAAGGAGGGCATCCCTTGCCCTGGGCTTTTATCACTGTATTGAGGACGCAATTTGTAACACCAGTGAAGTCCTGTTCGGCAAATAGCGTATCATGCTTTCTGTCACGATGTCCTTCAATGTGAAGTTGCATTGGAAGGTTATACGCGAAGCCCATGTTCTCGCAGTTTCCTCCCCGCAACATAAGATCGATAATAAGGGAGTGTTCTTCCGTCTCTTCGAGATAAATCAAGGGAAAGTATTCTCCAACGTTATTACCCGTATTTTGCCCCGTAATCATATCTACAGCATTGGGCGTGAGCGGTATCTTGACCGTCGCCGTACGTGTTGCCTCTATAATTACCTCTTTTATGTGCTGATGACTCAATCCTTTAGGAACCTTAACAAAAAAAACAGGGAACCCCGAATCTTTGCACACGAGGCGAGGCGTTGTCCTGGCATTGATGATATTACTAAGAATCTTATTTAATGACTCCTGTGCAACAGGCTCTGTCTCTGAGGAAAGCGCGTCTTTTAATGCATCCTCAATATCTTTTGGAATGGAGGTGGCAACCTTCTTATAAAGCTCCACTATGCCGTCACGAAGTGTTAGCACGTTTAATCTCCTCTGCCATGGTTGATCACGGTGACCAGAAAGAATCTCTTTTCAAAATAGCATTCTTGACTTTTATCACGCATCAGAACAGGTGGTGAGGACCAGACAATCAAGCCATAGTAGCAGAATAACAGAATTTCTCACAGCTGTCAAACGAGTTTACTGAAGACACAATCAAAGAATTCGGATGCCACACAAAACTCAATCGCTAAGTAGAGCAGATTGTCCAGCCCAGGTAGCCTGTTTAGCTTCACCATGTCCTTCTCGGTTGCTATTAAGAAATCGCAATTAAGCCTCTGCCCTTGGCTTGCAAGGTATGCGCTGTCAGTTTGCTTATAGTTGTAATGATCGCGAAATGCCTTGAAGCCGCATAAGTCTCCTCCTAGAGACTGCACCATGCGCTTGAAAGATTCCGGATTTGCTATGCCGCAAAAGGCATACAATCTCTTATTAAGTACTAGATCCAAGGGAAAGGCATTACCAGCAGCGTCTTTGAATTTGACTGGCTTATAATCCCCAAAAAAAACAGGGGCCTGAGGATTAATCGCGTTCAGCTCATCTAATACCGTATCATTTCTGGCCTTAGTGATCACAAATACGTCGGCCCTTCTTAATTCTGTCAAGGGCTCTCTCAACGGACCGACAGGGAACATTTTTCTGTTGCCGAAAGGATTTGACCCGTCTATGAGAACAATATCAACGTTTCGAAAGAGATTCCAGTGTTGGAAACCATCATCGAGCACAAAGAGAAACGGGCCATCAACCCTGGCGTCAAGCGATGCAAGAGCAAAAGTACCGCCATCGTATCTGCTCGCACATTTAACAATTGGAACACCAGACAATCTGTTAGCCATCATTAACGGTTCATCACCTGCTTCCTCTGCGTTGAGAAGAGCTCCTGTGCCTTTGCTTATAAAGCACGGGCTTTTAGCCTTTCCTTTGTATCCCCTTGTCAGCACCACCGGACTGAATCCTCTTTTTTTAGCTTCTTCTGCTAAGGCAATGGTTGCAGGTGTCTTTCCAGTTCCTCCAAGAGTTATGTTTCCAACACTCACAACCAGATCAGGTAGCCGGTTCTGATGTGGCAAGGCATACCGCTTTTTTACAATGTAGCCTAAATAGTAGATTAGCTCTAAAGGGCCCATGAGATCACGCATCAGGACGCCTCAAGAGCCAGAGCGCCATATTGCCGGCTCATCAAGTGGTCGCTCTCAAAAGGCATTTGATAAAGCGCCTTACGGCCTTGTGAGGAACGGTGTTTCGCCTCTCCCTCATCAAGAGGTGCAAAATGGCTGCTGACTTCTTAGGTATCAATATTTTCAACTTGGCTCCCTTCTCCTGAACTTACAGATACTGCATGATTATCTCAAGAGCCCTGTCTGTAGCACCGGTGTTTTTTTCATAAAGGTTTCTTGCGATTCGCCCCATCGAGGACATTTCTTCCGGGGAACCGATAAGGTTCTTCAGTGCGTCATACAGCCCATCCGAATTCACCTTTTTTGCGCCGCCATTCTTGTAAAAGTCATCAATGAAGGGGAAATTCTCCATGTGAGGGCCACAGACGATGGCCTTCCCCCAGTATGCAGGTTCCAGCGGATTCTGACCACCGTGGTTAATGAAGCTCCCGCCCACAATCGCGAGGTCACAGACGCCGTAAAGAGAAGAGAGTTCACCGATAACGTCAAGAAGAACGACAACTGGTGAAAGATGCTCTAAGGTCGATGTATCCCGGAAGGAGGACCTTTTCGCACACAGAAGACCTTTTGCAATTATCAGCTCTTCAACTTCTCGGAATCGTTCAGGGTGCCTCGGCGCTATTATGAGATTCAGTTTCGGGAAGTCCTTCCTTAATTTGATATAGGCATCAATCACTAAGGCCTCCTCGGTCCTGTGCGTACTTCCCACAACAATGTTGAAGCCTTCTAATGTCTTTGTCCAATCGGGAACCGTGGATGACGGCTTTGTGTCAAATTTGAAACTGCCAAGAACTTTCACTTTCTCTGGTTTTGCACCCAATTGCTTTATTCTGTCCGCATATACTTCATCCTGCATGCAGAACAAACTCACATCTTGTAACATCGGCCTCATAAGATATTTTATCTTCTTATACCCCTTAAGCGATTTTTCTGATACCCTCCCATTTAAAAGTAAAATAGGAATATTACACCGCGTCAATATCCTGATAACATTTGGCCATAATTCGGTTTCCATGATAATAAAGAGAGACGGTCGGACATATCTTAGAGCATTTCTTATTGTGATCGGTAAATCAAAGGGCATATAGACTACCTTTGCCCCCGATCCTGTCCTCGCCTTAGCAAGCTCCTGCCCCGTATCCGTGACCGTTGAAAGGACAATCTCAGATTCTGGATAACGATGCCTTAACTTCTCTATCAGTGCGGTAACAGCTGCCACCTCGCCGACGGAAACTGCATGAATCCAGATTGGAGAGGATGGCTTGCGGTCGTGGTAAGTTGTGTGCAGACTAGACAAGTAGCCCAATCTCTCCATGAGCCAACGTTTTCTTAATGTGCGAGGACGTTTCAATAATTCAACAGGCAGGAGAAAAAGAAGGCTTACAAGATACAGCACGCTGTATATCATCATGAGAAGTCTCAGCAACATTAATTCTTTGTACCTTAGAGCTTTTTTTCGATAAAATATGTCTCTGCTATGCAGAAAAGGCCAAATCCTTGACCAGCTCTGCCACGCGCAAGGATGGTTTTTTGTCCGAAAATAGATATGCGATGCGTTCATACTGTTTCAACAGCTCATTTCTGTATTTTGAGTCCTCTATAATTCTCTTGACCTCCTCCACAATGTTTTCTGTTGATACATCATCTTGGAGCAGTTCTTTAATGTGGAAACCTGACCCATCCCTCACCGATTTGTCGATGAGGATGTTGACCAAGGAGATATAATCGACATTCACAATAAGTTTTCCGATCAAATAGGTAAGTGCAGAGAGCTTATATACAACGACTGCAGGGACTTTCAGAAAAGCCGCCTGGATGGTTGAGGTGCCGGAAGCGATCACTGCCAGATCAGATGCAAGAAGAGATCTTACAGTTTCCCCCTCAAGCAACCGACAACCTTTGAGAAGTGCAAGTCTCGAGACTAACTTTCTATCAAGGTTGGGTGCCACAGGTATCAAAAACTGATAATCAGGGTGGGTCTGCTTCATGAAAGTGATGACGTCAGTCATTATAGGGAGAAGCCTGTCAATCTCATGATGCCTACTGCCTGGCATCATTGTAATGACAGGACTATCAGGTTTTAATCCAAGTTCTCTCTTTGTCTTCGCTTTCAAATCTTCAGAACCTATATCGTCTATCACGAGCCCTGATTCCTGAAGGACTTCCCGGATCTCATCAAGAACTGGGTGCCCCACAAACTCACAGGGAACGACCTCTTGCCTGTACAGTTCCTCTTCAAACGGAAGTATAACCGCCATCCTGTCAACAAGCCTTGCAAGGATTCGTATCCGTCCCCGTCGCCAAGCCCATATCTGCGGACTTACGTAGTAAAGAATCTTTATGCCTAACCGCTTGGCACGTTTGGCAACCTTCATATTAAAATCAGGATAGTCTATGAGCACGAGGACTTGGGGTCTGAATGATTCAAGAGCAGAAATGACCCTATGGAATGTTTTTCTGATTTCACCGTACATTCTTAATGCCTCTATGAGTCCAAAGGCACTTGAGATTCTAGAGACAAGATCGACCCCCGAGGACTCCATTCTATCCCCCCCAACGCCGATAATCCTTATACCCGGGTTACCCGATTTTAAGCTCTTTGCCAGGAGGGCACCATAGAGTTCACCGGAACTCTCCCCCGAGATGATCATTACCCTTTCAAGCATTTACGGATTATTTCAGCAGCAGCATAAATGTCTGTCTCATTGAGTTCAGGATAAATGGGCAGGGACAAAACCTCCCTTGTGGCTGTCTCAGTAATCGGGAAATCCCCTTCCCGGTGTCCTAAGAAACGCAAGGCTTCTTGCAAGTGGAGAGGGACAGGATAATATATCACTGAAGAGACTCCTGCTTCTTTCAAGCCTCTCTGGATAATATCCCTTGCCTTGCTTCTTATTGTATATTGATGATACACATGATGAGCGCCATCCTTCTCGACAGGACATACAATGATGTCCGAGAGCAGATCATTGTACAGCATGGCCTTGTCACGCCTTTTCCTGTTGTATTCATCGATGCGTTTGAACTTGACCAAGAGGATTCCTGCCTGTATTTCATCAAGCCTACTATTATATCCAAGGCATTCATGCCTGTATCCCCCACTGGAACCATGATTGCGCAATTTTCTTATCTTCTCTGCAATATTATGATCGTTGAGCACAACCATTCCAGCATCCCCAAAAGCCCCAAGGTTTTTACTCGGGTAAAAACTAAAACTCGAAATATCGCCAAAACTGCCGGTTTTCTTGCCATGCAGGGATGCCCCGAAAGACTGCGCGCAATCTTCTAGCACCTTGAAATTATAGTGAACGGCGATCTCCATGATACTATTCATAGAAGCCGGATGGCCGAATATATGGACGGGCAACAGCGCCTTAGTCCGTTTTGTTATGCTCTTCTCGATGAGGGACACATCCATATTCATCGTCTCAGGCTCGATATCAACAAAAACGGGACGGGCACCCGTATACAGTATCGCCTCCACCGTGGCAAAGAAAGTGAACGGTGTGGTTATCACCTCGTCCCCCTGTCCGATCCCGAGAGACAGCAAAGAGAGGTGGAGGGCGTCTGTGCCCGAAGCAACGCCTATTGCCTCATTCATTCCATGATACTTACTGACAGCTTGTTCCAGGTCAGCAACCTTTTTCCCAAGGACATATTGTGAGCTCTCAAGTATCTCGTTGAGTACCGACAATATCTCTTCTTTTATTTCTAAATATTGTTTTTTTAAATCTATCATTTGTTTCACCAAAGTCACCCCGCTGTCAACTCATAAAGCAGCTAGTCTTTTTGTTCATCTGCTCTCCTATTTGAAGAGCCAACTTCAATGCATTCCTTCCATCTTTCGCCGAGACGGCAGGCGGACGTCTTGTAATCAGACTTTCGACGAAACTCTTCAACTCTTCTTTAAGAGGTTCTTTTTTCTCAACCTTTATTGGTTCACAACTTAACTTACTGCCTTCCTTGAAAAATCTCTTTACTTCCATATTCTGGTAATCTACTAGGAAATAGGAATCTTTCTGAAATATTTTGAGTTTGCGTGATTTTTCAAAGGACAGTCTGCTCGCAGTCATCAACGCCTGCACCCCGTTGTGAAACTCAAGCCACACCTTAGCGACATCAACCTTATCAGTCATGATTCTGGCAGTTATCGTCTTAGCATCTTTTATAGTGATATCTCTTTCAAGGCGTGCCAGGACGGCGAGTATTATGTCGATATCATGAATCATTAGATCCAGCGTGATATCAACATCTGTACCTCGGCCGAGAAAGGGCGATAGTCTCTCGGCCTCAAAAAATCTGGGATTGTCTATCAAGGGATAGATTGCGGTGATTGCCGGATTGAACCTTTCGAGATGTCCCACCTGGACAATCACTCCCATCCTCTCCGCTGCTTCAATCAATTCGTCAGCCTCTTCAGTTGCACAAGTGAAAGGTTTTTCTACAAGGATATCCTTTCCCGCATCTATACACTCTTTAGCTATGGCGTGATGGGCTACCGTGGGAGTGACAATGCTGAAGGCGTCCACTTTATCTAAGGCGTCTCTGAAGTCAGTGTAAGCGTCACATCCATATTGTTGGCCTATCTTGTCTACTTGTTCTTTGTTTATGTCAATAACAGCAGCAAGTTTGACGCCATCTATCGCTGAAAGGATGCGAGCGTGATGTTGTCCTAGATAACCAACCCCTATAACACCAACTTTTACCATTGTCAATAGAATCTAGATGCTCGTCAACTGTCTCTCAAACCTTGTCCAGTCTCCTTTTTATCATCGATTGGCGGCCGAGAACCTCATCCTTTGCTGCCTTATACCCCATTGCACGGAGTTTTGCAAGAACGTCATCCGAAGCCGCCTCTGTCAAGATGCGGGACCTTATTTGTTTATTTGAGATTTCCCTTGCGGTCTTTTTGCGTATTTTTTCCAAAAAAGAGAGGAATTGACCAACATCCTTGCCATAAAGAAGTTCAAGCTCTTTTCGTATCGCTTTCGCAATTGCCGGGCTTGCGCCTGACGTCGTGATTGCGATGCTTAAATGCCCCCTCTGCACGACAGCGGGAACAATAAAACTAGCGAGTTCGGGCGTGTCCACAACATTGACAAGACAGGGAGCGTCCTGGGAAATCTTTTTGTTAATTTCCTTATCGGATGTTGCCGCAATGACAAGGAACGCATTCTTCAGGTCTGAACTTTTATACCTTCTCTTCACGTGTGCTATTTCACCTTTCACTCTTTTTTTTTCAAGAACTACGGTCAGGGCAGGACTGATGACTTCCACGCTGGCACCGGCACGAAGAAGGGAGGCGATTTTCCTCTCAGCAACCTTACCACCACCAACAACAACACATTTTTTCCCTTTGAGATTGATGAAGGCTGGATAGTATTTAGGACTCACAATTATACTATGCCCATTGAAAAAATGGTAGCATTCTTAACGGAATCCTTTCTTTGCCTCAAAAGCGAACTTGCTCGAAGGATACTTCTCAGTTAATATTTTGAGGAATTCTGCTGCTTTTTCCTTATTCAATAATGCGCTATAACATTTGACGAGCAGAAAGAGTGTCTCATCTTCTCCTTTATAATTGGGATATGTTTTGAGAAGATATTCAAACCTGCCGGCAGCGGAACTAAATGAGCCTTTTTTATAATAAAACTCCCCGACCGTGAATTCGCTATCGGCCATTATATTTTTACATTTTTCAATCCTTAGTTCTATCGCCTCTTTATATGGACTTCGCGGATAGCGCTCCTTAGCCTTTATAAACTCCTGAAGGGCTTTTTTCGCTTCTCCCGAACCCCTGTCAGGTGATTCAATCTGATTAAAATAAGCCATCCCAATCTGATACTGGGCATAGTAGGCATACTGATTGTCAGGATAAAGTTCAATGAACTTTCTATATTCTTCGATGCCTGTATCATATTGCCCATCTTTTATATAGGAATCAGCAATCTTTAGTTGGGCAGTGGGGGCAAAGTTCTTCGTTGTATCCCTGTTTTTTACCTCAAGTAGCAATTTTCTAGCATCTTCATATTCTTCCTTGTTAACAGCCTCCTCCGCACGAGCTATATTTCCCTGAGGATCATAGGGTTCTTCCTTTTTTACGGATTTGTCACCGCAGGATACTAATAGGAACAGCAACACGATGAAGGATAGAGAGATCCTTGTAAACTTACTTTTACACATAAATTTTATTAAAACCTTTGATGCCACTTTTAGTCAAGGTTTTTGACTTAACAGCGATTTATATTTTAAACTTTAAATCTAATGGTCAAAGCGAATCCCTTAGAATACACGATATGATTAAGAATAGGGTATTAGTATTATTGGGGTTTATACTGAGCGCATCAATGCTCATACAACCCCTCCATGCTCAAGACAAAGACGCAAAGGGAGACATTAAGCCCCCTCTGTCCGCTCTGCGTGATGAACTCTTGTCCTACTTCACGCCTGTTAATGGCAAAATCACCAACATTGAGGACGGCGTAGTCACGATAAACATCGGGTCAAAAGACTCTGTAAAACAGGGAATGAGGCTTTACGCCTACAAGGAGGGTGTAAATTTTGTGCATCCCGTGACGAAGGAGCCTTTGGGCAAGGTCGAGATTCCACTGGGATATATCGAAATGACAGATGTCAGTGCCGACCATTCAAAAGGGAGGATCGTGTCAGGCAAGACAGAGGATTTCCCGAATGCAAACGTCAAAATCCAGAGAGGGAAAGTGACGGTATTATTTAATCAGGGTAATGTTGATTGGTACTTAGGCGATCCTTATTATCAGATGCTTAAAGAAAGTGGCCGTTTTGAACTGGTGGATTCCAGCATCGTTACCCCAGATCCAGTAAAGATAGTTGAAGAAGCAAAGACAAAGACTGCGGACGCAGTAGTTATCATCCAATCCGAAGCATTCTCTGATCATGTTGATATCACACAAAAACTTTTCTGGGTCAGTGATGCAAAACAATTTTCTGAGAAAAGTGCCTCCATTGATATGTCACATGTTAAGGAACTGAAACTCAAGGCCGGGTCATATGCTCCGGCAGAAGGAGAGGTCATCCTTACCTTCTCCGTAACATCAGGCGCAGAACGACTTGCAGTGGGTGATTTTGACGGTAATGGCGAGCCAGAAATAGTACTCATATCCGGCGCTCATGTGAAGGTCTATAAATCAGGGGTTGACTTATCATTGTTGTGGGAGTTCACCCTGTCGTCAGCAGATGAGGTTCTCTGGGTTGACACGGTTCAGATTAACAAAAGAGATGTACTCCTCTTGACTTGCAAGCGTGGCGACACGGTGATTTCATACATCTACGAGTTAAAAGATGCAGGCTTTGTTCAGGCTTGGAAAATTGAAGACACCTTTTTGAGAAGACTCTCCGAAGGCATCATAGCTCAGCGATTCGATAGAAGGGAAGGCTTTGATGGCAAGGTGTTCGCCATCAATTACAATGATGGCAAATACTCAGAAGGCAATAGTCTCTTGCTGCCGTCTGGGGTGAATATCTATGATTTTCAGTACGTTCACAGTCCGGAAGGCAAACAGGCAATTATCGCGTGGGACGAAAAGGGTTATCTCATGCTGTATAACGAAGAGGGCAGGAGTACATGGAAGAGTAAAACAGATTTTGGTGGTTTTTCAATGACATATGATAGGACAGCAGGCACAATTATGGTTGATGAGGGGCAATGGTCAATAAAGGACAGATTGATTGTAAGCTCTGGTGAAGTCCTAGCGCCAAAGCGGAACGCATTAGTCTCTTCGTCAAGGTCCTTAGGATATAAGAGCTCAGCCATAGTGAGCCTCTGGTGGAATGGGATGAATGTTGAAGAACGGCGTTTGGTTGACAATATAGCTGGGAAGATTCTAGATTATGCCTTGGTTGGTGACAAAATGATGGTGCTCGTAAAGCCACTCTTTGGAATCAAGGTGCAAAATATCATGAAAGGGGAAAACCCTATAGTTTCAACGTTGTATATCTATTCTCTGAAGGGCGGATAGATAAGAGCCCTGTGCCGACAAACCTGAGGGCGGTCTGAGCTTAAAAGGCTAAAAGACACATAAAAGATGGTTCCACAATAGATGAGGACGATACCCAAACACATAGGCATTATCATGGACGGTAATGGAAGATGGGCGGAAATGCGAGGACTTCCGCGATTTGAGGGACACCGGAGGGGAGTGGAGAGGACTAAAGAAATTATTGAAGCCGCGCTACCGCTCGGAGTGGAAGTTCTATCTCTTTATGCGTTTTCTATTGAAAACTGGATGAGGCCCGAATATGAAGTGTCCGTCATCATGGATCTTCTTGAAAACACACTCAAAGAAGAGTGCCTGCGCTTTTTGAGGGAGGGAATTCAGTTCAGGGTAATTGGCAATAGGGACAGGCTGCCTGAACATATCAAGGCAGTGATTGAGTACACGGAAAAATTAACTGAGAAGAATGACAAGATGGTATTACAGTCAGCACTTAGTTACAGCGGGAGGGATGAAATCGTCAGGGCTGTCAGAAGAATCGTTAAACTCCAGATACCTCATGAGTCAGTCTCAGAGGAGGACATCAGCAACTTGCTGGACACGGCTGGCACTCCGGATCCTGACTTGATCATAAGGACAAGCGGTGAACAGAGGTTGAGCAACTTCTTAATCTGGCAATCAGCGTACTCAGAATTCTATTTTACCAACACCTTATGGCCTGATTTCACAAGGGAAGAATTCCTTGAGGCTATACATGAATATCGGATGAGAGACAGAAGATTTGGCAGGACAGTGAGCGGAGCGATCTGATGCACCTCAAGAGAGTGGTCGTCGCTCTAATCATACTCCCGCTCATTTTCTTGTACGTATCACAGTTGTCGCCTATTTTTTTCCTAGCACTTATCACCTTGGTTGCCGTACTCGCGCAGATTGAGTTTAATTCAATGTACAAGGTCTCCAAAGCCATATCGTTCATGGGGCTTATATGTGGAGTTTTAGTGCTGACGCTATCATCTTTTAATGCAGCTGGAAGTGGTTTGGACAATTTCTTGGGGCCTCTTCAGTCTTTACTATTCATTATTTCCTTTATAATGATATCATCAACTCGGCTCCTCCTAAAGAAAAACCCGTCTTCGTCGCTCAGGGACATAGCGCCCGCCCTCATAGGCATCCTTTACATTCCAAATCTCCTGGTTGCGCAGTGGTATTTAAGAGTCAAGGGATATGAATGGATATTCCTTCTCTACGGATGTGTTTGGGTATCAGACAGTTTTGCTTACTATATCGGAAAAGGCATGGGGAAGAGAAAACTCTGCCCGGAAGTGAGCCCAAATAAAACCGTGGCAGGGGCAGTGGGTTCCTTACTCGGCGGTACAGTGGCTGCCATGCTGCTGGGCTCATTAATGATGCGCGGACTTGGCCTTCTTACTCTGGTTTTCATAGGCATAAGCATCGGTGCAATCACGATCCTAGGGGACCTTGTGGAATCTATGTTCAAAAGAGATGCTGGAGTGAAGGATTCAAGCTCACTTATCCCTGGACATGGTGGAGTGCTTGATAAAATTGATAGCGCTCTCTTCGCGGGACCTGTACTATACTGGATATCAAGGACGCTATGAAACGACTCGCGATTTTAGGCTCGACGGGATCAATCGGAAACAATGCTCTGAAGATCGTTTCTCGCTATCCGGAAAGATTCAAGATCATTGGCTTAACGGCTGGAAAAAATATCAATCTGCTCATGAAACAAATAGAGGCCTTTAAGCCTGAAGTTATTGCTATTTCAGATAAGGCTACATACGATAAGTTTAAAGATTCATTTCATGGCTCTGAGGATTTAGAGATCCTTTACGGAGTGGAGGGGATCAGTATGGTCGCGCGGCATCCGCGGACGGATATAGTAATCTCCGCAATAGTTGGTTCCGCAGGACTCTTGCCGACCATGGCAGCCGTGAAAGCCGGAAAGACGGTGGCTTTGGCAAACAAAGAAACGCTTGTCATGGCAGGCAATCTCATCATGCATGATGTCGGCAAAAATAAAGCGACACTCATCCCCGTTGACAGTGAGCACAGTGCGATATTCCAATGCTTAAGGGGAGATGGAAAGAATTCCCTGAAGAAGATCATCCTTACGGCATCAGGAGGACCATTCTTGGGGAGAACTGCTAAGGCTTTGGAGAATGTTTCGCCAGAGGATGCCCTCCAACATCCAAAATGGAGTATGGGAAAGAAGGTAACGATAGATTCTGCAACCCTTATGAATAAAGGTCTTGAGGTCATAGAGGCGCATTACCTCTTTGACCTTCCGCCGGAACAGATAGACGTCCTTATCCATCCACAAAGTGTCATACACTCTATTGTAGAATTCCGAGATGGCAGTTACATGGCTCAACTTTCCAGACCAGATATGAAAGGACCTATCGCTTATGCACTGTCTTACCCCGAAAGACTTCAAGACATAGTAGAGCCTATCGATTGGGAGAAGCTCTCCGGGTTGACCTTCCAGAAACCAGACAGGAGGACATTCCCCTGTCTTTCTCTTGCCTATGCGGCTATCAAAACCGGTGGAACAATGCCAGCCGTCCTGAATGCAGCCAATGAAGTGGTTGTCAAGGCATTCCTCGATGGAAACATTAGTTTTAATAACATGCCTACGGTAATTAGGAAGGTCATGGATACACATCAGTTGCAGCCCCCTGACAACCTAGAAGTTATCTTGGAAGCGGACCGGTGGGCGCAAGAAAAGACTCGTGAGGAGATGGGCAAGAAATGAGCATTGTCTGGGCAATTCTTCTTTTTGGTTTCTTGATATTCATTCATGAATTAGGCCACTTCATTCTTGCAAAAATTACCAAGGTCAAGGTCCTCAAGTTTTCTCTTGGGTTCGGACCCAGAGTCATCGGGAAACAGCTCGGAGAGACAGAATATATGATATCTGCCATTCCCCTCGGAGGATACGTGAAGATGCTTGGAGAGGAACCTGAAGATGAAGTTGCAAGCTCAGAGAATGAGCGGTCCTATAAAAATCAATCGATCGGCAAAAAGATCTCTATTGTCTTTGCAGGACCTGTCTTTAACCTCCTCACTGCGGTAGTAATATTTTTCTTCGTCTTCCTTATGGGGATCCCGACACTTCTGTCCGTGGTAGGGGAGGTGATGCCTGACTCTCCCGCTGAGAAGGCAAACTTGCTCAAGGGCGACAAGATTATTGAGATAAACAGCACTCCAGTGAACAAATGGACAGATATGAGCACAATCATTTACGGGAGCCCCACAAAGCCATTAACCATGAAAATCCAGAGAAAATCTGAAACTATAACCATTTCTATAACACCGGAAAAAAAGATGATGAAGGATATTTTTGGAGAAGAGAAGGAGATCGGCCTCATAGGGGTAAAACCTTCGGGAGAGACCTTCATCCTTCGAGAGAATCTCCCTAGTGCTTTAAAGAGTGCGGTGTCACGAACATGGGAAATTTCTGCGCTGACCCTTGAGGGCATTATCAAGATCATACAGAGGATCATTCCTGCTAACACAATCGGGGGACCTGTTCTCATTTTTCAGTTGGCGAAAAAGCAGGCTGCAGCGGGTGTATTGAATTTCTTCACCTTTGCGGCCGTCATAAGCATAAACCTAGGCATATTGAATCTCTTGCCAATACCTGTCCTTGACGGCGGCCACATCCTATTTCTCGGCATTGAGGCTGTGAGAAGGAAGCCCCTCAGTGAAAGGGCAATCATAATGGCCCAGCGCATTGGTATTGCACTCATCGTTACTTTAATGGTTTTTGCGATGTATAACGATATTATAAGGCTTATCAGTGGCAAGTCGGTGCCTTAGTCCGCATGATGAGACCCGCCATCATTAAACACCTTCATTCTTCAGGAGGTATCATCTTCACAAAGGCCGGTGAAGTGATTCAAGTTGCTCTGATTTCAACTAAGAACCATACTGTGTGGACAATACCCAAAGGGTTGATTGACAAAGGGGAGAAACCTGAGTATACAGCTATCAGGGAGATAATGGAGGAAACCGGGCTTGTTGGCAGAGTAGTTGATAAGTTAGGAGAAAAATCGTATTGGTTCTATCTCAAAGAGAAAAATATGAAATGCAGGAAGACAGTATCATATTTTCTGTTAGCATACGTCTCGGGCAACATAGAAAATTACGGTCGGGAGGTTGATGAGGCGAGGTGGTTTGCCTTGGATGACGCGCTCAAGATAGTATCGTACAGCAGCGACAGAGACATAATTGAAAAAGCCAAGGCCAAACTGTTTAACAGTACAGGTCAGATTTAGAGGATCTAAAATATACCAGTATGATATAAGTCACTTACACTTCCCTGTTTCAAGCGTCAAAAATATCATCTCAGGTTCAGTGATGGCATGGTGTCTTCCCAAGGTTAAGAGACTATCGGACGTGTTATTGTGAGGCCGTGATGGAAAAGATTCTAAACTGGCGTGATTTACGAGAAGCGCTAGACAGCTTAAGGGCCGAAAAGAAGCGCATAGTGTTTACCAATGGTTGTTTTGATATCATCCACATCGGCCATATCAGATATTTAACTGACGCCAAGAAACTGGGAGATATTCTTGTTGTCGGGCTAAACTCGGATGCCTCCGTGCGGAGATTGAAAACTGAACGACCGATTATCCCTGATTATCAACGGGCAGAGGTGTTGGCTTCACTGCATATGGTTGATTATGTGACTCTTTTCGATGAAGATACGCCGTACGACTTAATAAAATGTATTTTACCGGACGTCCTCGTAAAAGGTGGTGACTGGAAGCTAGAGGAAATAATCGGTGCTGACATAGTGCAAGAGGTACACAGCTTGCCGTTTATTCAGGGTGTATCCACAACGCATATTGTAGAGAAGATACGACGTCATGACGTCTGATAAATCGCAGCGATTAAATATATGGCACGGCAACACCCGCAAGTGATTAATATTTTTATGTTTTGGTACAGACGCAGTTAGTGTTCCCTGCATCGAGGGTCCGGTGCGGCAAGACTTCCATAAATAAGAAGGCTCATCGCAGGACATCCTCCGTGGCACACTGTAGAGAGTTCGCATCTTTTGTGCATACACGGATTTTTCTCAAATCGTCTGAAATAATCAAGGACTGGATTATTCCACATTTTCTTAAAATCGTCCTTCAATAGATTTCCAAGCCTGAATTCTCTATGCCTAAAAAAGAGATAACAGGGATATACGGAGCCGTCGGGCATAATCGAAAGCTTCGTTGTACCCGCAGGGCACCTGACGCATTGTAACAAAGAACTTCTTCTGACATCAGGAACGAACCCCGAGCAAAACACCCCTTCAACATTGTTAAATTTTCTCTTAAGGTTCTCCAACTCCTTAAGGAATTTATAGAAAGGTAAGCTATTTCTGAGGTCTTCACGGTATGGGGTATCAAGAAATAATAAATTATAAGTTATATCAGGCTCTTCCAGATATGGTCTCACCGCTTTCGGGAATAACTGTTTGTTGGTGCAGACCCCCTTCAACAGAGGCTTGTATGCGAGTATGTACTCGTGCAGTTCATCCCGAAGTTTGTTGGTGTTGATGGAGAGACCTATCTCTAACCCTTTGCCCCGATAGGTCTCTGACAGAGAACTCAGTAATTCAGTGTTTGACCCGTTGGAACTGATCGTAACGCTCATCCCGCTCTTACAAGCAATATCCACCATAGGCGTCAAACCTCTATGCAGTGTGGGTTCACCTCCAAGTATATCAATTTCACTAGTCCCGACATTTGAAAGAATGTTTACGATTCTTTCAAATGCACTGAGACTCGTTTCTTTATCTAAGGAAATCCCCCGATTAAAACAGAACCTACAGCGCTGATTACACCGAAAGGTCGGAAAAAACTGTATGTACTCAGGAACATTAGAATACAATCAGCCCTGTTTACCTTTTATGACATCATCCGCCCAACTCAACGCAGCGGAAACTGTCGGGAAACCTATCGTGCTTGCAAGCAAGATTATGGCATGATAAATTTCTTCTGGTTGAGCACCTGCATCTAGCGCTCTTCTCGTATGGGAATGGACGGCCCCCTCAGATCTTATGGCAGCAGCAGCCCCCAGCTGGATCAACTGTGAAGTTCTATCATCAAGAGGTCCAGCCGCCCGAGCAGCCTTGCCAAGATTATCCGCAGCTTTGAAATAAGATTTAAACCTTCTTTTAATGCTTAGATATTGCCCTGGTAATTCAGACATAGCCCCCTCCTTACTTTATTAGATTCTGTCCCGCGTCAAAGGCCTCATGCACTGCGGTCGGATGCTCTAGGATGGCTCCTTTAGCATCAATACCCAAGAAGCTCAATGTATCATGTACTGGGACACTAACAGTCCTGAAGAACGCCTTTGCGGTGGCCTCAGCGCATTTAATCCCAATTTCTTTTTTCATTCCGCCTACTAACAACAAAAGTCCTTTCCTCCCATAAGGACCTGCCGATAAAGGTTGTCTTAAGAGATATTTTTCACACCAAAATGATTGGCATCTGTCGATCATGGTTTTTGTCTGGGCGCTGAGTCCGAAGAAGAAGATGGGAGAGGCGATTATCAATCTGTCCGCATCTTTTATTGCCTGATAAACGTCTGTCATATCATCGATGATGATACAGCTGCCTGTTTTATCGCAGCCTCCACAGTTTTGACAAGGCTTAATATTCATGAAATTTAGTTTAAACAGCAACAGCTCATGCCCAGATGTTATAGCGGGCTTCAAGGCCTCTTCTAAAAGGATATCGCTATTGCCGTTTATTCTTGGGCTACCCAGAAAGGCGATAATTTTCATAGCCTAATTCCCCATTCTTTAGGTTATATTGCTTTGAATGCTGTCTCGTCTTTGATAATCTTTAAATTAATTGTCAACCCCTTACGCCCCTATTTCAAAGGGTACTCACAGGTGCGCCGTCTCAAGGGCATATCCTCCGCTCTCTTTAAGATAACTGGTTTTGCAATCTGTTGAGCTCTCTAGGACATTAATTCTAACGTTCATATGCTCAACTTTATCTCTGTGTTTCAGGGTTCATGTTATGATATCCATGAAGCCAAGCACATTGTTCGATAGCCCAATAGTTCCTTGTCCAGAAGAACCCCCTTCGTAATAACGGTGGTCTAAATCTCATCCCGCGGCATAGTCTTTAACTGTTTGCTTGAGCGCCAGTCCTGGACAAAAACCATACATGTATAAGCGAAGGCGCAAAATGCATGCCTAACGTTGTTGGACTAATACTGTCTCAGTGTCCTCGATGAACATTTCGTGAGAAGCGCGACATCCTTCAAATTAATATTATATTGCACGCTCCCTCAAATAATGAAAACTGAAACAAAGAATGGTTTCACTCAACCTTTCTGAATGCTTGTTTTTTTGCCTTGCACACAGGGCATTCATCTGGAGGTTCACCTTCGACAGTATTGCCACAGACTTGGCATACATAGTAATCAACTTCAGGGTTCTTGCCAATATTTTCAAGAGCTCTCGAGTATAAAGCGGCATGAAGCTTCTCTACTGCGTTTGCGTAGGTAAAGGTCCTAAGCGCACCTTTATTTTCTTCAGCCTTCGCATCTTCAATCATCTGGGGATACATCTGCTCAAATTCATGAACTTCTCCTTTAATGGCCGTTTCCAGATTTTCCTTCGTTCCCCTTATGGCTCCAAGTTCTCGAAGATGGTTATGCGCGTGGACTGTCTCTGCTTCTGCAGCAGCTCTGAAGAGTTTGGCAACCTGGTGATAACCTTCCGCCTCAGCCTTTTGAGCAAATGCAAGATACTTTCTGTTTGCCTGCGACTCGCCAGCAAATGCATTCTGAAGATTCTTCTCAGATTTTGACATATTGAATTTTCCTCCTTTATCTCTTATTGTCCTTTTTATGATTTCTGTTATTCGAACGTCTTATGGTATCCCTTCACCCTTTCAGCGAACGCTTGCCCATATTCGTAGCACCTTGTCTCATCCTCTAATGATGGTCTGTACAATACCTGTAACCCCGGCTCAAAGGCCTCGAGCCCCATCCTCTTAAACTCTCCATACGCCTCTTTGACGGCGCCACCTCCCCATCCATAGCTCCCAAACGCCCCGATGATCCTGTTCTTTGGCCGTAGACCGCGAAGATGGGTTAGAAAGTTTGCTATGGATGGGAACATAATATTATTGAGTGTAGGAGTTCCGATAAGGCAGCCACGTGACTTCCAAAACTCCTTGATCGCACCACTCATCGGTGTCGCTCTCAATTTGATCACTTTGCACTCAACCCCTGCATCCTTTATCCCCTGCATTAATGGTAATGACATATGTTCAGTGCTCTGCCACATAGTGTCATAAATAATGGCGATACTGAGGTCGCTTTTACCTCCCGCCATGTCAAGATACATCTGGAGCACCTTCTGGGGAGCGTTCCTCCATATTATCCCGTGATCAGGAGCGATCATCTCAATTTCCAGCCCTAATTTAGTGATCTCAGCAATCTTGTTCTTTATTAACGGGCCAAAGGGCATAAGGATATTTGCATAGTAATCCACTACGGCATCTTCGAGTTCTGAGACAGATTGACACGTGATGAACTCATCATCGAAACGCGCTGCAGATGCGATATGCTGGCCAAACGCATCCTGGCTTATGAGAACCTTGTCCTCTTTTACATAAGTCATCATGGAGTCAGGCCAATGGAGCATAGGCGTTTCCAGAAAGGTTAATGTTTTTTTGCCTAAGCAGAGCGTTTCTCCTGTCTTTACCACTCTAACATTCCATTTGGACAAGTCAAAGAATCTTGCAAAGCCCTTTTTGCCTTTCTCAGTTATATATATCGTAGCGCTGGGAGTTAATGCCATAATCTTGTCAATACTTGTTGAATGGTCGTTTTCAATGTGGTTGATGATAATGTGCCTTATCTTTGAAGGGTCAACCGCGTTCCGGATATTTTTTATCGTGATGTCCGCGAATTCATGTTTAACGGTATCAACAAGGGCAATTTCATCATCTATAATCAGATAATTATTATAGGTGGTGCCACGGGGCGTTTCATACCCGTGAAAATCTCTCACAGCCCAGTCAATGGCTCCCACCCAGTATATGCCGTTCTTAATCTCAACAGCCTTCATAAGACCTCCATTTGTCAGGCGATGTGCCCTGCGGTATTCTCATCATGAGCATTTAAATCCTTCGCCAATGACTTCCATCGGCCTTCCACAGCAGATGAGTGCCCCTGCCCCTGGATTCGTTATTACTGCCTCATTACCGCAGGTACCGCATTTGTATTTCTGTCCAACCTGAGTCATCTCTTTCACTCCTTCCATTTTTTTTGTATTAGGATGTAAAAACATGTACCTTTATCGTGGGCAACGCATGCAACAAAATTCTGTAAGTTTATTTTGGCTTAGCGACGTTATAATGCCTGCTCTTATCCAACCTTCTCAAATGAGTCCTTTCCTGCCTTGCAAACGGGACATCTCCAATCCTCTGGCAAATCATCAAAATGAATCTCGTGCTCAGTCTCTTTATAGAGCCATCTGCAGGCAGCACACCTCCAAAGATTAAAATCTCTTCTGTCGCCTTGTTTTGCCTCCACCTCCCAACCCTTCTCAACCCAATCCTCTAGTCGTGGCGGGTAAAATCCTGAATAGATGATCTTGTCTTGAGCATCTTCCATCATGACTTCTACGGTAAAGCCCCCTTTTTTGACTTTGTAAGACCAGTCGAAAAGGTTTTTTGTCTGGGGTGTGGTGGTCTTGCCGGTATAGGTGAAGTTGTCACCTCTTCTTTTGAGCTTGGACCAGCTATAACAGCAGGTCAGGAGGGAAGTGCATCCACACTTCCCTCCCTTTATTTCGAGTCCATCAATCTTGAAGCCACCGGGTATCTTCTCTACAGATATCTCCACATCAATCCTCGAGCAACGTCGAAAACGAATTGTGGTGCTCTGTTTCATCAATCAATATACCCTCAAAGAGCTTTCTTGTCACGACGTCACCAGCTTTGTCAGCCATAGAGATAATCTGATTATAAAGCGTAATTGCCTCCTCTTCCACCTTCTTGTCGATCATCAGCATTGCCTTCAAATTCTTGCCGATAGTAATAGTTGTAGGTTTCGTGGTTGGCACTCCTCCCAAATA
Source organism: Dissulfurispiraceae bacterium (assembly GCA_052146665.1). Taxonomy (GTDB): domain Bacteria; phylum Nitrospirota; class Thermodesulfovibrionia; order Thermodesulfovibrionales; family Dissulfurispiraceae; genus JBKQMP01. Next base: position 76,872 of record JBKQMP010000131.1, read on the forward strand.
ATCAAGCCGTTCCGCTATGGCCTCTGCGTGCTTCATTTCTGTGATGGCAAATTTCTTGAATATGCCTCCCACTGATTCGGCGTTAAGGCCCCTCACCATTACATGCTGCCATATATATTGGACGCTTACCTGCAGTTCCCTCGCGATAGCATCATTGAGCTTGTCCAATAACGCATTGTTTGCCATAAGACCCCCTCTTTATCTTGTTACGTGCCCCAAAGGGACACATTGCAATGCAGCCCTTTTAATGATATTGCATAGCTGATTCATTGTCAATTAACTTATGAACGGTGCCGTATTCCATCTTCTTAGATTATTTCAACGCCTCATAAACCTTTCCCACAAGCTGTTCCGATGGTTTTAGAGTTTTCGCACCTGGTTTCCACTTCGCAGGACACACCTCCGCGGGGTTGTTGTTAACGTATTGAAACGCCCTCACCTTGCGCACAAGCTCATCCATCTCTCTTCCCACATTGAAGTAGTTGACCTCAGAACCGACAAGGACTCCACTTGGACTAACAATAAAGGTACCCCTCAGGTCAAGGCCTTCCTTCTCATCATAAACCCCAAATATTTTTGACACTATCCCCTTCGGGTCAGCCCCCATGTGGTACTTCACTTTTTCGAGGAGTTTTTCTTGGTGATACCAGCCATAGTGCACAAATTTTGTATCTGTACTCACCGAGATAACCTCGCACCCGAGCTTTTTTAGCTCTTCATACTTGGCTGCAAGATCGGCAAGCTCCGTCGGACAAATAAACGTAAAATCAGCGGGATAAAAGACCAGTATTGTCCATTTCTTGCTCTTAATCGCCTTTGCGAGGCTGAATTTTCCGAATTTACCCGTTCCTGGCTCATACGTTTCGAGTTCAAAATCTGGGACCGTTTGTCCCACCTTTATGCCACAACAAATCTCACTCATGATCAACTCTCCTTTGTTGAAATTATTATTTTAGAGTCTATGACTCATTGTTGAACAAATGGTTACGCTTTCTGCATAGTGCCTTTTTCACTGCATGCTGGGCATTTCTGGGGTTTGCATTTGCCTTCTTTTGTGCATCCACATTTGCTGCACTTAAAGATCACCGTCGAATCACCTCCTTACGTGAAAGCTCAAAAAATCATTCAACATCGTTCAGCATGAAAAACATACTTGTCACTGTCCGTTACCTGCGGACTTGCACTCAGGACATTTGCCATAAAATTCAACATGATTTCCGGTGATCTCGTAATCGCTCACCTGGCTATCAGGCAACGCAAGTTCGAAAGCAATTTTGATATCCAGTATTCTCCCGCATTTTATGCACATCAAATGGTGATGAATCTCGGTATTGGGATCAAAGCGCTTCCTATGAGAATCCACAGAGAGTTCAGTAATACTCCCTATTTTCCTAAGGGCCTCTAGAGTATTATAAACTGTTGCAAAAGACATCGTAGGAAAAGCTTTTGATATTGCCTTGTATATCTCATCTGCAGAGGGGTGATTGACATTGCCATCCAGGTAATTGAGTATTGCCAGTCTCTGCGGGGTTAATTTGAGACCAAGATCCTTATATTTTTTTAACGCTAAATTCATGATTTGCTTCAATCTTGTTAAAACTTCATATCATCTGTCTCAATATAAATCGCCGTCGCCATGACGGTGCTCGACATTTTATGACTGCTCGAGACTTTTGGTTTTTCTCATATTAGAATAATTATTAATAAAGAAATATTACAAAATAATACAACCTCTGTCAAGAGGCATTCGGGGCTCTTAGTGATTCGAAAGCCCAAAATGTTAAACTATTTGAAAATGGATGCGAAAAGTTACCATAAGATCCTCGTTCGCGGTGTTAACTGGATAGGTGACGCAGTGATGACCATGCCCGCCTTAAGAGCGATAAGACAGGCCTATCCCGGGTCGCCGATGAGCTTGCTCGTTAACCCTTCTGTAGCTCCATTGTTTGTCAGAAATCCCCATATAGACGAGGTGATACTATATGAAGATCGCTTTAGAAGACTTCTAGGCAAACTGCGGCTTGCGAACATGTTAAGAAGAAGGTCTTTTTCAGAGGCCATTCTCTTACAAAATGCATTCGATGCAGCGTTAATCTCTTATCTTGCCAGGATCCCTGAAAGGATTGGCTATGACAGGGACAGTAGGGGATATCTTCTTACGAAAAGAGTTCCTTTTAAGAATGACGATAGAAGAGTTCACCACATTGAATACTATCTGAACCTTCTGGAGGCCATTGGGATAAAAGCGCCGCCTGCCTATCCATGGATCTATTTGTCAATTGAAGAGCGCCTGTGGGCTAGGGACAGACTGTCTGGATTAAGAGGACCTCTACTAGGAATAAATCCTGGGGCCACCTATGGTTCTGCAAAAAGGTGGTTTCCTGAGAGGTTTTCCGATGTTGCTAACTGGTTCACAAAAGACACTGGTGGCAGCGTGGTAATCTTTGGTAGCACAAAAGAACTCGATATTGTGCAGGAGATTGGCAAGAACATCCTCGAGAATAAATTGCTCCTTGCAGGAAAAACATCCCTGAGGGAACTCATCTCATTGATATCGGAAAGTGATGCGTTTCTCACTAATGATTCAGGTCCAATGCATGTTTCCTATGCAGTCGGCACTCCCTTAGTAGCCCTCTTCGGTTCTACCGATCCGCTATTGACAGGTCCAGTTGGAAATGGAAATGTGATGGTGAGATCAAATGTTTCATGCAGTCCCTGTTTTGAACGTACCTGCAAGAAAAATGATATGCAGTGTATGTACGGTATTACGGCAGATGAAGTCTTTCTCGAAGTTAAAAAGATAATCCCCTCAACAAGGGCAGTTTTTTTTGACAGGGACGGGACATTATGCAAGGATTCTAACTACCTCAGCAGATGGGAGGATTTTGAGGTATTCCCTGAAATAACTAGTTTACAACTCTTGAAGGAGCAAGGGTTTCTCCTGATAGGTATTTCGAATCAGTCCGGTATTTTCCGGGGGATCATAGATGAAGCCTTTGTTAAAGAGGTTAACAATATTTTTATCAGTAAATACGGATTTGATGATTTTTACTATTGTCCGCACTCGCCCGATGATCATTGCCCCTGCAGAAAACCTGAACCCGGCATGGTATCCTTGGCAAGGGGAAAATACAAGATTAATCCTAAGAGATCATATGTCGTCGGCGACAAGAATGAGGATATGCTCCTGGCAAAAGCTGTCGGCGCCAAAAGTATACTAGTTACCACAGGGAAAGACCGAGACTCGTTAAATGCTGACTTCATTGTCAAAAACTTAACAGATGCAGCAAGGGTTATAATTTCAGATGCGACAAATCAGTCTCAAGAATAATCCTAGTAAAATTCTTGTTGTAAAACCAAGCTCGCTAGGCGACATTATCCACAGTCTGCCAGTTCTCCTGGCTTTATCTCAGACTTTTCCTGATGCCAAAATCCATTGGGTTGTCGCGAAAGGGTTTGAAGAAGTACTCGAACACCATCCGATGGTGGCTAAGCTCTTGATCATCAATAAAGATCAGTGGAAAAGGAAGGGGAAAATACCCGAGACGCTCTTGGAAATGAGAACTCTTCTAAGTGAGCTTAAGAATGAATCATACGATTTAGTCATAGACCTGCAAGGACTGCTAAGAAGTGGTTTGATCGCATACGCTACGCGAGCGCCGCTCAGAATCGGGTTCAATGAGGCGAAGGAAGGTGCTAACCTGTTTTACACTCATAAGGTTGAAGGAGGGAGAAATGTTCATGCGGTAGACAGATATTTAAAGATCGCCTCTACCCTCGGTTGCGACTCCCAAGGGGTAAGTTTCCCGTTACCACTTATAAATGATACCGAAAAAATTAAGAACCTTAAAAAGGTATTGGGCGAATATGCAGTGATAATTCCGGGTGCCAGATGGCAAACAAAAAGATGGCCTAAAGAAAGATTCGGCAGTCTTGCATCAATGCTCAACATGAAAAGTGTCCTGGTCGGGAGCCCTTCTGACGCGGCAATAGCTCACTACATACAGACTGAGTCAAAAGGGAAAGCCCTATCCATGGCGGGCAAGACTGACCTGAAGGAACTCATATCTATAATAAGGGGAGCCAGTTATGTCATAAGTAATGACTCAGGGCCCATGCACATAGCTGCTGCGCTGGGCATTCCTGTGATTGCCCTTTTTGGACCGACAAACCCCGTTAGGACTGGCCCTTATGGTAGTAACCACACAATCATTACGTCCGAAATTGACTGCGCTCCTTGTTATAAGAAGAAGTGTAAAGATATTAGATGTATGAGTGGCATATCAGTAGAAGTGGTCTATAATGCCGTCAAAACCATTACTTATGAATCATAACAGTTGGAAAAGCAGATTTTATCTTGCGGAATTGATTTGCGCGAGACGAACAAATTTATGGAGGAACGATGAAATATCAACTTGGTGAGGCAGGGAGAATAGCCGTGGCAAGGTTTGAGGACGGAGAAAATGTTTTGCAGGGACTCATCGATATCGCGAAAGAAGAGAATATCAGGGCGGGTATAGTCTATCTTGTTGGAGGTATGAAGGGTGGGAAGATCGTAGTGGGCCCTGAGAAAGAGGACTTGCCACCTGTGCCGATATGGAGGGAAATAAAGGAGAGTCATGAGGTAGTCGGTCTTGGAACGATTTTCTGGCAGAATGATGAACCTAAAATTCATTTTCACGGCGCATTTGGGAAGCGTGATGAGGTGAGAGTCGGCTGCCTGAGAGAGATGTCGGAAACCTTTCTCGTGCTTGAGGCAATAATCATCGAGATAAAAGGGGTGAATGCTGTCAGGGCACTTGACCCTGCGTCCGGCTTGGCATTATTAAAGCTATAAGTAGAAAATTATGGACCGCATTTGATAACATAGGCCTGCCTTCATGTTGCCTGTTACTGGGTTTTGTCACTAATCATCGTCGAGGGTTGTCGATCTTCAATGGAGGGGTGGCTGAGCGGTTGAAAGCGGCGGTCTTGAAAATCGTTGTAGGGGGCAACCCTTACCGTGAGTTCGAATCTCACCCCCTCCGCTTGATTTTATTAGCTTTTTTGCTATTTTTCTCGTTCAGTACCCGTTCGGTAACTGATGTCCTGAACATTTCCTCGTCTGTTTACGAGATAACGCAATTTCTTGGTGTCAGCATGGTAATATTTTAGCGTACTTCTTATGTCGGTGTGACGCATAAGGGCCATTGCTTCTAACTGTGACGCTCCACTTTCGACAATCTGAGTGCAGAAGGAATGCCGCGTTGCATCTTTCAGATGTATTTCGCTGTTTAGGCCGCTATATTGCGCCCATGCGTTTTGTAGCGTTTTTGTCTTGAATCCACGGCCTGTTCTCGGATTGATGAATAACGGCACATTTCCAACTCGGTTATTCATATTCCTTTGAATTATTTCTATCGCCCTGTCACTCAGCGGTATGGACTTCTTGTTTCTGCCTTTTGTCGTATTTTTCAATACATGCCCTGAATATGTCCTTTGTATTGTCGCCTCTTGCCTCGAGAGCGATATATCTGATATCCACAAGGCGCAGACTTCACCAGGTCTTAGTCCTGTTTCCATCATAAATTCTATCGGCTCGACGTATTCTTTAGGGATACGTTGAAGTATGGTCTTCTGGTCTTCGTATTCTGTTACTTTTATTGTAACGGTGTCATCACCTTCAATGACGGGCTTAATGGGGATATCCTTAATGCTCTTGTCTTCATTTTTTAGCCATACCAGAAACACATGAAATATAGCTAAGATATTGCGTTTCATTTTCAGGGACAGTGGCTTCTTGCGCACAACATCCTTGAAATCTTTTAAGGTCTCGTCTTTAATGTCGATAACATCCATCCCTTTAAAAAAAGGCTCAAAATGGTTTTTATTATAGCTGCGGTACAGTCGCAGCGTCTCAGGCGCAATTTCCCCAGCAGTGCAATCTTCGGCCCGCTGCCTTAGCCAGAGTTCTATTTTTAAGCTAAATTCTCGCTCGGCTATCTTTCCTTTTGTCCACTCTTCAGGGTCAAATTTATCGCTCTCTATTTGAGTCCGAATAACCGTTAACTGGCGCTCCGCACGAGCATAGTCGAGGGGCATATTATCTGCTTTGTAATGCCATATACGGTGATGTTTTTTGTTGAAGTACACAGAAATATAACATCTCGACTCACTGCACACGGGACAGGTAACTGTAGTGCGTCTCTTCCCACACCTTGCACAACGGATGTTTCCAGTCATTGACAACCCCCAATAATTAATTGTCCGATAATCATATGACTGTACTTTGTCGCGTGTCAAGGAACTCATTTTGCTATTAAACTCCATGACTTTTTATATCTTGTCCCAATGCAGAGAAAACAAATTCAATCTGCAACTCTCAACTGCTCAGGCTGTTTTACTCGCAATGCTATGTCGCAGCTTACGCCCCCTTCATTGCTCGTACTCAATCTTGGCCCTGCTGGCGGTGTGACAGCACAATGCGAACAGGCATGGATGCCAACAAGTAACAATTGGCAATTTCTGCAACAAGTAACAATTGGCAATTTCTGCAACAAGTAACAATTGGCAATTTCTGCAATAAGTGACAATTGGCAATTTCTGCAATAAGTGACAATTGGCAATTTCTGCAATAAGTGACAATTGGTAATTTCTGCAATAAGTGACAATTGGCAATTTCTG
>JBKQMP010000132.1:0-5910 GCA_052146665.1 Dissulfurispiraceae bacterium
TCCAGTCGGTAAGATAAAAAGGAAATAGAATATGAACCACTTTAAAATGCTCTTCTGGCCTGAAAACAAAGGAATTATAGATATATTTTGATAGATGAAGAAGATATTTAAACAATTTGATCTTACAAAAAGAACAAGGAGTGGATGGCTCTTTTAGAATATAGCGGCATAGTGACTTATCCTTAATTCCAAGATCAGTATCCGGGGGAAGATAAAAGAGCACCTGATAACCTTTCTTTTCGAATGCAATAGCACATCGCTGCGCGTAGAAGAGCGAACCCCCAGTTCCGTAATGGGTGACAATAGCTGTTGTTGTTCTCACTGGTTACCACCTTTCTAGCGTCAACTCATCTCTCTGTTACATTCTAAAGCGTTGTATCTTCCCAAAAAACTTGTCCAATACTTGTGGACTTATCGTTCAGCGCCATAACGGGGCAGATCTCCTTGTTCAAGATCATCCATGATTATCCCTAACCTTGAAAAGAGCCTGTTCAAACTCATCTATCACATTATCAGGTCGGTGGTATGACAAAATATATTCTCGTGCCTTCATTCCAAATGATCTTCTCATTTGTCGATTCTCCAGCAAACGTTTAGTCGTATCTCTAAATTGTTCGGGGGTGTCCGCTATCAGGAAGTGCTCTCCGTTCTCAGCTTCCAGCCCCTCCGCTCCTCTTGATGTGGTAATGACAGGGACTCCATAGGCCATCGCCTCAAGGACTTTCACATTAACCCCGCTACCGAGGCGAAGTGGTGCTATAAAAATGTCGGCCTCCAGCAATGCCTTTGAAATCTCGGGAACATAGCCCTTCACCAGAATGTCTTTCCCATTATCCAACCTCTGAATCTCCTTAGACATGCAACTTCCCACTATCAATAGCTTGATATTATCTATCTCTTTTTTGAGGAGAGGAAAAATTCGCTTCGCAAACCATATGATTGCATCCCTATTCGGCTCCCATTGCATGGAACCCACAAAAAGGAGGTTATATTGCTCTCTCTCTTCCGGTTCGTTGTATTCCGCCGCACTTTCAATACACCAGGGAATTGTCAATGGGACGAGTCCGGCAATATCTTTTCTCAAAGCAGATGCATCGCTTCTAGAGCACGTTAAACATAGATCAAAAGTTCTTAATGACGTCATCTCAAGCTTCCTCACTAATTTTTTTTCCCTTCCACCAAAGAGGCATAAGTAAAGGTTCTTCATCTTTTCGTCTAACTTGCCCTCCCATATCTTCAACGGCGATTGTCTTAGCCGTGATACAAGTTGTCCCGTAATTTCGTATTCAACATTATGCTCATAAATAACTGATGGTGTCTCCTTAACAAAATCCCTATAAAGGGCAGCTCCAAGCCCTTCAAAGACAGCCACATCTATCTTTTTTGCATGAGCGAAAGACTTCAGTCTTTCCCCAAATTGTCTGTCGTAAGTAAAAATCTCATAGAGAAGCGATTTCCTGAAAAGATATTTTATTTTGGTAATATCTGGCTTACTAACAATGTATTCAATATCATCGAGGTAGGATTGCAATTCAACAACATCGTTTTGTTCGTTTGAGCGAGCAAGCGTTGCCAGAAATACAGAGTGTCCTCTTTTTTTTAAATATTTAAGCCTCAGAAATGTCTGTAACCGTCCCCCGGAAACAGGCGGATAGGGCAAATAAGGCGTTACGAAGAGAATATTCATTTAACTATACATGACTCTTGTCATAAATCTATACAACCACTTGCCTGTCTTCGTGTGCCTTGGAAAGATTTTGATTAAAGAAAAATATATCTTATGGAGTTTATCGTATGGGATAAGGCTAGTTAGTATCTTTCTCACAATAAATGACTTGCTGTTTAGGTTATTCATCCTGTCGTATAAGAAACGACTGAATTCCTCTGATGTAAAGAAATTTCTAACGACTTTATTTTTGCGGCGAATATTGTTCAATTTCTTTTGAATGATGAAGTCTTCCATGAGACAGGTGAGCAGGTGTTTGTTGTCAATTAAGAGATCCGCTTTTTCTTTCCAGTCTTGGTTAAATGCCTTCTTCACGATCTCTCTAATTATCTCGTCGTCTTGAGGGAAAATATCGTCTGATTGCACAGGATTCCCTGATATGCGTAAGATGGCGTCAAAATTGTTTCTTGCTTCACCACTGAGGAGAGATGTTCCATCAATTTTACCAGGGTTATCCTCAAAGGGGTCTTCCACTAAATCATACATGACATATCGATTCTTTGATCTATATTCAAGAGAATTTATTGTTTTTCTTAAAAAGCTATCTTTCGTCATCTTTTTCTCTTTAAGATCGTTGAGGGCCTGAAGGTATTCTGTAAATCCCTCAAACCTCAAGAGCAACCCCCGGTAAACATTCTTAACAAACTCCTCTTGACTAACATTCTGCGTGTCTCCTTCAAAATCGCTGGATTCTGGGTTACCCTGCATTATGAATTTACTCACGTTCTTCCTTACAGACCTCTGGTACAAAAAATTAGAGGGGAAGATTTCAGGGACCTTAAAACTTCGTTTTTCCGGGCACCATGTCTCTGAATAAACAGAACGTTCATGATTTTTCTCAGAGGTAGTTAAAGGGATGCCGCTAAGGGGATAGGAAAGTTGATCTTTGACGCGATCGTTAACAGCTAAATCTAAAATCGTCGGAACAATGTCAACGATAGAAACAGTATCTTCTATTAGCCGTGGAGAAAAATCCTGATGGCAAATCATAAGAGGAACCCTGATAACACTATCGAAAAGACAACCGCCGTGGTCGAACTTACTAGGATTTTCAGGGAGAGATTTTCCTTCTCCATGATCAGAGGCAATGACCAGCATGGAATCCTCAAGTAAGTTCATAGCCCCTAATCGGTCCACACAGCACTGGAAACGCCCCTGATCAAACCATGAGACTCCCCGCCCATAGAGCGGGAAAAAGGTCTCGTGACTTGCGTAACCTATATGGTTAATTAAGTCCAGCCACAATTTTCTGTATTTTTTGTGATTCTTTTTTCTGGGCTGATGCATCTCAAGATTATATTTCCTATAAAGGGCTGTGATAGCGGTGACATATTCATCATTAATGTATTGTGGATTTTTTGAAAGGAGGAATGGTGAATGAACGTCATAGAAATGCAAAAATATAAAAAGTTTCTTTGCCTTGTTCTCGTCAAGAAACTTGAATAGTCCAATGTCGTCATTGTGAAAGAAATGATCAAAGCCTCTATGCAGTTCAAGGGGTTGGAAGAGACTTGCAACGTCTGTCATCATCACCGTTTCATAGCCAAATACCTTAAGGATCTCAGCCAATGTGTGTACATCTTTTGAGATTTTTTGTTGATAAAATGCTCTTACCCCGTGTTCCGGTGGATACAGCCCCGTGAGCATGCTTGCATGTGCTGCGGTAGTATAAGTATTGGTGCTGATGCACTTGGTAAAACAGAGACTTCTTTCCGCGATACGGTCAAGTGTCGGGGTCTCCAGAGTTCTGAGGACATCATATTTTACAAGTTCCTTTTTGTCCGGCTGGTAGCCGACGCAGTCAAAACGCAGGTTGTCTATAGATATAAGAATGATATTCTTCATTTGATACTTGTTCCAGTCTTTCTATTTACGATTAAGTCCTCTTCATTAATAATAACACTGGACCGTGACTCTTTGAAACTATCTAGGGAGTGATATCATACCTCACACAGATTGAGTGGCCATATCGGGGTAATTAATTAAGAAGTATAGCTATTCTTTATTTTAGAAAATTGACCGATGACTCTGCTATATGCTGAACGCGGCTCTAACTTGGCTTGTTGCAGCTAATTAATTTGCAATATGATCTTCATCTTCACTTACAATGTAGTAACGAAACAGTCTTAGAACCCTCTTCCGGATATGAGGCGGCTGTTAGAATCTTCCTGTTATTCTATTTACATCTCTTTTAGCAAATTTTCTTGTATGATCAGGCTTTTTCAATCAGACCCATTCGCTTCACATGCTTCCAGGCCCTTTCCCGAGGCATACATGCCGGCGGTTTATTTTTCAAAGGAGTATCCTTCCAAATATGAATATCGGCTCATCTTTTGTGCGACAAGAGCGATCAGTTCGTCTGTCCATTCGGCTTTGTATCGGCTCTTGTGCGGCGATTCATAAATAATGCTGGCACAGTCCTTAACATAGTCCTCGAACGGTTCCAATCCCAGGAAATCACAGATCTGTGTGACGGCCTCCCTCGGATTCTTGATAAGCGACTCATGCCGTATATCCAGAATGGCAGCGGGGTCCACCCGTTCCTTTATCTTCACTACCGCTTCAGACCGAGAAAAGTACCGCTCAATGCTTGTCCTTAAATCATTTTTACTCCTGCTCGATATGGTGCTGATATTATCATAAGGATTCCGTATGACGTGAATAAATTTGATCTCCGAATTAATGGTCTTTTGCAATTTCTCCAGTAGCTTATCACTTGTTGCCAAGCTACTGGCTGAATCGTCCCCTTTCTTATCGCCTATCACGATTAATCTACTGTATCTGCCATGCCATTGATTAGGGACAAAATAAGTATAGTCTGGGCCTGCTCTTCCTTTTTTTCTCGCAAATTTTTCAGATTTCTTCAGTATCATGGAATAAATCTGCCATTTGTTGAATCCCGCCCTGACATATCTCAACGCATTTAACTCATTTGATATCATCGCATTCGGATGCGCGTCAATTAAGGCGCCAACCAGAGTGTGTCCACTTCTCGCATATCCGATGAACACACAATAAGTTTGTACATCCTTAAACGTCCTTTCAGCTTCAACGATTTCTTTTGAGTTTATCAATCTGTCAATACATGAGGTTATGTATAATCTTACGAGATTGACTAGGCTACGTTTCTTTAATCTTTTTTTAGAACTTGTCCCCATGGTCCTACCATTTTCTATTCTTCAAAGGAGTAACCTTCCAAAAACGGGTACCTGCTCATCTTTTGTGCGACAAGAGCGATCAGTTCGTCTGTCCATTCGGCTTTGTATCGGCTCTTGTGCGGCGATTCATAAATAATGCTGGCGCAGTCCTTAACATAGTCCTCGAACGGTTCCAATCCCAGGAAATCACAGATCTGTGTGACGGCCTTCCTCGGATTCTTGATAAGCGACTCATGCCGTATATCCAGAATGGCAGCGGGGTCCACCCGTTCCTTTATCTTCATTACCGCTTCACACTTGGAAAAATAGCGTTTAATGCTCGCCCTTAAATCATTTCCTTTACTCCTCCTCGATATGGTACTGATATTATCATAAGGATTCCGTATGACGTGAATAAATTTAATGCCGCGTCCAATAGTTTTATACAGTTTATCAAGGAGTTTTGGATTGTTGCCGATTCTTTTTGATGACCCAGCACCCTTCTTGTCACCTATCACAAGTAACTTTTTCTTGTACGTGCCATGCCATTGATTTGGAACAAAATATGTGTAATCACTATCTTTTCTTCCCTGTTCTGCAAATTCTTTTGACTTGCGCATAATCATTGAATAGATTTGCTCTTTACTGAAGCCTTGCTGTATATATGTCAACGCATCTAATTCATGTGTCATGAGCGCATGCGGATGCGCGTCAATTAACGCGCCAACAAGACTATGTCCACTTCTCGCATATCCGATAAACATACAGAAGGTCTCAAGATCCCGAAAAACCCCCCTATTCTTAAAGCAACTCAAATATGATATTACATACGGTTTTGCCAGTCTAAGCAAGCTTTTCTTCTGTTTCCGACCGCTAAATTTCATGAAGCTACCCCTTCGAACCTTTTCATCAGTCTTGTACTGCTTGAACGCGCAAATTAATAGTTTAAGATTCGCGACAACAGTCTATCCCACATCCGTCCCCTCATGGTTTCTCTCGGAAAAATTCTCCTTGAAAGGATGTTCCATATCTGCAGCTGTATAGGAT